>JBGPFD010000111.1:0-10828 GCA_041483175.1 Thermoanaerobaculia bacterium | reverse complement strand
GTTGTACAGCTCCATATCCAGCAGGCGTCCTGCGATATCGCTCGAGCTCTGCACGGTCGCCGGAAAGACTCCCGCGAGGTAGTTCTTCGTGTCGTCCAGCTCGCGCTGCTCGATGTTGCCGGTTCTAATCCGCCGCAGCTCGTTGAAGACCTCTTCCAGCGATTCGCGTGTGACCTCGTTGCGCACCGGCGCGCTGACCACGAACGGCCCCGCCTGCCGGCGGAAGGCGAAGGCGGAGCGCGCGCCGTAGGTGTAGCCGTGGCGCTCGCGCAGATTGAGGTTGATCCGTGAATTGAACAGTCCGCCGAGGAGCGCATTCATGACCGTGAGTGGGAAGTAGTCTCCGGAGCTGCGCGGCACGCCGAGGTGGCCGACGCGAATTTCCGACTGCACCGCGTTCGGCCGGTCGATGAGATAGATCCGTGAGGCTTCGATCGATGCCGGTGTGATCGCCGGGCGCTGCGGCTCGGGGCCGCGCTTCCAATCGGACCAGAGACGCGTGATCTGGTCGATGGCTCCTCGCGCGTCGATGTCGCCGGCGATGACGATCGCGGCGTTGTTGGGAATGAAGTTTTCGGCGTAGAAGCGGCGTACGTCCTCGATGCGCAGCCGCGACACTGAGTCCGCCGTGCCGATCACCGAGTTGCCGTACGTGCCGCTTCCGTACAGCAGATTCGAAAACCGCTTGGCGGCAATGGCCGCCGGCTCTTCGCGCTGCTGCAGCAGCTCCATCAGGCGCTCGCTGCGCACGCGCTGCAGCGCGGAGGGGGGGAGCATCGGCCGCCGGGAGACATCGGCCAGGATCTCCATCGCCGGGGCGAAATTCCGGCTGAGCACGTCGATGGTGATGTACGACGCGTCCCAATCCGTTCCGGTGGCCAGCGAAGCTCCGAGGAGACCGAGATCTTCGGCAAGGCCGATGGCGTCGCGTTCGCCGGCCCCTTCGTCGAGCAGCTCGGTGGTCATCAACGCCAGGCCCGCCAGCTCGGCGCGATCACGATCGGCGCCGGAACAGGCTAGGACGCGCAGCGCCACCAGCGGCGCGGCATGATTCTCGGCGACGAGAATCTGCAGCCCGTTCTCGAGCGTCTTTCGCGCAACGCGCGGAAAGTGATACGGCCGAGGCGGGCCGGGAGGAGGGGCGGAGGAGCGGTCGATTGGTTTTGGCATTTCGTATGTTCGAGCGATTTTAGAACTAAGAATTTCGAATTTCGAATGAAGAATTTCGAATGAAGAATGAAGAATCTGTATGGGCTGGCGCGTGATTCTTCATTCTTAATTCTTCATTCGACATTCGAAATTCATTTGTCTGGCACAAACGTGCTGGTGACGCGGTTTTCGGGCACCAGATACTCTCTGGCGACACGAACGAGATCCGCGGTCGTTGCCTCGCGGTACGGAACCATCCACGTGTTGATCCGATTCGGGTCGTCGAAGTAGGTAGCCAGCATGCCGATCAGATCGGCGCGCGAGTCGTAGTTTTCAAGCTGGTGCGCGAAATCGACTTCGGCGCGGTTCTTGGCGCGCGTCAGTTCGTCCTCGGAAATCCCGCCGTTGACCAGCCGTTCCAGCTCGTCATCGATGGCCCGCTCCACCTGCTCGATGGGCACATCTTCTTTCGCCGTTGCCTGCAGCATCATCATTCCCGTCGCCTCGGTCGGCAGCACGTACGCGGCGACGTCCGTGGCGATCTGTTGTTCGTAGACCAGCGCCTTTTCCAGGCGGCTCGCTTTGTCCGACGTCAGAACCGTCGACAGCAGGTCTGCGCAGATCCAGTGGTGGTGCCCCATCCGCGGGAGGTGGTAGAGGCGGTAGATGCGCGAGAGGGGCACGCGCGCCGGAAAGACCTCACGGCGTTCGCTTCGTGTTTCCTTGCGGACCAGATCGAACGGCGGAAACGATGAGCCGGGAACGACATCGGCGAAGTATCGTTTGATGAGATCCTTCGCCTCGGCACGCACGAAGTCGCCGGTCACGGTCAGCACGCAGTTGTCGGGACGGTACCAGGTGCTGAAGAAGTCGCGCACGTCGTCCAGCGACGCGGCGGTGAGGTCGTCCATCGAGCCGATGGTCGGCCAGTGGTATGAGTACTGGGGATCGTAGGCCAGGTGCAGCAGGCGCTCGAAGGCCGTGCCGTACGGCACGTTGTCGTAGCGCTGCCGCCGCTCCTCCTTGACCACCTCGCGCTGGATGTTGAGCTTGTCCTGCGTCAGAGCGGGGAGAAAGAAGCCCATGCGGTCGGATTCCAGCCACAAACCGAGTGCCAAATATTGTGATGGTAATATTTCAAAGTAATTTGTACGATCGAAGAACGTGGTGCCGTTCAGTACGCCGCCGACCGATTGCACGTAGCGAAAGTGCTCATTGTTGCCGACGTGCTCCGAACCGGAGAAGAGCATGTGCTCGAACAGGTGGGCAAACCCCGTCCGCCCCGGCCGCTCGTTCTTCGATCCCACGTGGTACCAGAGATTGATGGCCACGAGGGGAGCCGAATGGTCCTCGTTGAGGACCACCCGGAGGCCGTTGGAGAGATGGTAGGTGTCCAGAGACAACATCGGACGGGCCTTGTACCACAAACGATGAACGCGGAACGATGAACGATGAACGGAAGCTTTGTTCATCGTTCATCCTTCATCGTTCATCGTTTATGCTTGCCAGGCATGCCCTCCCTTCCCTGGAAGCACATCGCCATCGAGGGTCCGATCGGCGTCGGGAAGACGTCGCTGGCGAACCTGCTCGCCAAGCGCTTCCGCGGGACGAAGATCCTCGAGGACGTCGATAATCCCTTCCTCGACGACTTCTACAAGGACAAGCGCGGCGCTGCGTTCCGCTGCCAGCTTTTTTTCCTCCTCTCGCGGTACGACCAGCAGCGCTCCATCGCCCAGGGCGATCTGTTCACCTCGCTGCTCCTCGCCAACTACACCTTTGCCAAGGACAAGATCTTTGCCTATCTGACGCTCGACGATTCGGAGCTCATGATTTATAACCGCCTGTACGATCTCCTCTACGAGACCGTCCCCAGGCCCGACCTGGTCATTTACCTGCAGGCGAATCTTGATACACTACTCAAGCGCATCAGGAAGCGCGGGCGAGCCTATGAAAAATCGATCTCGCCGCAGTATTTGCAGGAACTGAGCGAGGCGTATTCGCATTACTTCTATCGCTACGATGAAACGCCATTGCTGGTTGTGAATACGAACGAGATCGATTTCGTGAGCACGCCAGCGCATTTCGATCAGCTCGTGGAGCAGATTCGAAATGCGCAAAAGGGAACGCAGTACTACGTACCGCTTGGATCCTGAAACAGAAAGGACCGAGACGGGAAGAACGTAGGGCCGCCTCTCAGGCGGCTCCGGTCGGCTGGAGAGCCGGCCCTACGTCCTCCTCCTCGGTCTCGAGGAGGCATTCATGACAGAGATCAAACGAGTGACCGTGCCGGCGGTGAAGGCGATGAAGCGCGCCCGTCGCGTCGGCATGCTCACCGCCTACGACTATCCCGGCGCGAAGATCGCCGACGCCGCGGGCACGGACATCATCCTCGTCGGCGACTCGCTCGGCATGGTGGTTCTCGGCTATCCCGACACGCTGAGCGTCACCGTCGACGACATGATCCATCACACCCGCGCGGTCGCGCGCGGCACGCAGCGGGCGCTGATCGTCGGCGACATGCCGTACCTGTCGTACCACATCTCCATCGAGGAATCGGTGCGGAATGCCGGGAAGTTCATCCGCGCCGGCGCGCACGCGGTGAAGATCGAAGGGGGGAAGCCCCAGCGCATCCGGACGGTCGAAGCCATCCTCGACGCCGAGATTCCGGTCATGGGACACATCGGCCTGACGCCGCAGTCGGTCAACGTGGTCGGCGGCTTCAAGCTGCAGGGGAAGAACGCCGATGATGCGCGCCGGCTGATGGGCGAAGCGATCGCCCTCGATCGCGCCGGATGTTTCTCCATCGTGCTGGAATGCGTTCCTGCCGAACTGGCGGCCATGATCACCGAACGGGTCTCGGTGCCGACGATCGGCATCGGCGCCGGACCGGCGTGCGACGGCCAGGTCCTGGTCTTTCACGACCTTCTCGGCATGTACGACGAGCTCAGCCCGAAGTTCGTCCGCCGCTACGCGAATGTCGGCGAGCAGATGCGCGAGGCAATTGCGCGCTATCTGGACGACGTGCGCAGCGGCCGTTTCCCCGATGCGACCAAGGAGTCGTTCCACATGAACGGCGCCGAGGAGCTGAAGAAGTTGTACGGCGACGCGGTCGTGGTGCCGATGCCGAAAGTAAATTGATCGCCGCGCGAACCATCGACGAAACACGAAGTGCGATCGCGGCCGCGCGCGCCGTGGGAAAAACCATCGGCCTCGTCCCGACGATGGGCTTCCTCCACGGAGGGCATCTTTCGCTGATCCGTGTGGCTCGCGAACACGGTGCCGATTACGTCGTCGTCTCCATCTTCGTCAATCCACTGCAATTCGGTCCGGCTGAAGATTTCGCGCGCTACCCGCGCGACGAAGGGCGCGACCGAATGCTTCTCGAGCGGGAGGGGGTCGATCTGCTCTTTCTCCCGGTAGTCGAGGAGATGGTTCCGCCGGGAGCGATGACCACGGTGACCGTCGGCGGCGTGGCGGATCCGCTGGAAGGGGAGCGGCGGCCGGGACATTTTGCCGGCGTGGCCACCATCGTGCTGAAGTTGTTTCACATCGTGCAGCCCGACCTCGCGGTGTTCGGGCGCAAAGACGCGCAACAGTGCGCGGTCATCGAGCGGATGGTGCGCGATCTCGACGTGCCGGTGCGGCTCGTGTTCGGAGAGACGATTCGCGAACCCGACGGACTGGCGATGTCGTCGCGCAACAGCTATCTTTCGGCGGAGGAGCGCGCGCTGGCGACAGCGTTGCACCGCGCGCTCCGTGCGGGAAGGGACGCCATGACGCACGGAATCGAGGAGGTCGAGGCCATCGAGATGCTGATGCGCACGATGGCCGCCGAAACGCCGCAGGTGAAGATCGACTACATCGTGGTCGTCGATCCGGAGACCTTTTGTCGTCCCCGCGATTTCCATCGCGATCTGCTCGTGGCCGGCGCGGTGCGCATCGGAAAAACGCGCCTGATCGATAACATTCGCATTCCGAAAAGCGCAATTCCGCATGTGTCATCCTGAGCCGCGCAGACGGCGAAGGATCCCCCGCGCGGGAGCGAGGGGGATTCCTCGCCGTCTCCGCGGCTCGGAATGACAATTGTCGGTCAGGTGATGCGGCGCGAACTGCTGGCGGTTCTCCTGGCGTCGGTCGCCATACCGTCGCTTCCGCGCCTGATGGGGGATCTCCGCCTCGCGCGCCGGCTGCTTCCGCTGTCGTGGGAACAGCGGCGTGAGGCGATCATGCCCGGGTTCTACGCGAACGTCGAAGCGCTCCGCCGGCGGGTTCCACCGCACGAGCCGATCGCGCTGATCGGCACCTCGCGCCAGAGCCTCGATCAGGCGGCGTTCGTCCACTACTACCTTTTCCCGCATCCGACCAGAACGTATCACGACCGCTGGGCGTACGTGACCGCCGATCCGAAGAGCCGGCCGAAGATCATCGTCAACCCTGCCGAGGTGCGCGTCACAAGCTACGCCGAAGTGCGGAACGACGAGGTGCGGCAGTCGCGTATCGTTCGCGATTTCTTGCTTCCCGCTGACGCGCGCAACCGCTTCGCCATTCCGGTCGTCTCGTCGACCGACGGCCCGCCACCGGTGGCCTACACCGTCGAAGGCGGCCTGGCGGGCGCCGGAGAGACCCATGTGACGCTCACGCTGCAGCCGGCCGGAATCATCAAGAAGCTGACCATCCGCGGGACGCAAGACTTTACCGACCTCGTCTACGAATGTTTCGGAGTGATGGAGTTCGCCGCCTGGGTTCAGGTCGACAGCGATCGCCCGCTTCGAGCGGCCTTCTGGTTCGTCAATCGCGCCGCGCGCACCGCCGCTCCGATCCGCCTCATCGACGGGCCGCTGCGCGCGCCAGTGGCCTTTCCGATCCTGCCGCAGCCTGTGATCCTCTGGCTTCTCAATCCGGGCGACTCGTATGTCCTGGCCCACGCGGGATCGCATTCCGCGCTCGTACCGCCGCGCACGCTCATGGCGGTCAATGCGACCGGAACCGTCACCGGGCCGGTGTACGCGTTTCTTTCCGAGAAGCAGCCGGATGGCCAGACCCGATTCATCTGGCCGGAGGACATCCGTTGACCGTGGCGGAAATTGTTCTTTTCGTCATCGGCCTCCTCGGAGCGTCGTTGTTTGTCCTCGGCGTTTTCCATGTTCCGTTCGTGGTAACGATGGCGATCGTGATCATTGTTTGTGTACGGGCCGGCTTCAGCAGGCCAGTGAAAGTCGCTCGTGACCGACAGCCGGTCCTCACACTGATCACCATCATTCCGCTCCTGGCGCTGACGATCACGGCATCAATTGTGCCGCTCGACGATTTCGACGGCCGCGCGTTCTGGCTGCTGAAGGCGAAAGCGCTGGCCACCGAGCGCTCCGTCGACGGTCCGTTTTTTCATGACAACGAACCGCGGAATCAATATCCGTTGCTGATGCCGCTCGATGCGGCGATGGTGATGATGGCCACCGGCAAACCCGACGACCGCTACGCTCGCTGGCTCTACCTCTTCACCTTCGCCGCGCTCGTTTTCTTCATTCGTGATCGGCTCGGCCCCTGGTACGCGGCGATTCTCGCGTGGCTACCGCAGTTCGCCGTCGCCAGCGATGGGGGAGCGCTGAGCGCGTACAGCGACATTGCTGTCGCCGCGTTCGTGGCCTGCGCGTTTTTCGAGCTGCTCGAGGCGCGGTTGCCGATCCGATTCGGCATGTGGCTGTCATTCCTTCTGCTGACGAAAAACGAAGGGCTGCCGATCGCGGTCATCCTTTTCGTGATCGGCGCATTTTCGTTTCGCCGGCGCATCGCAGTTTCGGCGATTCCCGTGGTGATCGCCGCGGCCGCCCTTTTCGCCTGGCGCAGCGGGATCCCCAAGACGGACGAGGAGAACTACCTCGCGCTGCTGCCGGCGCTTCCGTCGCATCTCGATCGCATCGTTCCGGCGATCGCCGAATCGGCGAAGCATGTCTTTCTCCCGGCGAACTGGGGGTTGCTGTGGATCGCTGTGGTGATGGCGATGGCCATCATGGCGTGGCGGCGCGAATGGCGTGCGCCGGCGGTCCTCGCTTCTATGGCGGCGCTCTACATCGGCGCGTACATGGTCACGCAGTGGACGATGCGCGACCTGATCGCCGCCTCGGCCGACCGGCTGGTGATGCAGATGATCGGTCCGGCGCTCTACGCGATCGCGGCGGTCATCAGCCCCTCATCCGCCGCTTCGCGGCACCTTCTCCCCGCTGCGCAGGGCGAAGGAACTCAGGGCGAGAGGCCCTCGCCAGCGTAGCGGGAGAGGGTGGCCGAAGGCCGGGTGAGGGTCTGTTCATCGATGCGAACGTGCGAAATCGATATACCCAGCCGGAATATCGACCGAAATCAGCTTGACCCGAATGCGATCGCCAATATCAACGCCCTCGGCGCCGTGAATGAGCTTTCCCTCCACCGGCGGATGGAGGATGCGCACCCACGTACCCTTGACCGAAGCCCCGGTGACGATGGCGTCGAAGCGCTCGCCGATGCGGTTGGAAAGCAGAACGGCGGCGGCCGATTTGCGCACCTGCCGCTCCACTCTGTTCGCCGCGTCTTCGGCATCGGTGCAGTGCCGCGCCAAGTCTTCCAAATCGTTTTCCGTGTACGGCTGCGATGATCCGGAGAGCACCGCTTTCATCAATCGATGCGTGATCAGATCAGGGAAGCGGCGGTTGGGGGCGGTGGAGTGCGTGTAGTCGCGAACCGCGAGGCCGAAGTGCCCGATCGGCGGATCGCCGGGTCTCTCCACGACGTACTCGCCGGGTCCCATCGCCTTGACCACCGCCAGCGAGAGATCGGGAAAGCGAAGCGGATCGGCCTTGCGGCGGCGCCGCAGGAATTCTTCGAGCGCGCGAGCGTCCGGGTCGGGCGGGAGGCGGTCGCCGAGCTCGGCGGCGATGGCCTCGATGCGATCCCACCGCTCGGGCGAACGGACCACGCGCCGGATGGCGGGGACTTGTTTGGAGGCCAGGAATCGCGCCGTGACGCCGTTTGCCGCGATCATGAAGTCTTCGATCAGGTTCCTGGCGTTGTTGCGCGCCTCCTGCCGGAGATCGACCACCTCGCCGTCGCGGAAAATCGCTCGTGGCTCGATCGTCTCCAGCTCGAGCGCGCCGTGTTCCTGCCGCAGCTCGCGCATTTTGTCCGCGGTGCGGTCCTGCAGTTTCAGATTGTCCGCAAGCGTGCGCATTGACGCTATTTTCTCTGGCGGGCCGGCGTGCCCTTCGAGCCACATTCCGACCGCGTCGTAAGCGAGCTTGGCCTTGTTGTGCACCCGCGCGCGGTAGACCTCGCCGGAGGTCACGTTTCCTGACGGATCGACGTGAAAGTCGACGGCGATGGCCATGCGCTCTTCCCGCTCGTTGAGCGAGGTCAGATCGGTCGACAGCTTCTCCGGCAGCATCGGAAAGATCTCTGCCGCCGTGTAGACGGACGTCGTGTTCTGGCGCGCGTGATCGTCGATTGGCGTGCCGCGCTTGACCAGTGCATCGACGTCGGCGACCGCCACCAGCACGCGCACGTTGCCGCCGCCGATGTCCTCGGCGACGGTGAGCTGGTCGAGATCGCGCGAGTCGTCATTGTCGATCGAGCACCACAGCAGGTTGCGCAGATCGCGCGCGCTGCCGTCGTTCGCGCTCGCGGGGGCATCGATCGAGGCGAGCTGGTTCTTTGCGGCCTCCGAAAAGTCGGGCTGCAATCCGCGATCGATCATCGCCTGGCGTGCGATGGATGCCAGAAGCGTGGCTTGGTCGTGCATACGGCAAAGGTATCATCGTTGCCGTCGATGCAAATTGCCGCGGCGGGAGATCGCGCTCTCTTGGTGACGCTCGCCGGCGCGTCGAGCGCCGATCTGCGCGCCGCGGCGGAGAGCGTGCGCGGCATCGCCGGCGTCGTCGCCGCAATCGTCGGCCACGAATCGATCTACGTGATCGGAACCGGTGGTGCGGACGCCGTTCGACACGCGCTTGCAGTGGCCCGCGCCGCCGATGCGCGCCCGGTGGCGCATCATCGGATCGAAGTCTCTTTCGATGACGCGCACGCGCTCGATGTTCGCGAATTTCTCGCGCACGTGAATGCGTCACGCGAGGAGTTCCTCGCGCGGCTGCGTTCGATTCGCCTCTCGGTTCGGTATCTCGGTTTTCGCGCCGGCTTCGCCTATTGCGACGGCTGGCCCGCGGAATGGTCGATGCCGCGGCGTACCACCTCGCGAAATCACGTTCCCGGGGGGAGCTTCGGCATCGCCGGCACGATGGCCGGCTTCTACGCCGTCGATTCTCCCGGCGGCTGGAACATCCTCGGATGTACCGCCGCCGCGTTGTGGGATCCGCTGCGCGATCCGCCGAATCTCTTCGCACCGGGAGATTCAATCGACATCGAACCGATCGACCAACGCCTCAGTGTGGCGGCGGGCGCCCTCGCCCGCCGGGCGGCCGAGGGCGGCCGCCTCCACACGGCTCAAGAGGTCGCCGAGGTGATCGCGCCGGGACAACTGACGACGATCGTCGGGGCACCAGACTGGTCGCGCGTCGAGCACGGCCTCCCACCGGGAGGAGCATTCGATGAAGATGCCGCCGCGATGGCCAACGAGGCCGTGGGGAACGATCCGGTGGCGCCGCTCCTCGAATGCGTGCTGGTCGGACCAAAGCTGCGAACGGCGCGCCCCGCGGCGTTTTGTGATGGAGAGCTGAATGTGCGCAGCTTTGTCGCGGGCGAGGTCGACATCGGGCGGATTCGCGGTATGCGCGGATACCTGGCGATCGAGGGCGGCATCGGCGAGATGCGTTTGCGTTACGCCGAGACGCCGGCCGTGTTGAAGCGAGGAGATCGCCTTTATGGTGTAGAGGCGGCCGTCCCCGGCCGCCTGGCGGGCGGGACGCCCGCCGCTACACGTGCCAATCGCCTCACGATCCGCGTCATTCCCGGTCCGCACGATGCGCCTCCGCTGCCGGAGGAGTGGGACGTCACTCCGCAGCTCGACCGCGTTGGCATCCGGCTGCGCCCGTTGCACGCGATCGAGGCGAAGCTGCCGGCCGATCTTTTGTCGTGCGGCGCGCAATTCGGAACGCTGCAGTGGCACGCCGACGGGAGCCTCGTCGCGCTTGGCCCCGACCATCCGGTGACCGGCGGCTATCTGCAGCCGGCGACGGTGGTGTCGACCGACCGCTGGAAGCTCGCGCAGCTCGTGCCGGGCGATCGCGTCCGCTTCGTCCTGGCCTAATCGCCGTACGCGTATCCCTGCCGGGCGCGGATGCGAAATTCCGGATTCTTCACCGCCACCTCCACCTTCTGGAACCCACGCCCTCTCTTCGGCTTCGTGTAGTAGCTGATGAGGTAATAGCCGTTCGTCTGGTTCTCGATCCGCAGCAGCGCGGGGCTGAAGCTGATGTTCAGCCGGAAGTATTCGCCGTTTGTGTCGGCGGCGATGCGCTCCAGCGTCTGGTGCACGAACGGCGGCAGATTGGGATTGTCGAGCAGGTTGATCGGATAGACGGTCACATTCGCACGATTGAGAGCGCTGATCATCGGATCGTAGTAGCGGCTGGTGCTGATCACCATGCCGTCGCGAACCTCCTCGCCCATTTCGTGAATGCCGACGGAAAAGAGCACGAGGTTCTTGCGCGCGCGAATCGAGTGCGTGGCATCTCCCAGCGCCTCGAGCGCCTCGTAGACT
>JBGPFD010000110.1:0-10863 GCA_041483175.1 Thermoanaerobaculia bacterium | reverse complement strand
GTCTTGGAGACGTTCCAGCCGTGCTCACGGAGTTTGGCCAGGATGAAGGCTTTCTCCGCCTCGTCCTTGAAATCCTGCAGTGTGGACAGGTGCATCGCGCTGGTGATGATGTCGGTGGGGGCGCGGAAGAACTCCGCCGGCAGGTCGGTGACATCGACGCTGTCCGAGGACACCATGATCACCAGCCGCTCGATCATGTTCCGCAGCTCGCGCACGTTTCCGCGCCACGAGGCGTCCTGCAACGCGTGCAGCGCCGCCGGCGTGAACTTCTTCGGATGCTTGTTGTGCTCCTGGGCGAAGAACGCCGCGAAATGCTCGGCCAGGAGCGGAATGTCATCGCGGCGCTCGCGCAGCGGCGGCGTCCGAATGGGAATCACGTTGAGGCGATAGTACAGATCCTCGCGAAATCGTCCGGCGCGGATTTCTTCGACCAGATCCTTGTTCGTGGCGGCGATCACACGCACGTCGACCTTCACCACCATGGCCGAGCCGACCGGCTCGACCTCTCCCTCCTGCAGCACGCGCAGCACTTTCGCCTGCGTGCGCAGAGACATGTCGGCGATCTCGTCGAGAAAGATCGTGCCGTCGTCGGCCGCGACAAACTTCCCGGTCTGTTTGCGGATCGCGCCGGTGAATGATCCCTTCTCGTGGCCGAACAGCTCCGATTCGATCAGCTCCTCCGGAATGGCCGCGCAGTTGACCTGCACGAACGACATGCGCGCCCGCGACGATCGCCGATGGATCTCCCGCGCGACGAGCTCCTTCCCGGTTCCCGACTCGCCCTGGATCAGAACCGTGGCCTTGGTCGGCGCCGCGCGTTCGATCTGCTCGCGCAGTTCGCGCATGCCCGATGCGTCGCCGACGAGCTGCAGCTCGCGCTCCGCGCGCTCGCGGAGTTCGCCGACTTCCTCCTCCAGCTTCTGCGTGCGTACCGCGTTGCGCACCGACAGCAGCAATTTGTCGCGATTGAGCGGCTTCTCGAGAAAATCGAACGCGCCGCGCTTGGTGCACTCCACGGCGGTCTGGATGTCGCCGTGGCCGGAAACCATGATCACCGGCGTCGGGATCCGCTGCTGTTTGAGGTTTTCCAGCACCTCGATCCCGTCGAGGACCGGCATTTTGATGTCCAGCAGGATGGCGTCGTACGGAACCTTCGTGGCCTTGTCGATCCCGTCCTGCCCCGACCGCGCCTCGTCGATCCGATAGCCCTCGTATTCGAGGGTCATGCGGATCGCCTCGCGGATCGCGGTTTCGTCGTCAACGACCAGAATGCGGTACGGCATGGCTCCATCTTAGCGCCGCTTCGCGGCGCCAGCCGGCTGGAGAGCCGGCTCTACGTAGCGCCGGCTCTCAGCCGGCGCGCTACAATCGCGCGCGCTATGGATGTTTCCATCAATCGCGAACCGAAGTGGTCGAAGGTCGAGCACCTCTTTCTCGTTCTCGCGGAAAACGACAAACACGCCCGCGACCTCCCCCTCAGCAAGTCGGTGCAGAAGGCGGTCGGCGAGTCGGGATTCAGCGGCCGATCCGAGGAGAGCATCACCATCCTCGCGGAAGAACCGCGCAAGCTCACGCTGATCGGCGCGGGGAAGCGCGACGCCATCACGCTGCGCGGCATCCGCAGCGCGATCTACACCATCGGAAAGATGGCGAAAAAGCAGCGCGACCACTCCATCGCCGTCGGCGTGCCGTACACGCTCCCCGGACTCGATGCCACCGATTCGATGCGCGTGATCGCCGATGCGCTCAGCCAGAGCGATTATAAGTACGACGCGTACATCACCGTCGACAAAGAACAGAAGAATCACGGTCCGATCAGCGCCACCTTGCTGCCACTGCCGGACCTCGACGCCAGGCGCGCCCGGCAAATCGAATCGGATAACCGGGTTCTCGCGCAGGGTCTGCGCACCGTGCGCGACCTCGGCAACGCGCCGGCGAATCTGGTGACCCCGGCGCGCCTTGCCGAGCGCGCCCAGGAGGTCGCCAGGGCGGCCGGCGCCAAGTGCACGGTCTACGACCGCAAAGAGATCGAGCGGATGAAGATGGGCGGCTTGCTGGCGGTCAATCGCGGATCGGCGGAGGAGCCACGCTTTATCGTCCTCGAATACGCGCCGCGCAAGGCGCGCAAACACGTGGCGCTGGTGGGAAAAGGGATCACCTTCGACTCCGGCGGCATCTCCATCAAACCGGCGGAGAAGATGGAGGAGATGAAGTTCGACATGTGCGGTGCGGCCGCGGTCATCGGCACGATCGAGACCGCGGCGAAGCTCGAGTTGCCGGTGCGCATCACCGGCGCGATTCCGTCGACGGAAAACCTGCCCAGCGGCAGCGCCTACAAGCCGGGCGACATCATTACCATGATGAGCGGCAAGACGGTGGAGATCGTCAATACCGACGCCGAGGGGCGAATGATCCTCGGCGATGCGCTGCATTACGCGTCGCAGCTCCATCCCGATCATCTGATCGACTACGCGACGCTGACCGGCGCGTGCGTGGTGGCTCTGGCCAGCGAGGCCGCCGGGCTGTTCTCCAATGACGATGCGCTTGCGCGGAAGTTGATTGCTTGCGGCGAGCGCGTCGGCGAACGCCTCTGGAGAATGCCGGTCTGGGACGACTACAAGGATCTGATCCGCAGCGAATGGGCGGACATGAAGAACTCGGGCGGGCGGTGGGGCGGGGCCATCACCGCAGCGATGTTCCTCAAGGAGTTCGTCGATTGTCCATCATGGGCGCATCTCGATATCGCCGGCACGGCGTACGCGGAACAAGAGACGGGGCGCGAGCCGCGCGGCGCGACCGGGGCGGGCGTGCGGGTGACCGTGGCCTTCCTCGAATCGCTGTCGCGATCCTGATCGCGTTCGCGTTCGCCTGCGACGGGCGCCGCGCAGCCCCGATGCAGACCGCACCGCATCCGCGCGAAGAGGTGAGCTTCACCTCCATCGACTCCCCCAGCCTGCAGTTTCTCCCGCGCCGCGACGAGGTGCCCGGCTGGCGCCTCGACGAAGATCCGATGGTCATCCCCGCGGGCCGTCTCTCCGCCTATCTCGGACGCGATGCCGCCCATTTCCTCCGCTACGAGGTCATCGATCTCACCGTGGGGAAGTACTCGCAGGACGGCGCCGGCGGTTTCGCCAACGTGGAGATCTTCCGCTTTCCCGATTATGTGAAGGCGTTCGGCGCCTACTCCGTGCGCAAGAAGGGCACGATTCAGATCCTCAGCATCGCGAACGAATCGTTCCGGCAATCGCACTCGATGCACATCTGGCGCGGCGCGTTCTACGTGCGCGTGATCGGCGCTGCGCCGGACCACGTGCTGCTCGAGCTGGTCTCCGCGGTCGCCGAGAAGATGCCTGCCGCGCCGAGCAAGCCGGCGGTCTTCAGCTTTCTGCCGGACAAGTTCCGCGTGGCCAACAGCGAACGCTACTCCGCGGAATCAGGGCTCGGGCAGCCGTATCTGGCGAATTCGTTTCAATCGACGTTCAACGTCGACGGCGACATCATCGAGGGCCTGGTGATCCCCACGGCAAACTCGCAGGCCGCCGCGCAGATCCTCAATGCCTATCGCGCGCTCTACGTGCGCAACGGCAGGCTGCTCGATCCGGTCCCCAATCTCGGCGAGGACAACTTCACCGCCGAAGACAAGTACCTCGGGCGCGCGGTCGCATTCCGCATCGATCGATTCGTGGTCGCCTTCAACGGATACGGCGACCGGCCGCATCTCCTCGATCTGGCCACCGCCGCCGATCAGAAGATCCTCGGCACCATTCGCAAGCAGCTCGTCACCGCCGACAAAGCGGCCGAGAATCCGCCCGAGCAGACGAAAAAGCCGGCGTGGATGCAGAAGCCGTGAAAGTCCCGGTTCCACAGCGAACCGCTAAGGAACCTCTGCACAAGGTCGAATGCCTTCGCCCCCGCGACGCGGGGGAGAAGGTGGCCGAAGGCCGAATGAGGGGGACGCCCTCACCCGGCGCTTCGCGCCACCCTCTCCCGCGCTGCGGGAGAGGGGACTCGAACTTATGCAGAGGTTCCCTAGCCGCTACTCGCCGCTTGCCGATCGGCGCTTCCCTTTTCCCTCCCGTCGTTGTAGGGTTCGGGCAAAGCTTGAAAGTTGCTTTTCTGAAGCCTCCGGTGGGCGGCATTCTCGGCCTGGAGATGCTCACGTTCGTGGAGCCGCTCGGGCCGATCTGCGTGGCCGCGTGTCTCGAGCAGGAGGGGCACGCATGCAAGGTCATCGACCTGCGCATTGAAGGAGAGGATCAGGGGCTCGCGGCGAGCCGCCGGTTTGATCCGGACGTGGTGGGCCTGCAGTGCAACTTCACCACGGAGCGGAATCGCACCGTCCGGCTGGCGCAGCGGATCAAACGGGAGATGCCGCGCGCCTTCGTGGTCGTCGGCGGGCACGATGCCTCGCGCGATCCGGAGTGGTTCCGGCACGAGGCCATCGACGCCGTGGCCATCGGCGACGGCGAGGAGGTCATGCCGCCGCTGGTCGACGCTCTCGCCCGCGGGCGGGATCTGGCAGGCGTCCCGGGCCTGTGGATCCACGGTACCTCGACCGGCACCGCGCCGATGCGTCCGAATCTCGATGACTATCCATTGCCGGCGCGGCACCTGATCCGCGACTATCGTAATCATTACTACATCAACTTCCGCAAGCCGCTGGCGCTGATGGAGACCGCGCGCGGATGCCCGTTCAAGTGCAATTTCTGCTCGGTGTGGAAGTTTCACGACAGCACGTTCCGCGAGAAATCGCCGGAACGCGTGGTGCAGGAGCTGCAGGCTATCGACGCGCCGAACATCTTCATCACCGACGACATCTTCTGGATGAATGTCCGGCGCGGCGAGGAGATGGCCCGTCAGATCCAAGCCGCGGGGATCAGGAAATACTTCACCGTCCAGACGCGCACGGACATCATCTGCAAGTTCCCGCACCTGGTCGAGATGTGGAAGGACTGCGGCAGCCTGGCCATCTTTCTCGGGCTGGAGTCGGTCACCGACGAAGGGCTGAAGGCGGTCAACAAGAAAAACACGGCCGACAACAACGTCCGCGCCATCAACATCCTCAAGGAGCTGGGCGTCGGCTTCACGCCGAACTTCATCGTCGATCCGGCGTGGGAACGCGAAGACTTCACTCGCCTTCGCGATTGGATCGACACCATGGGGGCATACAACAGCGGCTTCTCCATCCTCACCCCGCTGCCGGGCACCGATCTGTGGGATACAGACAAGCATCGAGTGACCACGAGGAACTGGGAGATGTACGACATCGTCCACGCAGTCCTGCCGACGAAGCTGCCGATCGAAGAGTTCTACGCGGAGTACTCACAGCTCTGGCGGCATGCACTCGACGTGCGTTACCGGTATCGTGGCCGCGTCCGGACGTACGTGCAGCTCGGCGCCGCGCTCGCCGCGCGGAAGGTAACCCTCGGCGCCGTACGCAAGGGAATGAACATCGCCAAGGTGTTCAGCAAGCCGGAAACCTTCCTTCGAGCGCATAGGGCGTTGGCCACGGGCGGTTGAATAAGCACACCCCCCGCCCGCGCGCTATTTCTTCATCCTGAATTCTTCATTCGAAATTCGAAATTTTTCGCTCCATCAGGCACACCCCTCCCCACGGCCGCTTGCCGCCGGGCTTCGTGTCGGGCAGCAGGGCGAAGAGGTTCAACGGAAACGGAAGACGTTTCAGGGCCGCGCCGGTCTTGAGCATGGAGCGCACATCGATCGGCTTCCATCCGCAGGAGGTGAAGAACTGCGGCCCCTCCGCCGGTCCGAACTTCAAGGGCGCTCCCGCGTGATCGAGCGGCGATCCGATCTGACGCTGCAACATCTTCAACAGACCGGGAGAGACCAGGTCTGTCGCCCAACGCTGAAACGACGCGGGCGCCGCAAGGTCCTGAGCAAGCGCGCAGACCTCGCCGGCGGTCAGATAGATGAGCAGACCTTCGCTCGCGATCACCGCGCGCTTCGCCGCGCGCCCGAGCTCCTCGAACAGCGCGCGCCGCCCGGCGACGTTGGAAAGATCGAGAGCAACCCGCCGCAGCCTGCAAACCGGTTTGTCGTTGCGCAACACCTCTTCTTTGTAAGCGAGCAGATCAGAAAAATCGATTTCCACCCACTGCAACGATGGCGGAAGGTTCATCCGGTATGGCCGTGCGTCGAGGCCGGCAGCAAGGTTGATGATCATGTCGGCGCCTGCGCGAATCTCCTGCTCGATGAACGTGTCCACCAGGTATGTGCGCGCCGTGTAGGACCAGGCGTGTTTCTTCGCCCACGCGACATTGGTCATGATGGCTTCGCCGCGTTTGCCGGCGAGGCGGCGCGCGAACGGATCGCGAAAGACGGGGTCGTTGCGCTCCGATTCCATCGCGCGATACATGGCCACCCACGCCGCGGTATCGGAGATGTTGCGGATCAGCAGTTCGCTCATCGGACGAGCATTGGGGTCAGGTCTCCAGTTTCCTGTTTCCGGGCAGGAAACAGGAAACTGGAGACCTGACCCCATTATCGTTCCCACAGGCCCGATTTTCCGCCCGACTTGCGCACGAGCTGCAGCGACTCGATGGTGATCCCCTTCTCCGCGCTCTTGCACATGTCGTAGATCGTCAGAGCCGCGACCGCGCAGGCGGTCATGGCCTCCATCTCCACGCCGGTTTTCCCGTCGCAGCGGACGATCGACCGCACCTCAATCGTCCCCTCGTCGCGATTGAGATCGAAGGTGATGTCGATGGAGTTGAGCGACACAGGATGCGTCAGTGGAATCAGCGCCGGCGTCGCCTTCGCCGCGAGCACGGCGGCCACTTTCGCCGTGGTCAGCACGTCGCCCTTAGGCAGCGCCTGCTCGACGAGTTTCGTCAGCGTGGCCGGTTTCATGCGTACGGTGGCCACGGCCACCGCCTCGCGCTGCGTCGTTCGCTTCGACGCCACGTCGACCATGGAGATGCCGCCGGTCTCATCGAAATGCGAAAAATCTTTGGTCATAAGTATCCCGCAGCCGTTTCGAGCTCCTCAGGCGTGTTGACGTTCATCAATGGCTCGCCGCGAAAACGCGCCCGCAGTTCGTCCTCCTCGACGACTTCCAGATCGTCGCTCAGGCCCCGCAGACTGAGGTGTCCCGCGGCGAGCCGCGGTTCGAATCGCGGCAGCAGCGAAGGCGAATAGCCGGCGCAGAGCATCTGCAGTTTCCCGTTCCAGCGCGGAACGACCATAGCCGCAGACGATTCCACACTCCGTTTGGCCAGGTAGTGCAGCACATCCGACGTCAGTAGAGGATAGTCGATCGCCAGGATGAAGCAGCGCCCTTTCGCATCCTGGAGAGCGCGCCAGACCCCGAAAAGGGGCGCCTGCGACTCCCGCGGCGGCTCGAAGAGCGTCGGGACGGAGTCAACCTCCGGACAGCCGGCGCGCTGCACGGCGATGAGCCGCTCGAAGACCGGCCGTGCCGCCGCCAGCACGCGATCCAGAAATGTCGATCCACCGAACGGGAGGTCGAGCTTCGAGCGACCCATCCTGCGCGAGGCGCCGCCGACGAGAAGATAGCAGTCCATCACTGTTAACCGTTAACTGTTAACAGGTTACCATCGCAACCATGCCTCCCGTCACGGTGATCATTCCCACGCTCAACGAGGAAGAGCGCATCGGCGATACCGTCGAGTCGGCATTTGCGGCGGGAGCGGCGGAGGTTCTGGTGGTCGACGGCGGCAGCGCCGATCGCACCGCGCGGTACGCCACCGCGCGCGGCGCCCGCATCCTCTTGGGCCGGAGCATGCGCGCGCAACAGCTCAACGACGGCGCGCGTGCGGCAGCGAACCCGTCGCTCATCTTCCTGCACGCCGACACGCATCTGCCGCCGGGTGCCGCGGAGGCCGTCCATCAGGCGCTGACGCACGGAACGATCTTCGGCGGATTCCGCCTCCGATTCGCCGAGCCGGTCTGGAGGCTGCGCATCGCGGCGATGATGATCAACCTGCGCAGCGCCATCACCGGCGCACCGTGGGGTGATCAGGGGCAATTCATCGCGCGCGAGACGCTGCTCGCCGGCGGCGGCTTTCACGAGATTTCGATCATGGAAGATTACGAACTGGCGCAGCGGATGAAACGCTCCGGCCGCACCCGCATCCTTCCGATGACCATCACCACCTCGGGGCGGCGCTTTCTGCGGCACGGGCTCTTCCGCACCGCCGCGATCAACTGGTCGATCATCTGGCGGTATCACCGTGGTGTGGATCCAGAGGAGCTCGCGAGGATGTATCGAAGTTAGGTGTCTATTTCTTCTTCTGCGTCTTGGTCAGTTCCTTCGCGTGCCGCGCCTGACCGAGGCTGACGTTGATCGGGTGACGGCGATCGAGGAATGGGACAGGCGGTCTGGAGCGGACGCCGAGCTCGCGGCGCGCGAGGAGAAGCTCCTCGTGTTCGGGCACCAGTTTCAGTCCCGACTCGGCGGTCTCGACGGCTTTCTTCCGATTCCCGCCCGCGGCATAGACGCGCGAGAGGTTCGCGTAGTGATCGCCGTTGTAGAACTCGAGTTCGAGCGCGCGTTGGCAGATCTCTCTGGCCGGCTTGTACTTTTTCTGCACCAGCGCCAGACAGAGGCCGAACCATGAGAGGCCGGAGGCGGCCTTCGCCGAATTGAGCGGAGGCGAATCGTCGGTGCCGTAAATGTCGAGAAAGAGCGTCAAGGCGCGGAGGTACTCGCCCGCTTTGGTCAAATGCACCGCTTCTTCAATGCGTTTGGTCGGAGTGGTCATCAAATGAGCTCTCGAGAGCGGAGGCGGCGAACGAATTTTTCGATTCGGACGCGCTCCTCCGCGGTAATCTCCACGAACTGCAGGCCGTACTTTGCCATGGTTCCCACGAATTCGGAACGCAGAACCTCGGCCTCGATCTGCATCGGCCGCGCCTCGCCGGGAAGGTAGAAATGCAGGCGCAGCTTTCCCTCGCCCGGGAGCACGCGATCGAGCTCCAGCAGCATGCCGGTGGCCGAGATGTTGAGACTGCGGCCGATCAGAAAGCGGCCGTTCTTCTCCAGCGAGACTTCGATGCGCGTGAGCGTCCGCAGATCGCGGCGCGTCGGGATGGTCGTCAGCCGGGTGACCTTCGCATCCAGCTCGGCCCGCTGGAGCGGACGATAGATCACGTCGTTGCAGCCGGCAGCGAGGCACAGGCCCTCGTGCTCGCCGTCGTCGCGATCACACACCAGCAGCAGCGAGATCGCGCGGGTCCGCTCGTCGTTGCGGATCTCGCGGCAGAACTCAGGGGCGGACATGTCAAAGAGGTCGAAAGCGAACATGATCAGATTCGGCAACTCTTCCCGCGCCTTCTGCAGCCCATCGCTTCCGGCCAGCGCGGTGCTGATCACAGCCTCGCGGCGCCGCAGAATGCTCTCCTGAAACAGCAGCGCCCCGCGCGACTGATCGATCAAAAGAATGCGTCCCGATTCGGTGCTCATCAGGCGGCCGAGATTTCGCGCAGCTTGGCGACGACCCGCTAGAATCGCCACGATCAGCGAATCCGCCTCGATACTTCGAAACTGACGGTTCAGATTGCCTGGCAATCTTAACCCCCGTGGTCCGTTGACGGAAACCCCGGCGATCCAGCCGGTCACCCGATCCCATGACTCCTTGCCCAGCGCCGTCAACCGCCGCCCCTTCTCCGGCATCTCGTCCGCGCGGACGCGCCTGATGAACAGACCGCCGATCCCTTTCGGACGGTAGAGCTTGTGCCCGGAGAGGGAGGCGAGATCAACTCTAGCCAGACTGACTGCAATCTTGCCAGCAGCCCGGGTGATATCGCTGTGACAGAGGACACGCCGCTCTCTTACGCGATGCAGTTCGACATCGAACAGACGTCGTCTCCGGTGACGTCCCCAATCGCCGGGTGAATGGCGAGATCAGCGTGGCGATCGGATCAGGACACTAGAGAACCTCTGCACAACCGCTTCGTGTAGCGGCGGGCGTCCTCGCCCGCCGGGCCGGCGGGGACGCCGGCCCCTACACCCAGAGGGGTGCACTTGTGCAGAGGTTCCCCTAGTGCCGCCGCTTGCGACGGTGCCGCGTCGGCGGGTGCTCCTCCTCCTCAGTCCGCCGCACCCGTTGGGCGAAGGCCTGCCACTGGCGGAACACCTCGACGTACTTGCCCGATGAAAGGGCGTACAACTCGAGCAGGGAGAGCGCGTCATTGAACGGCTCGCGATAGACGAAGCGGAATTGCGCGCGCCGATCGGCCGGCGGATCGAGCAGCCGCCAGAGCGTCTCCAGCGCCTGCTCGATCTGATGCCGGGTCCCCGCCGGGAGGGCCATGCGGGCACAGATCGGCTGGATCAGCTCGCGGATGAACACCAGCACCTCGGCGGTGCGCATCCGCCCCTGCCGCCGTTCCTCCTCTTTTTCGATTTCCTCGATGACCCATGGCAACAGCAGGACGGACAGCAGAACGGCATCGGCGACCTTGCGATCCGTCTTCACGGTGCGATCGAGGACCTCGAGCATTTTCCAGAAGTACGGCGCTCGATCCCCCTCCATGGCCCGATACACCTCGGGCAGCAGAGGTTCGAGCAGTCCACACTCGACCATCCGGGGGAATGCGCCGCGCGACCAGCCGCGGCGCAGCAACTCGAGAATCTCCTCCGAGACCCGGGGCGGTGACGCTTTCAGGATCTCGTTCCTGTGGCGAAGGAGGGCCTCATATGTGTCGTGTTCGATCTCGAAGCCGAGGCGGGAGGCGAACTCGATGGCGCGCATCATGCGCACCGGATCTTCGCGGAAGCGGATGTCGGGATCTCCGATGACCCGCACGCGCTTCTGCGCCAGATCCTCCAGGCCGCCAACGTAGTCGATCACCGAGAAGTCGGCGATGTTGTAGAAGAGC
>JBGPFD010000109.1:0-11164 GCA_041483175.1 Thermoanaerobaculia bacterium | reverse complement strand
TCCACGGATGGCGTCGGCTTTCCGACGCGGGCGAACGGCGAGCTGCGTGTGCCCGATTCGAAGCGATGGATCCGCGATGGCGCCTATCGCTATCCGGCTATGCTCGGCATCGGTCCGGGAATCGAGCAGAACACGCACAAGATCGGCGAATGCGTCGACTCGCGCGAGTTCCCGCCGGTGGTCGCGTTCCTGGCCCGCTTCCCGACCGCGTACCGGGCCGCGAGCCGCTAATCGCTGGAGGACAGCCGCCCACGGCTGTCCTTCAGTGGGCGACCTGCGCCGAGCAGAATCGCTCTCATGTTGAAAAACTATTCGACGCGGCGAATGAACTGGTTCGTATCACGCGTCGTGATCACGTATTGTCCAGTGGCACTGTCGATCGTGACGCGCCACTCTTCGCGATGAGCGAAGTACTCGGGCAGCACGCGCTGGAGGGCACGAATCTGTGCGACCGTCTTCTCGACGCCGGGCGTCTGTTTCTTGGCGTCAACCGGATTCATTCGTGCCCAATCACGGACGTTCTGTTGCATCGTTGCCGCAGCTCGGTCGAAGTAGCTACTCGTCTCTTCGAGTGTTCCGAATTCGAGCGACCGCTGCGCAAGCTCGAGCAGTGCAGCAGCTTTCGTGGGATCGAGTTGCACGCGCTCGAGCTCCAGGGCTTTGAACGTTGTCCAATCACGTGTTTTCCGCGCCTTCTCCTGAAGATAGACATCGCGCACTTCCGGTTCGCTCCCCGTTCGGACAGCCAGCGGAAAACGTGGCGACTCGACCCCGTCGACCGTCACCTGCACAGAGTAGTCACCAGAATCGAAGTGGCCAAGGTCGAAGGTGCCGTCATACGAAGTGCAGGCGACTGATGTGGTCCGATCAACGGAGTTCAGTGCGTTAGGACCTCGCTCACGTACCGACGCCGACACCAAGCGCGGGTGGACCGACTGCCCCACGCCAGCCGCATTGCGAACATCCCACCTCAGTTCACGCCACCAACTCTTACGCGATAGCCGACTGAGTTCTTCGAGATGCGCGCGCGTGGACGGCAACTGTGGGAGCGCATATACGTCGAGTTTCACATTCGCGATCAGCGGCTCGCCCGTGAATACCGCGCGAAGCAACTTTTGCTGCGCCTCTCTGTTTACGACCGCGACGTGATGCTCGATCGAAAGCGTGAGCGTCGACGATTGCGCCACGACCGCGACGAGAAGAATGGCGATAGACAGAATAACGGGCTTAGATTGATCCAAGATATCCTCCTACGGCTGCCACAGCCGGATCATCGCCTGGTCATTCGCGCTGAAGCCGGACGGCTGCGGAACATAGTTCGACATCGCGCGACGCTGCGGTGGTAGCGCTTCGTCATCAAACATCATGTCGCCACAATCAGTTGCAAAATCTCTCACATGATCCATGTGCATTGCATGTCCCATTTCATGAGCGGCGATTAGACCTTTGACCTGCTCCATCTGAATCGTCGTCAACCCGCCAAGAACTGCGCTGTCGGAGCTGCAATCGCGAGCCTGTAGCGAATAGTGTTCAACGGGATCGTGCGCCGGATCGGGAACGGTATAGAGAATTCCCCACGCGTTGTCCTGTAAGGACGGGATGATGAGCAAATTCGTTGTATCCCAAAAATCGCATCCCGTCTCGCCTTGGAACGTGCACCGAGGCACAACGTTTCCGTTCGCGTCGTAGTGAAACGGATAGGTGAATGTCGTGTTGACCGCGAGGTTCGTCCACGTTCGGGGATAAACCTCGGAGAATTGTGTCCTCATTGGCGTCTCAATCGTGGCAAGGTTCCCAGGTGCATTGAGGACGTCGATGTTCAGGATGTCGTCAGAGAAGGTTGCGCCCAAGTATCCGATCTCCCACACCGGTACGTCGATGTTCGGACCTGCTAGATGAACCGCGGGCGGAAACGCGCTCTGATAAATGAGGCGCACCGCGCGCTGGGCTCGCGTGTGTGCGATGGGAAGCGTGTCGCGGTTCGGATCGACCACTCCCTGTGTCCGCAGCAGATTGCGCGAAAGCTGGTCTTGTCCACTGACTTCGGTTGGTTCCAAATACAGAATGCGCGGCGTCAACGTAAGCAGCAGCGGTACCGGCGAAGTGACGGCGCTTCCGAGCAGGAACTCCGGGTCAACATCGACGAAGATGTCCTTCTCGCGCGGGTTGAGCCGCACATATCCGGCGGCGACGACGAAGCCACGGAACTCCTCAAAGTTTGAAAACCCATCGCCTGTAACGGCGTCATCGCTTCCAACCGCCCCGCCAGCTGTATCGTCATCGCCCGTCGCCGTCAGACGTGCGCCATCGATGTGCACACCATTAACGTACCAGCCTGCGGCCGGAAGCCCATACCCGTTATCAACCGGAAGCCGCAGCGGGCCGAGCGAATAGGTCTTCCTGCCGGCAGTCACGGTGATGTTGATGGTTCCAAACGCTCCGTAGTCGCGAATGACGAGGGTCGCGAACGTGTCGCCGTTCGCCGCGAACTGCACATCGACGCTCGATGTGAGGACAACCGGTGTGAGGCTTCTGGCGAACGCCATGTCAGGCCCGGTATCGGGATTGTTGATCGGATAATTCATGGCGATGCCGGGGAAATGAGACACCTCCGTGTCATCGATCGAAAATGTCACGGTTCTCTGGCTCCCGGACCCGTCAGGATGTGCAACGACGCGAACTGTCCCGCCTGTTCCATCACATTGACTGCGACATCTGTCCCGTCGAGATACTGCCCCGGCACGAACTGTTGCTTCTGATCGACAGGGCTGCTGATCGAGAACGTGTTATCGACGCTGACATAAACGGAGGTGATGTACAGGTCCGCGCTCGCGGTGTTCACTCCCGCAATGTTGGGATTGGCCTTGAGCGTAAGGTGACCAACACCCGAGGGCGTGAAGGCCGCCGTCCCCGACAACGTGCTCGGGGAGACGCTGCCGCTTCCGCGCGTCGTCGGATTTCCGCCCGAAGACACCGACCAGTTGCTCTTCACGCGACCGAGGCTCGCACCATTTGTGTGGAGACCGATGGCGTAGAACGTCGTCGGCTCCGTCGACGAAACGGTGTTGCCGCTGCGCCCGACGCGCTGAGTGGGCTGTTCACGTGAATGACGTACTGCCCTTCTTTGTCGCCGAGGACAAACACAGCGCTGGCGACGCCAGAGCTGTCCACCGGCGCCGTGTAGGTCGTCGTCGAAACTGCCGCATCGCTCGCGCCAACTCCGTAGCCGCTCGCGCGCGCAGGCACCGACGTGATTTGGAACGCCGCATGAAGCGTCGACAGATCGAAGCTCGGATCTTGTGTCGTGAACTTCACCCTCAGCTTTTGGTCGAGTGTGCCCGTGATCGCGCCGCGCTGTGCATCGCCGTCAAGCACCGCGACCTCCACGGCCGGCAGCACCGTCACACGCGAGTAGTCGATGGCAAACGGATCGTTGTTCCAGTCGACTTCAATCGCCAGCGAGCCGGAACCGGCCAGTGCGTTCGCCGTTGGGCCCTGCCACGACCCCGACCACTGGATGATCGAGGCGCATCCCGGGTCGATGAAGAAGGACTGCTGGACACCGTTCAGAAATAGCTGCTGCGCCGGCGGGGTACAGCCGCAGGGCGAGTTGAAACAGAACGTCGAGTCACCCTGGCCGCCGAGGATGCGCATCTCGAGGGTGAGTTGCCCGACCCCCGCCGGGAGGAATCACGAACGAGTGCGTCCAGCGACCAATGAAATTGCAGATGCTGTTGAAGGTGCCGCTGGGTTTCCGTTGGTCGAAGACGCCGCGATCTTCCGGGCCGCGGTTGTCGAAGGTTTCGCACACCAGTGGCGGAATCCAGCCGTAGCCGAACCCGAATCCGTCGTCATCGCCGGCCACATCGACGATCGCGCTATTGCTCTGTAGCGGCAGAACGTTCGGTGTGGCGTTGATCCTCAGCTCGCCCGACCGAAGCTGGTCGGGATTGGCAGGAGCGACCCACTTCGATGATCTTCGGGGCCGCTCATCCCCGCAGAGATTCATCCCGGCGAAGATCACCAGAATCGCTGCTGCACACGCCGTGAATGACGAAATCCTCGAGCCCAGTCGTGACGAACAACTGGTCATAGTGCCTCTCCTTTGATGTCGGAACCCGGACCCTCTCACCTGAGGAGAGCCTGGCGCGAGCATTCCCCTACCCTGCGGCTGGACAGCCACAGACGTCCGGGACAGTGCAGTGTAGGGGCCGGCGTCCCCGCCGGCCCGGCGGGCGAGGACGCCCACCGCTACAAGAACCGTTGTGCAAATTTTCCCTAATCGCGCACTACTCGCGAATGCGACCCGTGAACAGCACGGCGGTCGATTCGCCGCGGCGGACCGTTCCGTTTCGCTTCAGCGCCAGAAAGCCAGCGAAGCCCGACGAGCCGGTGGGATCGACGGAGATGCCGGTGCTCTCGGTTGCCAGCCGGTTCGCTTCGAGCAATTCGTTCTCGGTCACCACGATCGGGAATCCGCCGGAATGCATCATGCCGCGAATCACCGCGGCCCAATCGTAGGTCTCGTCATCGAGGATGCCGGTGGCGACGCTTCGCGGCGGGGTGGGCCACGGCTCCATGAACTGCGATCGGTGCCGGACCGCTTCGTCGATCTCCACACCACGAGCTTTCATCCGCTCCCACGCGCGCACCAGCGGGAAGGCAGCTCTCGTCTGCACCGCATGGATGCGTGGCAGGCGCGGGATCAGCCCGAGCGCGTGTGCGTCGTCGAACGCCGCGATGCAGGCGCTCGCGAGCGCGCCGCCGCCGACCTGCACGAAGAGGCGATCGATCGTCTCCCCGGTGGCAAGGAGCTGCGACACGATCTCCCATCCCAGCGTCTCCCCTCCCTCGATGACCAGCCCGTTCTCGTTTCCCTGGCAGGTGAATGGCAGCGCGCCCGCCGCCACCGCTTCGCGAAACCGGAGGTACGAAGGATCGCCGGACTCCCCCGGCCGCCGCTCGCAACGCGTGATTTGCGCGCCGAGCTCTTCGAGCTGCCGGATCACGCCACTCGATGCGTCGACGGGAACGAAGACATCGAGCGGACGCCGCGCGGCGCGCGCGACGACCGCCGCCGCGAGCGCGGCATTTCCGCAACTGGCGATCGCCAGGCGCGACTGCGCGAGCGTGGGATCGAATCGCTTCATCACCTCGAGCCAGATCATCAGACCCATCAGGTGACGTCCCTTGTGTGACCCGGCGACATTCCCCGTTTCGTTCTTGATCCAGAAGTCGTCACGGCGAATGAACGGCGTGACGTGGAATGCCATTCCGTCGATGGCGGCGATACGGCGCTCGAGCTGAAGCACGAGCTCGACGTACTCCGCATCGCTTATCCCCGCCGCGGTCGCGCTCTGCCACGTGTGCATCAGACGCCGGTAGCGGATGAACGGATCGGGTTCCGGATCGATGAACGCGCGCCGCAATTCGTCTTCCGCGCCATTCACGTCGAGTTTCCGGCGCAGCACGTGGTCGGCATCATCGATCCCGGCGTTCGGGCAGCGGAACGGACGCGGCGCGAGCGCCGGAGCGACATAGCCGCATCCGGCGCAGACCATCGACGTGAGCGACGCCCGGACCAGCGATTCGATGTTCATGCCACTGTCGCCGCCGCCTCGGCGTTCACCTCTTCGATCATGGCGTCCCACGCCGGCACGAATTGCTGCAGGTCATGCCAGAAGCTCTGGCTCGCGCGGGCCTCGAATTCCTGCAGCGAATACCCCTGCTGCTCGACCCAGGTGAAGTAGCCGAGGTTGAAGATGCGCTCGCGTTCGCGCTGTGTCAGCTCGAGAAGATTGTCGGTTGACGCGCCGAGGACGTGCTGTCCGTAGACGCCGGCAGCATCGACGGCATCGAATCGGCCGTGGAAACTCGCGGCGAGCGTCTTCTCCACTTCGCTGGCGTACATCTCCGCTCCGTCCGTGGCCACCGTCGCTACGACGTCGGTCGGGCCCATCCGGTAGTACTTCGCCATCTTGATCGCGGCGAGCACGTTGCAGATCGACGAGAGCCCGAGCGATCCGAGCTGCTCGATCCCCTCTTGCGGCACCGCGCAGCGCGAGGCGAGGAACTCGCGTCCTACCGGTGAGTTGAAGAGAACATTCAGCGTGTCGGTCGCACGATCCGAGACCGCGACGGCAACGTCGCTGTTCATCACGTTGTGAATCAGCGGAACGTGTTTGTCGCCGATGCCCTGGATGTGATGATCGCCGTAGCCGTTATTGAGCAGCGTCGGACACTCGAGCGCCTCGACGGCGGCGGTGAGGCTTCCGTACTCGTCCTTCAGATAGTCGCCGGCCGCGAGCGTGCCGGCCGATCCGGAGGCGGCCACGAACGCGCGCAGGCGCAGCGAACGATCGGCCGCCGCGAGGCTTTCGTAGACGCGACCGATCGCCGATCCGGTGCAGCGATAGTGGACGAGGTAGTTTCCGTACTCGGCGAACTGATTGAAGATGATGTTCGCCGGATCGCGCGACAGCGTGGCGCAGGCGTCGTAGATCTCCTTCACGTTGCTTTCGGTGCCCGGCGTGCGAACGACGTCCTTCGGATTGGTGGCCCACTTCTCGAGCCATTGAAAGCGCTCGACGCTCATGCCGGCCGGCAGGACGGCGACACCGCGGCAGCCGAGGATGCGCGTGATGGCCACGCCACCGCGGCAGAAGTTGCCGGTCGACGGCCACACCGCGCGATGTTTCGTCAGATCGAACTGCCCGCTGACGATTCGCGGCGCGAGGCAGGCGTATGCAGCGAGGACCTTGTGCGCGCGGATCATCGGAAAGCGATTGCCGAACAGCACGACGATCTTCGCCTCGGTGCCGGTCAGCGACGGCGGCAGCACGAGGTGATCGGGAACCGCGGCGATCGCCCGCCGCGAGTTGTACCAATGCACGCGAAAGAGATTCAGCGCAATCGGCGCGTTGGGATCGATCGTCTTCAGATCCTCTTTGATCGACGCCGGGATCGTCGCCGGATCCGCGAGCTCGGAAAACTTCGGCAGCACGGCGCCGATCTCGCGAAGTTTTCTGATGTTTTTGTCGCGGACCGCGGAATCAACGACGCTGTTTCGCAACGGAAGGTTCTTCATGGTTCACTCCTCGCATTCGTTCCCATAGGCGTGCCGCCTCGACGGCAGATTCGAGCCGGATTCTTTCGATGTCGAAGCTGGTGTCACCCCGAGCGTCAGCGAGGGGCCTGGAGGGTTCGGGCGGCAACATTTGCGTGCCGTCCGCCCGCCCAGGCCCCTCGCTGACGCTCGGGGTGACATCACCGAAGATCTCCGTCGCCAGCGCCTCGCCCGCTGCCAGCCGCCGTGCGGCGATTTCCTCCGGTTCTTCGAGTGCCGCCGCCTCGGCATTCATGTCGGACGGAAAGCCGTCCGTGCCGAGCGCCACGCGCGACGAGTTGCGCAACACGGACCCGTAACCGACGCCGTTCGCGCGATTCGATCGCGGGTTCTGCACCAGCCAGCATCCGAGGCGCTCCGTGAGCCGCACCTCCTCGGGGAGCAGATGCACGCCATGCGCGAGAATCGATCCGCGCACGAGCCCATCGTTCGCCATGAGGCGCTTCAATCCATCTTTGTCGATCACATCCTCAGCCACGTGCACGTGCAGCGGCACATCGAGGTCGCGGCAGAGCATTCCGGCCGCGCGAATGGTTTCATCGGAAACGGTGAACGCCGCGTGCAGCCCGACCGCACCGCGAACGAGGGGGCGGCGGTTGGACGTGATGAAGCGCCGGCACTCCGCGAGGCCGCGGCGCGCTTCGTCGCGGCCGCCATTGCGCTCCGTGGCCCCGTAGCAGAGCAGCGCCCGCATCCCGAATTCTTCGCACGCCTCGGCGAGGATGTCGAGCGAGCCTTCGATCATGTTCGGCGACTCGTGGTGATCGATGATCATCGTCGTCCCCGCCAGCCGCGCCTCGGCGATGTACAAGCGAGCCGCGGCACGAAGCGACCGCTCGTCGAGCGCGCGATCGAGGCGCCACCAGACGCGCTCCAGGATCTCCGGAAATGTGCGCGGCGCCGGTTGCGGCGCCGGCATTCCGAACGGGACGAGCCCGGAGTAGAGATGCGTGTGCGCGTTGACGGTCATCGCGCCCTCTTCCTCTGGCCGGCTCGCATCGCATTTGCCGCGGCCGAATCTTTCATCGGCAGTGTCGTCCGGCGGATGCCGTCGAACGCTTCGAGCGCAGCGGCGACCGCCGAGGCGGTCGGCACGAGACCGATCTCGCCGAGTCCCTTCGCACCGAACGGTCCTTCCGGCTCCGCCTCTTCGATGAGCATCACTTCGACTTCCGGCATGTCGGTCGCGCGAAGGATGCCGAGCTCCATCGGTTTGAACGTCGATGGCATGCCGTCCGGACACAGCAGCTCTTCGGTCAACGCGTAGCCGAGCCCCATGTGCACGGAGCCTTCGATCTGCCCTTCGCAGAAGGCGGGGTTGATCGCACGGCCGACGTCGTGCGCGGCGACGATCCGCTCCACGCGGCCTCGCTCATCGAGGATGCAGAGCTGCGTCGCGAACCCGAATGCCGTGTGCGTTTTGATCGCTTTCGCGTCCGAGCCGGGCGCGGTGGTGTCGTCGATCACGACTTCGCCTTCGTATTCGCGGCCGCAAAGCTCATCGAGCGTGAGACCGCGATCGAGGTCACGGCGCAGCTTCGCCGCCGCATCGACCACCGCACGCCCGCCGAGGAGCGTCGCGCGCGAGCCGGTAGTCTGCCCGCAATCGAGGGCGTAGCGGGTGTCGACCCTGGGACGGAATCGTGTCGCGGGCAGCGCCGTCACCTCGACCGCCATCTGCACCAACACGGTCAGCAGCCCCTGCCCGACCTCGGAGTAGCCGTTGTAGAGCGAGATCGTTCCGTCCCGCTCGACCACCAGGCGCGCGCGCCCGAATTCCTTCACTCCGTTGCCGAGGCCGGAGTTCTTGACGCCGCAGGCGATGCCGACGGCGCGGCCGGCGCCCTTCGCTTGCTGATAGCGATCGCGGACGGCGAGGAGCGTCTTTTTCAATCCGACTGATTTCTCGAGGACCTGGCCCGTGGTAAAGGTGCCGCCGACATCGAGCGCATTGCGGAAGCGAATCTCCCACGGATCGATGCCCGTTTTTTTCGCCAGCAGATCGAGGCAGCCCTCGATGGCGAAGTTCGTCTGCGGCGCGCCGAAGCCGCGCATCGCTCCCGACGGCGGATTGTTCGTGCAGACCGCGAGCGCCTCAATGTCGGCGTTCGGCACGTGATACGCGCCGCAGGCGTGGCCGGCCGCGCGCTCGAGCACTTTCTCGCCGACCGACGCGTATGCGCCGGTGTCGCCGATCAGGCGAGCCTTGACGGCAGTGAGGCGGCCATCGGCGTCGCACCCGGCGGCGTACTCCATGGTGATCGGATGGCGTTTCGGATGGATGCGAATCGACTCCTCGCGGTTGAGCGTCAGCTTCACCGGGCGGCGCGTCATCCACGCCAGGAGCGCCGTCTGCGCCTGAATCGAAAGATCTTCCTTGCCGCCGAAGGCGCCGCCGCTGGAGATCTGTTCGACGATGACGTCGTCGGCGCCGAGGCCGAGAAATGCGGCCACCTGGCGGTGATCGTCGAAGATTCCCTGCCCGCCGCTATAGAGGCGCAGGCGCCCGTCGCCGAGCGGCTCGGCGAGCGCGCTCTCCGGCTCCAGAAAGAAATGCTCAATGCGCTGCGTCGTCCACGTTCCGCGGACGACGTGCGCGCTTTTGTCAAGAGCGGCCTCGGGGTCGCCGCGCACGATCTTCGTGCGCGACAGGATGTTGTCGTGATGCGGATTGACTCGAGGCATGCCGGCGCGCATCGACACTTCGGGCGAGAGCATCGGCGTCAGCACTTCGTACTCGACCTCAATGTCCGCGGCCGCCGCGCGCGCGGTCGTCTCATTGACGGCCGCCACGGCAGCGACGACGTCGCCGACGTAACGAACTTCCTCGCCGACAGCGACGAATCCCGGCCAGTCGTAATGGAGCAGGCCCATCCAGCGATTTCCCGGAACATCGGCGGCCGTTGCGACGGCGATCACGCCGGGATGCGCACGCGCGCGTTGCGTGTCGATGCGCACGACGCGTGCACGGGCGTGCGGCGAAAGGACCAGCGCACCATGAAGCATTCCGGGAAGCGTGAGGTCATCGATGAAAGGCTGCTTGCCGAGAACCAGCTCGGCGCCGCGATACCGCACTGCGCGCGCGCCCACGCCCTCCGCCGCGGAAGCAGCAGGGAACGGCGCGCCGCGACAGACCTTCGCCATCAGCTCAATGGCGTCAATGATCTTCACGTACCCGGTGCAGCGGCAGAGGTGGCCGTCAATCGCGCGGGTGATCTCGGCGCGCGTCGGCGAGGCGTTTTTTTCGAGCAGCGCATGCGCGCGCAAGGCGATGCCGGGAATGCAGAAGCCACACTGAAGTCCGGCCGTTGCGACGAAGCAGCGCGCCATCAGCCACTGTTCGTCTTCGGAGATTCCTTCCAGCGTGGTGATCGCATGCCCGGCGGCCGACCGCGCCGGCATGGCGCAAGAGACTTTCGGGAGTCCGTCGACGAGCACGAGGCAGGCACCGCACTGCCCTGCCGGCTGACAGCCGTCCTTGGTCGAGCGGATCCCGCAGCGATTGCGCAGCGCCCCGAGCAAACTCTCGCCCGGCGCCGGCTCGACCCGCGTTCGCGTTCCGTTCAGAACGAATTCGACATGCGCCAATGTGCCCCCACAATGCTGTGAGAGAGCATGGCCGCGCTATGGTGAATGTCACCGTCGCCTGTATCACATGAGGGAGAGACGGGCGTCACAGGGAGCGTCGCGGGCCCCGAATGCGACGATCCTTAACTCTCCCGTGCCACTCACGGGCTCACCTCGCTACTTCCGTCGAATCCGGTCGCCGCCGCGGCGACACGATACGTTCGCGACCGTGCTCAACACGACCGGCGATCGCGCCTCGGCGCCGTTGGTTGCGAGAGTAGACTCACCGCGATGAAGGTCGGTCTCGTAGGATTCCCCGGCAGCGGCAAGACGACTGTTTTCAACGCGCTCACTCGTGGCCGCGCGCGCGTGGCGATGTCGACTGCCAGCGCAAAGCCGAACATCGGCGTGGCCAAGGTGCCGGACGCGCGGCTGGAAAAACTCGCGGAGATGTTCAAGCCTGAGAAGAAG
>JBGPFD010000108.1:0-11168 GCA_041483175.1 Thermoanaerobaculia bacterium | reverse complement strand
GTCTCCCTGATCGCCGAGACGCTCTGCGCCATTGCCGTGATCCTCGCGTTGCTGCCGCTGGCGATGATCCTGTTCTACGTCATCAAGCATGGGTTCACGGCTTTGAACTGGGCATTTTTCACGCAGATGCCGAAGCCGGTAGGAGAGCCAGGCGGCGGAATGGCCAACGCGATCGTCGGGACGTTGATCCTCATCGGGCTCGCCGCGCTCTTCGCCGTTCCGGTCGGCTGCATCTGCGGGATCCATCTGGCCGAATACCCCGATACGCGGTTTTCCTCGCTCGTCCGCTTTGCCGCCGACGTGCTCAACGGCGTGCCGTCAATCGTCATCGGCATTTTCGCCTACGGGATCGTGGTCCTCCCGGTGAAGCGCTTCAGTGCTCTCGCGGGTGGAGTGGCCCTTGGAATGCTGATGATCCCGGTCGTGGTGCGCACGACGGAAGAACTGCTGCGCCTGGTTCCTCCGGGCCTCCGCGAAGGGGCGCTGGCGCTCGGCGCCAGCCGGGCCCGCGCGGTGTTCACGGTGATCGTTCCCTCGGCGCTCCCGGGCATCCTCACTGGAATCTTGGTGGCCACCGCCCGTATAGCCGGAGAAACGGCGCCGCTCCTGTTCACCTCGTTCAACAATCGCTTCTGGTCGACCAACGTGATGCAGCCGATCGCGTCGCTCACCGTACAGGTGTTCACCTACGCGATCTCTCCCTACGACGACTGGCACAGGCAGGCGTGGGCGGGGGCTTTTCTTCTGGTGATGATGATTCTCGTCCTCTCGATCATCGCGCGGCTGGCCGTGCGCAGAGTGGAAAGGATGAACCGGCCATAATGACGATGACCATCGAGATGGGAAGCACCACCACGCCCGCCGTCGAGGAGAGCGCCGCAAAGATCAGCGTCCGCGACTTCGATTTCTATTACGGCGCGGTGAAGGTGCTGCACGGCATCAATCTCGACATTCCAAGTCAGAGAGTGACCGCCTTGATCGGTCCATCGGGCTGCGGCAAATCGACCTTCATCCGTTCCATCAATCGGATGAATGACATCATCCCCGAGGCGCGCGCCACGGGCACGATCACCATCGATGGCCGCAACATCTACGCGCCGGGCACGGACGTGGTTGCGTTGCGCCGCCGCGTCGGGATGGTGTTCCAGAAATCAAATCCGTTCCCGAAGTCGATTTACGACAACGTGGCCTACGGCCTGCGCATCGGCGGGATGCGAAACAAGCGCGAGCTGAACCGGCTTGTAGAAAAGTCGCTCATCCGCGCCGCGCTGTGGGATGAGGTCAAGGACCGCCTGAACCATAGCGCGTTCACGCTGTCCGGCGGGCAGCAGCAGCGGCTCTGCATCGCACGCGCGCTAGCGGTCGATCCCGAGATCCTGCTGATGGACGAGCCGGCGTCGGCTCTCGATCCGATCGCCACGACGAAAATCGAGGAGCTGATCTGGGAACTGAAGAACAACTACACGATCGTCATCGTGACCCACAACATGCAGCAGGCGGCGCGCGTCTCCGATCGTACGGCCTTTATCATGCTCGGCCGCGTCGTCGAATACAGCGACACCAAAACCATCTTCATGAACCCGAAAGAAAAAATGACCGAGGATTACGTCACCGGACGGTTTGGATAAGTGGCATGCAACGCCATTTCGACAAAGATATCGAGGAACTGAAAGACTTGCTCCTGCGCATGGGAGCGATGGTGGAAGATGCCATCGCGCGATCCATCCGCGCGCTGCTGGAGCGCGATACTGGGCTCGCCGAGGAAGTCATCGCCAACGACGGCCGGATCGACCAGATGGAGCTGGAGATCGACCGCCGGACCTTCGAGCTCATCGCCAAGATGCAGCCGGCGGCCGTCGACTTGCGCTTCGTGGCCACGCTGATGAAGATCACCCCGGAGCTGGAGCGCATCGCCGATCTGGCGCAGGATGTCTGCGAGCGGGTCATCGAGCTGAATCGCGAGCCGCCGTTGAAAGCGTTGATCGCGATTCCGCATCTGGCGCAGGATGCCCAGTCGATGGTCCGGTGTGCGCTCGACGCGTTCGTGCGCGGTGACGGTGCGCTCGCGCGCGAGGTCATCCGCCAGGACGACAGCGTCGACGATCAGACGGAACAGTCATTCCGCGAGCTGCTGACGTACATGCTGGAGGATCCGCGAAACATCTCCCGAGCCATCCGACTCACGTTCATCGGTAAGTACTTCGAGCGGATGGCCGACGGCGCAACGAACATCTGTGAGATGGTCGTCTACCTGGTCGAAGGGAAGATGATCAAGCACGCGCCCGTGCCTGACCACGAATGAAACGCATCGCTCTCATCGAAGATGACGCGGACATCGCATTCACCATTCGCCTCAATCTCGAGGGCGAAGGCTACAGCGTCACGCCGTTCGCGCGAGGGCACGAGGCTCTTGTCGCCGTGCAGCGTGGCGGCTTCGACTTCGTCATCCTCGACCTCAACCTCCCCGATGTCGACGGGCTGACCATATGCCGCGAGCTGCGCCGCGACACGGCCACCCGGTCGCTTCCGATTCTCATGCTGACCGCACGCGGCTCGGAGCGCGACCGCGTCACCGGTCTTGAGCTCGGAGCCGACGATTACCTGATCAAACCCTTCAGCATGCGCGAGTTGATCGCGCGCGTGGCCGCGGTCTGGCGGCGGGCCCACGCCGGCGGGGAGCAGCCGACGATCTATGAGGACGGCGAGCTGAAAATCGATCGGAAATCCTTCCGCGTCTACCTCCACGGCGAGGAGATCAAGTTGGCTCGCAAGGAATTTGAGCTGCTCTGGCTGCTGGTACAGAATCGTTCCGCCGTGATCTCGCGCGATCGAATTCTGTCGGAGATCTGGCAGATGTCGGACGACGTGGAGACGCGCACCGTCGACGCGCACGTCAGGAATCTGCGCAGGAAAATCGGCTCCGAGCGGATCTCCACTGTCGTGGGACTTGGCTACCGGTACGATCCTCCGGAGGAGTGAACGTGTTGCTCGCGCTGGTCGCCGCGGTCGCTCTGCTCCTCATCATCGCCTCGCTGGTGTGGCGGGGGACGCAGCGAGCGTACGATCGGCTCGACACGAGTGAGCGCGCACGCGTGGAACTCGGCGCGCGTGTCGAAGCTCTGGAACGGCAGCGCGCCGCCGACTTGCAGATGCTCGACGGTCTCGGCGAAGGGTTGCTCGCTGTGGGAACAGACCGGCGCATTGCAATCGCCAACCGCCGCTTCCGCGAGCTGTTCGGCGATTTCGAATCGATCGGCAAACCGCTCCACGACGTTGTGCGCGTCTCACAGGTTTTCGAAGCCTTCGATCGCGCTCTCGCCGGCGAGGAGTCGGTCGAGCGCTTTTCGATCCGCTCCGGCGCGGTCGAGCGGAAGATTGAGATGCGCGCGCTGCCGCTGCGGTCCGATTCGATTGCCGCCGTGGCCCTGTTCATCGACGTCACCGCCATCGAGCGGCTGGAACAGATGCGCCGGAATTTCGTCTCCGATTTTTCCCACGAGGTCCGCACGCCGCTGGCCGGCCTACGCTCCGCGGTCGAAACGTTCGAAACCGGTGGAGACCGCCTCGGCGTCGAAGAAGATGCTCAGCTCCGGCGCATCATGGCCCGCCAGCTCCTGCGGCTGGAACGGCTCGTCGATGATCTGTCGGAATTGACCCGCATCGAATCGGGCGATGTGACTCCCGACATTCGTGAAGTCGATCTCCGCCGCGTCGTCGACGATCTCGGTGAAGATTTCGCCGACCAGGCGGCGCAGAATGGCATTCGGTTCGTAGTCCACGGAGAGGCGGCTGTCCGCGGCGATCCGCTGCGCATCCAACAGGCCTTCTCGAATCTGCTCGACAACGCGGTCAAGTACGGGGGCAGGGGCAAGGAAGTCCTCGTGGAGATCGTCGATGAACCGGATTTCGCGGTGGTGCGCGTCTCCGATCAGGGAGAGGGCATTCCCGAATCGGAGCTCGAGAATGTCTTCCGCCGTTTCTATCGGATCGACAAGAGCCGCTCCCAGGACATCCCCGGCAGTGGCCTCGGGCTGGCGATCGCCAGGCACATCATCCTGCAGCATCGCGGTTCGATCGACGTGGAGAGCGAGCCGGGCAACGGGGCGACGTTCATTGTGCGGATCCCGAAGCGACTGCCCAGTCCCTCTGTCCAAGCCGCAGCGTCGCGCTGAACTCCTCCGGCACCAGGAAGCGCTCGTCGATCAGCGCATGGCGCTCGAATTGTGGATGCGGCACGGCGCAGCCGTGCCCTACAATTCGCGCACCGTAGGGCACGGCTGCGCCGTGCCGCATCCCGCTCTTACATCCCGCTTGCGCTGAGAGCGCGCGGGACCGCGACGCGCAGCTTCTCGCCGGCGTGCAGCTTGTGCTTGCGCGAGAACTGATTGAGCTCGCACAGCTCGGAGACGGTCAACCTGTGCCTGCGGGCGATCGAAAACAGGGTGTCGCCTTTGTGCACGGCATAGTAGGTCTGCGCGTCCGCCAGAAGATTGCCGAGCTCGCGCGAGCGGACCGGCAGGTAGAGTGCGTCGCCGCGGCGGACACGATCCGACGCATGGAGTCCGTTCATGGCCAGAATCGTTCCCCGCGTGGTGCCGATTGTGCGCGCCAGTTTCGTGACCGTGTCCCCCTCGCGCAGCGTGTAGGAGCAGGCGGCGACGGTCGCATCCTCATTTTTCAGCGTCGTCGCTCGCGCGGCGATCACCTCCGCGGCGGCCGCCGGAACGCGCACGGACGACTTCCCCGGCGGCACGATTCCTCGGCGCAGGAACGGATTCAGATCGCGAAGCGTGGCCTCGTCGACGTTTGCCGTTTCCGCGAGAAAGCGGAGTGACAGCGGCCCTTCGACGTCCACACGCCGCACGTCGGGATCGAGGGCATCGCCGAGCTGGAAGCCGTAGGTAGCGGGATCGGAGGCGATGATCAGCGCGGCGAAAAACGTCGGCACGTATCCGCGCGTCTCGCGCGGGATCGCGGTCGTCTCCACCAGGTCCCAGAACGTGGTGCCGCCGGTTCTGTCGAGGGCGCGCCGGATGCGCGTCGGTCCGGCGTTGTAGGCCGCCAACGCAAGCGGCCAGTCGTGGAATTGCCCGTAAAGGTCGCGCAGGTACGCCGCCGCTGCTTTCGTGGAGCGGTCGGGATCGGCCCGCTCATCGATCCACCAGTCGACGCGCAACCCATAATCCCGCGCGGTTTCCGGCATGAACTGCCAGATTCCGTGCGCGCCGGCGCGCGAGGTGATCGTCGGCAGATACGCGCTCTCGATCACCGGAAGGTAGGCCAGACCCTTCGGCAGTTTGTACTGCTCGAGCATGCGGTCGATCAGCTTCTTGTAGCGCGCCGAGCGGAGGAGCGACTCCTGAATGTCCGCTTTCAGATCGGTGGTGAAGTAGGCCAGCGCCCCGTGGATGGTCCGATGGTCGGGGATGGGCATTGATGCGGCAGCCTCCACGTCGACTTTCGGTGCGTCCACCGGCGTGCGCTCGTGCGTGGCGATTTGGCCGTACGCGTTTTCCAGCGCCTTCCGGTATTCGGCGGCATCCGAGACGTGCGCGGGAAGGGGGTCGGGAGTGGGTTGCGGGGTGGGGGTGGTGGCGCATGCCGCAGCGCACACCGCGAACATCAGCGGAATGAATCGCGCATCTCTCATCACCACCTCCCGCGCGGACTACGACTGGATCTTTAGATTGACCGAGAGCGACTGCGCGTCGGACATGTCGCCGAGCTCGACGGTCTGCTCCTGCTCTTCCACGACGCCATCGCTGTTTTCAAAGGATACCGCAACTCGCATCGATTTCGACCTCGCCAGCGTGTCGGCATCCACTTTGATCGTGGCGCTCTTCTGCGCGTCGCGCGTTCTCAGCAACGCGTCGAGCGGCGAGACGGTTTTCTTCGCCTTCGGAGTGGTCTGCGTGGCGCGCTTCCGAAGCGCCTCCAGCTCCGCCATGACATCGACAGACGAGCGCATCTTCACGTGCTTGACCGCCGTCTTTTTCGACGGCTTTTCGCTCTGATTGAAATCGATGTCCGGTTCCGCGGCTGGGGCGGACACCTCCGCTGCGGCGGGAGGGCTGATCGGAAGATCGGAGATCGTCCCTGCGCCGACATCCGCCGTTTTCGCCAGCGTGCTGTCAGTGAATGCGTGCGCCGGCTCGGCAATCCCCTCGGAAGCACCCAGTTCTTCGACTTCTTCGGTGGTGGCCACGGAACCCGCCGAACCGACCGCGGGTATCGGCGCCGTTGAGATGCGCGCGTCGTGCGTGGCCGGCGCCTCTCTCACGCGGAAGGTGGCCACCTGCGCAGCGACGCGCGGCGCCGCCTTCGGTTGTTCTCCAGTCATCCGCTGCCGCAGAGTGCGCAGCGTCAGCTTGGAGATCAGCTTCAGCGTCTCGAAGACCCCGACGCCGGTGGCCGCGACCGACTCCGTGTGTTCGTACTTCCGTTCGGGATCGATGCGGTCGAGGATGGCGTCCACGCTGGCGACGTTTGGCAGATCGCGCTTGTTGAGCTGCACGACCAGCGGGATGTCGTCCAGCTTCACTCCGATCTCGGTGAGATTCTCGCGAAGGTTGTTGAGGCTCTCCACGTTGGCGTCCTGCGTGACCACCTGCGAATCGGCCACGAAGACGAGGCCGTCGACGCCCTTCAGCACCAGCTTCCGCGTGGTGTTGTAGAAGACCTGTCCGGGAATGGTGTAGAGCTGCAGGCGCGTCTTGAAGCCCCCGATCACGCCGACGTCGATCGGCAGCAGATCGAAAAAGAGCGTGCGATCGCTTTCCGTCTCCAGGCTGACCATCTCGCCGCGGCTCTGCGGCGAAGTCTTGGCGTAGATGTAGTGGAGATTGGTGGTCTTCCCGCAAAGGCCCGGACCGTAATAGACGATCTTCGCCGCCATCTGCATCGTGGCGTAATTAAAGAAGACCATGGGCTCTGGCTCTCCGCATGATGAAAGGGGATCGATGGTAGCATCCGCTACTTCGCAGTCGCAATGCGCTCCGCCAGGAGTCGATAAAGTTCCGCGAGTTGCGGCCGGTCGCCAAGCGCCGCCAGGTGCCGCCGCACCAGCTCGCGTTCCCCCCGCGCCGCCGGCCCTGTGAAGCGTCGCCCGTCGCTGTGCCGCCGCCAGTTTTCGATTGCCGACTCGGCCAGCGCCGCGAGGTCATCGCGCGCGTGCGCCACGCCGATCAATTCCTCCGCGATGTCCAGCAGCGCCGCCACGTAATTCGATCCGAACACGGCCGCGGCGTGGTAAAGCAACTTCTGCTCCGGGCTGATCTCGGCGAAACGCGCGCCGGCCGCATCGGCGATCCGGCGGGCGGTCCCGCGATGCGAACCTTCGAACACCAGCAGCGCTCCACGGAGATCCGACGGCTCTCCCACAGGCGGAAGCGCCTTGAGCGGATGCAGCGAGAATCCGCCGCGGACGCTCCCCAGCGAGCCGCTGGGATGAAAAACGATCGCTCGCGTCTGCGGAATCGATTCCGCCACCTCGGGTATCGCTGCCTCGCTCACGGCGATCAGAATCAGCGCTGATTCTGCCGCCAGCTCCCCGACGGCTCGGCGCTCTGCCTCCAGCAGGTCCGCAATCCGGCTGTCGGACCGCAAAGCGATGCCCGACAGCGGCCAGCCGATGCGCCGCCACGTCGAGCCGAATGCCCAGGCGGCCCGCCCGCCGCCGATGATGCCGAGTCTCATACAATGATTGTCGGTTGTCGGGCGGGGACAACCGACAACCGACAGCCGACAACCATGCGAACCACGCTCATTCTCGCATTGATTGCCACCTCCGCGTTTAGCGCTCCCCCCACCACGTGCGGAGCCACCGACGCTTTTGGCAAGGCGCTCTGCGCATACCAGCGGCGCAACTTCAACCAGGCGGCAGCGGGCTTCCGGGAGATCGTGGAGCGGGAAGCGAAGGATCCGCAGACGCTCCACGCCCTCTATTTTCTGGCGCGCACGGAAATGAAGCGCGGGCGGTTCGAAGAAGCCTCTACGCGACTGGTCAGAATCTATGAGATGGATAGGGCGTTTTACGAAACGTGGAACTGCGACTTTCTGCTCGGGGAGTGCAGGAAAGCAGTGGGAAAAGATTAGATCGTGCCCCACAGTAATTTCGAGTTACGCCGCAAGCTCCTGCAGTTGGAAGCCCTGTACGACATCGGCCGGGCGTTGAACACGCTTCGTCCCGAGGGGGAGTTGCTCGAGGAGCTGATGCATCGGGCGATCTCGGTACTCGATGCGATGATCGGCTTCGTCTTCTCGCTCGAGGAAAAGCTGAACGTGCAGCAACTTTACGCGTTTGGCATCGAAGTGCCGACTCCCTCGAATTCGATTCTCAACGAATCCGCAATCAAGCAGGTGCTCTCATCGCGTGAGCCGGTCTCGATCGCCGTTCCGAAATTCCTCGGTGGGCCCGCGAGGGATCTGCTGATCGCTCCGATGATCGCCGCCGACTACGTCATCGGCATCCTCGGCGTCGGAGGGAAGGAGGAGCGCGGGGCCAAAGGCGGGCGCTTCGCCGAGGATGATCTGCGGTTCCTGTCATCCTTGGCGGCGATCGGAGCGGTGGCCATTGACAACAGCCGCAACTACCACCGACTCGACGTGATCCGCGAATCGCTGGAAGACGAGAATCGGAGCCTGCGCCAGCGGATGCTGCGCGACTACTCCGACCGGCTAATGGTGGGCGACTCGCCGAAGATGCAACGGGTAATCGATCTCGTGGCGCGCGTGGCCAACAGCCAGGCCAACGTTCTGATCCGCGGCGAATCGGGGACCGGCAAGGAGATGGTCGCCCGCCTGATCCACGGGAACTCGGCGCGCAAGGACGGCCCGTTCGTGGCCATCAACTGCGCCGCATTGCCGGAGACCCTGCTCGAATCGGAGCTCTTCGGCATCGAACGCGGCGTGGCCACCGGCGTCGAGGCGCGGCCGGGAAAGTTCGAGCTCGCGCGCGGCGGCACCGTGTTTCTCGACGAGGTCGGCGACATCCCGCTGGCGCTCCAGGCGAAACTGCTGCGCGTGCTGCAGGAGCGCGAAGTCGAGAAGTTAGGCGGACGACGCCGGATCCCGATCGATGTACGCATTCTTTCTGCGACCCATCGCAGCCTCGAGGAGATGATCGAGCAAGGCGGATTCCGGCAGGATCTCTATTACCGGCTGAAGGTGGTGGAAATCTCACTCCCGCCGCTGCGCGAGCGAAAAGAAGACATTCCAAAGCTAGTGCGTTTCTTTCTCGACAAGTACGGCAAACGCGAAGGTCTGCACGACGTCCGGATCACACAGGACGCGCTGCAGCTGCTGATGCGATATTCGTTTCCCGGAAACGTGCGCGAGCTGGAGAACCTGATCGAAGGGGCGCTGGCGCTGACCACCGACCCGATCATCGATACCGGCGACCTTCTTTTGCCGCCGTCGGCCAGCACGCCGGCGGGCGAGGAGCTTTCGTCCGATCTGCCGGCTCTCGACGAGCTGGAGCGCCGGTACGTGGCGCGTGTGCTCGCCTTTACCGGCGGGAACATGTCGAAGGCGGCGAAAATCCTTGGCATTGATCGAAAAACCCTCTATCGAATGCGCGCTGCGTTGACCCAATACACCACACATGGGGAAAATTGGGATATTCACTGATATCAGCTTGAAACTATGAGAGTTGCGCACTGTTGGTACGGACTATTTCAGCGAGTGTGGCATTTAGCTACACAAGGTCAAATTGCCTCACACCTCGACAGATTTGTGTAAACTGTTTGACATCAGAGGCTTAGACGTGAATCCAGCGACTTGGAGGGGGTGGCAGTGCGGTTGCGATAGGAGTGATCCGTCAACAGAGGGGGGTCACCATGAACCAGGTCGCAGAAACCCGCAGCAACACTCTCTCCATCGCCGCCTCGTATGCGTTGCCGATGCTGCTGGCGATCAATACGTTCGCCCTCCTGGCCCTCGATCGCCTGGGACAGATCCCGTCATGGTTGAAGTCGGCAGTGGCGCTCTTCCTGGCGTTTTGATCGCTCCTCCCCGCAGGAGTTTCCACTGATGACACCAACCGCCGAGCGGCAGATGGAATTGACGCTCCCGATGGTCGACGACATCGAGATCGCCGCGGCGCGAGCGTTGGGCAATCTGGCGCGCGAGCTGGGGATGAGCCAGAAGTCGATCGACGAGATGATGCACGCGGTCATCGAAGCGTGCATCAACGCGCGCGAGCATTCCGGTTGCGCCGACAATCGCATCTATTTAAGATTCGTTGGCACTGCCCGCGGCGACGGCAGCAGGATCGATGTCTGGGTCACCGATCACGGAAGGGGATTCGATCCGGACGAAGCGCGGTCCCGCCGTCCTGCGCCTGGCGAGGCGCACAAGCGCGGCCGCGGACTCCAGCTCATCGAATCCCATATGGACGAGGTCGAAATTTCCACCACGCGCAACGGCGGCACCACCATTCACATGGTTAAGCACGAGAAGAAGTCATGACAGAGGAACTGAAAGTCGCAGTCGACCGCAGGACCAACGGAGCCATCCTCTACACCAGGGGCTACATCAACAACGTGGGCGGTGAAGAGATCGCCAACCGCGCCTACGAGCTGATGGACGATGGTGTGCACACGCTGCTGCTGAACCTGCGCGAGACGAAGATCGTCAACTCCATCGGCATCAGCATCCTGATCGAGATCATCGAGAAGATGATCGACAAGGGAGGCCGGATTGCCTTCTGCTGCCTCACGCCGGTCATCCACAAGACATTCCAGATCATGGGCCTTGCAAATTACGCGTCGATCTACGACAGCGAGGAAGCCGCGGTCAAGGAGATGGGCCTGTAGTGGCCCATTGATGGTCCCCGGTTGCCGGCATATCCCGCGGAACCGGCAACCGGGAACCGTCAACGGACGTAGTATCCTCGCGGCCGGATCATGTCCCCCCTCGTCCACCGCTTCGCCGAGTTGCACCACGACCTCCAGCAGCTCGAGCGGACGGCGGCGCCGCACGGCGAGGCGATCCTGGACGCCTTCACGCGCCACACTCCCTTCGCCGGAGGAGCGGTCTACCTCCGCGATCGCGACGCGACGTTGCGCCTCGCGGCGAAGTCACAGCAGTTCGTAGCCCCCGAGATCCTCGATGACGATCCCCCGTCGGAATTGATCGCCTCGTCCGACCGGGTCATCGTGCCGCTGCGC
>JBGPFD010000107.1:0-11210 GCA_041483175.1 Thermoanaerobaculia bacterium | reverse complement strand
GGGCGACGTGATCTTCCATCAGGGCGATGAAGGTCCGGCGCTGTACATCATCGACGACGGCGCGGTGGAGATCTCCTACGGCGAGGGTCGAGGCCGCGTTCTGCTGGCCACGCTCTACCCCGGCCAGTATTTCGGTGAGCTCTCGCTGTTCGACGGCTCGCCGCGCTCGGCTACTGCCACGGCGATGAAGGGTTCGCGGCTGATCCGGCTCGATCGTGAGGATCTGGTCGATTTCGTGAACAAGAATCCGTCGGCCGCGTTGCGCATCATCGCTGAGATGAGCGAGCGGCTGCGGCAGACGAATGAGCTGATGTCGCGGCAGGTCTCGCGCAACGTACTGGAGGAAGAAGAAGAGCACCTGACCTTCGGGCAGCGCATCGCCGATCGCGTGGCCGCTTTCGGGGGCTCCTGGCCGTTCATCTTCACCTTCGGCGCGGTGATGACGGCCTGGATGGGCATCAATATCTTGCGATTCGCGAATTTCGACCCCTATCCGTTCATCCTTCTGAACCTGGTCCTCTCCTCGGTGGCAGCCTTGCAGGCTCCGGTCATCATGATGAGTCAGAACCGTCAGGCGACGAAGGACAAGCTGCTCGCCGAGAACGACTATCAGGTGAATCTGAAGGCGGAGATGGAGATCGCCGCTCTCGTGCGCGGTCAGGCGGAGATGCTGGCGCGGCTCTCGTTTCTCGAACGGCTGGTCACGCGCCGCAGCGCCACCGATGCCATGAACGGCAAAGCGCAACCGCAGCCGATGGCCAGCGGAGACTAGACAGACTCGCTACTCGACGGCGTACCCCGCCTCCACCCAAGCCGCCGTTCCGCCGATCACATTCATCACCTCGGCGAATCCCTCGCGCAAAAGCAGGCTCGAAGCGATTGACGATCGGTAGCCGCGGGCGCAGATGATGGCCAGCGGTCCCTGGCGATCGACTTCCGCCGCGCGGCGCGAAAGCTCATGGAGCGGGATCGGCAGCGCGCCCGGAACGTGACCGGCCGCATACTCGCCGGGCCGTCTGACGTCGACGACGCGGCAGGCGCGCTGTCGAAGGTCGGCTACGCTGATTTGCGGCAACGCGGCGCGATCGAGTCCATCAGGCTCTGTGACATAGCCGGACGCGGTTTCCATCCCCACGCGCGCCAGCCGCATGACCGCCTCGTGTGCGTGCCGCGCGGTGTCGGCGCAGAGGACGATCGGCGTCTCAGCCGGCAGCAGGGTGCCGCACCAGGAGGCGAACTGTCCGTCGAGGCCGATGTTGATCGCGCCGGCGATGTGCGAACCGCCGAAGGCGCCGGCGTCACGCACGTCGAGCACGATCGCGCCGCGATTGATCTCCTCGCGCACGTCATCCGCGGTGAGCGCTGGGACGCCGACCTCCGCGAGCGGGCGCGCGCCGCGCCGGTTGATCTCCGCGTCGCGCGAGAAGTACGGCGGCGCCGCCGGCATGTCGGTGGTCATCATGGTGACGAAATCGTCGCGAGACATCGGCTGCAGCGCATGATTCGTCCGCCGCTGCGCGCCGATAGTCGAAGAGGTCTCCTGCGAGATGTTGCGCCCGCACGCCGATCCGGCGCCGTGCGCGGGCCACACTTCGACTTCGTCGGGAAGCGCCAGAATTTTGGTGTGCAGCGAGTCGTACATCATCGAGGCCATCATCTGCGGCGTATATCCGCGTCCGCCCGCGAGATCGGGGCGGCCGACGTCGCCGATGAACAGCGTGTCCCCTGTCAGCAGCTTCGCCGGACGGCCTCCTTCGAGGACGAGCCAGCAGAGGCTCTCAGGCGTGTGGCCGGGCGTTTCGATGGCCCGCAGCTCAATCGAGCCGAGGCGAAGGGTATGGCCTGCGGCAGCGCCGATGTGCGGGAACGCAGCGTTGGCTTTTGCGCCGATGACGATTTGCGCGCCCGTGCGCGCGGCGAGCTCACGATGGCCGCTGACGAAATCGGCGTGCAGGTGCGTCTCGATGATGTAGCGGATCCGCAGCCGCTCGCGAGCTGCCTCGTCGATGTATTGGTCGACATCGCGCTGCGGGTCGACGATGGCTGCCTCGCCGGCGTCGGCGATGAGATACGACGCATGAGCCAGACAGCTGAGATAGAACTGCTTGAAGAGCATGCCCTTAGTTTGCGTCCTGCAAGGCGCATCTGGCAACCGGCAACCGGCAACCGGCAACCGGCAACACGCGTAAGATCCACAGTCCGGTAACAGGACTCGAACCCCTCTCTCATGCATTCTTCACCAGACAAGGAGACTTCCCCCATGCGTCCGCTCGTACGGCTGGCGAGCGTTCTTCTTCTTTCCGCCGCCGCTGGTTCCGCTCAGGTTCGTGAAACGATCCACGTGAATGTGGTGGAAGTTCCGGTCACGGTCGTCGATCGCGACGGCAATCCCGTGCGCGGGCTGAAGCTGGAGAATTTCGAACTGATCGACCAGGGCCACAAACGCCCGATCACCACGTTCGACGTGATCGATTTCGCCTCGCCGGAGTCGAAACGAACGTCACCGTTGAATCCCGTCGCCCGGCGCAGTTTTTTTCTGCTCTTCGATCTCTCGTTCTCGTCGCCGTTCGGGCGGGTCAAGGCGCAGGCGGCGGCGCTCAATTTCATCGCCCGCAGCATGCAGCGGCGCGATATGGCGGCGATCGGCACGATCGACGTCCAGCGCGGCTTCCGCCTTCTGACCGCGTTCACCACCGATCGTAATCTCCTGACCGCCGCGATCGACAGCCCGGTGAACTTCCACTCCAGCGACCCGCTGCAGATCGCCGGGACGCAAATGACGGAACTGGCGCCGCCAACGGCCACCGTTCAGGCCGGCAGCAAGACCGACGACAGCGCGCTGGGGATCGACCCGACGGATATCGCCGTGGAAATTCAGCGCGGACAAAATCGCCTCAACGATCAGTTCAACCGCGGCCGGATCGAACGTCAGGTGACGCTGCTCGGCGGCCTGGCACGCACGCTGCGCATGCTGCCGGGGCGGAAGCAGGTGGTTTTCTTTTCGGAAGGATTCGACCCGCGCCTGGTGCGGGGGCGCGACGTCCGCGCCTTCAGCGACGCCATGGAAGAGATGACTCAGGTACAGAGCGGCGAGGTGTGGAAGATCGATACCGACAATCGCTACGGCGATGCGCGCAGTCTTTCGGTCGTCGATCAGATGGCGAACATCTTCCGCGGATCGGATGTGGTGCTCAACGCTGTCGATATCCAGGGAGTCCGCGTGCAGAACGATCTGCAGTCGGGCGCGACGATCAACTCCAACGACGGATTGTTCCTCCTTGCCAAACCGACCGGCGGCGAGGTGTTCCGCAATTCGAATGACCTGAAGAACGACCTCGAACGGATGCTGCGCCAGCAGGAAGTGGTCTACGTCCTCGGATTCCAGGTCCCCACCACGAATCAGGGACTATTTCACCAGTTGAAAGTGCGCGTGAAAGGCCTCTCGGGCACCCGCGTGTTCCATCGCGCCGGCTATTACGAGGCGGGCGTGGAGAACGCGCTGGAACGCGTCCTGAACAACGCCCAGATCGTGCTCAATGACCTTCCGCAGACCGACATCGCCGTCGCCTCTCTCGCCGCGCCCTTTCCCACGCGCGGCGATGCGCAGGTGCCGGTGATTCTGGAGATCAATGGCGCCGACCTGCTGCGCGACGCGAAAGTGAACGCGATCACCACGGACATCTACATGTACGCCTTCGACGATGAAGGGACAGTCCGCGACCGCATGTTTCAGAGGATGTCGCTCGATCGATCGAAGGTCGGCGGAAAACTGCAGGAGAGCGGGATCAAGTACTACGCGACGCTCAGCCTTCCACCAGGAAACTACGCCGTGAAAAGCCTCGTTCGCGTTCTGGAGACGGAGCGGAAGGGTTACGCACGAACCGATATCGTCGTCCCCCCGGCGAGTGACGTTGCGGTGCTGCCGCCGTTTTTCTTCGAAGAGCCGGGAAAGTGGCTGATGGTCCGGGGCGCTTCGCACGACGCGACCCACGCCGGCTATCCGTTTCAGATCAACGGCGAGCCGTTCATTCCGAGCGTTGCGGTGCAGGTGCGCAATGGAGAGCCGCGCCAGTTCGCGGTATTCGTTTACAACGCATCGGCGAATGAAATGGCCTGGGAGACGAGCGTCAGCAACGATCGCAGCGGATCGCATTCGGCCGCGCCGCACTTGTTGAAGGAGATGACCGGCGAAGACGTGGCCAAGTTGATGTTTCAGTACGCGCCGGTCGATCTCGATCACGGCGCCGCGCGCCTCGACTTCACGGTGCGCAAGAAAGGGTCGGCCGACGTCCGCAAGGCGAGCGTGCCGTTGACGGTGCAGTGACCGTCGACAACCTGGGATAGCTCGCGAAAATGCTCCCCGCCGGCAATCTGTCGGGGCCGGCGCCCTCGCCGGCCCGGCGGGCGAGGACGCCCGCCGCTACACGCTTACCACCCCAGGATGTAGGCAAACACCAGCGGCGCGACGATGGAGGCGTCCGATTCGATGATGTGCTTCGGCGTGTCGACGCCGAGCTTTCCCCAGGTGATCTTCTCGTTCGGCACGGCGCCGGAGTACGAGCCGTAGCTGGTGGTCGAGTCGCTGATCTGGCAGAAGTAGCCCCACAGCGGCACGCCGGTCCGCTGCAGGTCCTGATGCAGCATCGGCACGACGCAAATCGGGAAATCGCCGGCGATGCCGCCGCCGATCTGGAAGAATCCGATGGAGTTTTTAACACTCGTTGTCGTATACCAATTTGCTAACTCAATCATGTACTCAATTCCGGCGCGCACGGTGTGCACGTTCTTCACGTCGCCGGAGATGCAGTGTCCCGCGTACATGTTGCCGAGGGTGGAGTCTTCCCAGCCGGGAACGAACATGGGCAGGTTCTTCTCCGCCGCCGCGATCATCCACGAGTCCTTCGGATCGATCTGATAGGACTCCTCGATCGAGCCGTCGCGGAGGATCTCGTACATGAACTCGTGCGGAAAGAGCCGCTCGCGCTTGCCGTCCTTCTCCATCCAGTGCTTCAGCACCGCCGACTCGATCCGCCGCATGGCCTCCGCCTCGGGGATGCAGGTGTCGGTGACGCGATTCATGTGCCGTTCCAGCAGCGCCTTCTCGTCTTCCGGACGCAATTGCCGGTAGTGCGGAACCTGCAGGTAATGGTCATGGGCGACGAGGTTGAAGACGTCCTCCTCGAGGTTCGCGCCCGTGCAACTGATGGCGTGGACCTTGTCCTGGCGGATCATTTCCGCTAGCGACATCCCCAGCTCGGCGGTGGACATCGCTCCGGCGACGGTCACCAGCATCTTCCCGCCGCGCTCGAGATGGCGGATGTAATCGTCGGCCGCGGCGCGCAGCGCGGCCGCATTGAAGTGGCGGTAGTGCCGCTGAATGAAGTCGCGAATGGGCGGCATGGCGCGCGAATGATAGCCTAAGCACGTGATCGTCCTCACCCTTGCCGCTCTTCTAGCCACTGCTGACGTCGCGCAGACCTTCGAGCGCGACGTGCGCGTCCTGGCCTCCGACCGGATGGAGGGCCGCGGTCTCGGCACCAAAGGGATCGCGCGCGCCGCCGATTGGATCGAAACGCAACTGCGCGCCACGACGCGGCCTGCCTTCGACGGTTCGTACCGCCAGCCGTTCGAGGTGAAGACCGGCGTGGCCCTCGCTCCGGGCAACCGGCTGGCCGGGGTCGCCGCCGCCGACTGGACGCCGCTGGGCATGTCGAGCTCCGGCCCCTTCCGCGGCGAGATGGCCTTCGTCGGCTACGGGATCAGCGCGCCGCCGCTGCAATACGACGATTTCGCGGGCCTCGATCTGAAGGGAAAGGTAGCGGTGATGCTCCGCTACGAGCCGCAAGAGCGCGATGAGAAATCGGTCTTCGACGGCAAACGCCCGAGCCGCTGGTCGGCGATGCGCTACAAGGTGCTGCAGGCGCGCGAACGCGGCGCGGCCGCCGTCATCTTCATCACCGGCCCGCTGCAGGACGAAGGAAAAGAATTTCTGCCAGTGCTGAAGAACGACGGGCCGCAGAGCCCGGCCGGCATTCCGGTGCTGCAGGTGAAGACCTCGGTGGCGAAGCAGTGGGGCCTCGACGTCGCGCAGTTTCAGAAGGATGTCGATGCCGATCTGAAACCGCGTTCGCGCGTCCTGCCGCTGCGCATCGACGGGCAGATCGCGCTGAAGAATACGTTCGCCAGGACGGCGAATCTGGCCGGCATCATCCCCGGCCGCGGCGCGCTCGCGCGCGAGGTCGTCGTTCTCGGCGCGCACTACGACCACCTCGGCTACGGCGGCGAGGGATCGATGCGCCCGAACGTCCGCGCCATTCACAACGGGGCCGACGACAACGCCTCCGGCACCGTTGCCGTGCTGCTCGCAGCGCGCAATATCAAGGAGGCGATGGCCGAGGCGAACAACCGCCGCACGCTCGTCGTCGCACTCTTTTCTGCCGAAGAAGAGGGGCTCGGCGGCTCGTCGTGGTTCGTCGATCATTCGCCCGTGCCGCTCGATCGCGTGGTGGCCATGATCAACCTCGACATGGTCGGCGATCTTCGCAACAACGAGCTGGTGGCGCTCGGCGTCGAGTCCGCGCGAGAGTGGAAGGGCGTGCTCGACTCCATCGCGGAGCAGACGCATCTCAAAGTCGCGGAGCGCGGCGACGGATACGGCCCGTCGGATCAGACCAGCTTCTACGCCAAGCGCATTCCCGTGCTGCACTTCTTCACCGGCGCGCACGAGCGCTATCACACGCCGGACGACAAGTGGAACACGCTGAACTACGCCGGCGCCGCGCGCGTCGTCGAGTACACAGCGGACGTGGTTACCACGTTGCTGCGCGGCGACACCACGCCGGCGTACGCGCGCGTGGCCGTCGCGCCGGCCTTCGAAGGCGACAGCCGCGGCTACGGCGCCTACCTCGGCACGATCCCCGATTACCGGGCCATGGATGCCTCCACGGGCGGCGTGCTGCTCGCTGATGTGCGGCCCGGCGGCCCCGCCGATCTCGCGGGCGTTCGCGGTGGCGACCTCATCGTGGAGATGGCGGGCACGCGAATCGAGAACCTCTACGACATGACCTACGCGCTGCAGGATCACAAGCCGGGCGAAACAATCGACGTCGTTGTGATCCGCAATGGGGAACAGAAACGACTGCGCGCCACGCTCGGGTCGCGCGCGGCAACACCGCCGCCCGCGCCGATGACCATCAACGCCGGCAAGCCGTTCGACAAGATTTTCGATGGCGAGAAGCACTTCAAGAACATCCGCCAGCTCACGTTCGGCGGCCAGAACGCCGAGGCGTATTTCAATTCAGATGGGACGAAGCTGATCTATCAGGCCACCGTGCGCGGCGCGGAGTGCGATCAGGAATACACCCTTAATCTGAAAACAGGCGAGACGAAGCGCGTCTCGGACGGGAAAGGGCGCACCACCTGCGGCTACTTCATCCCGCCGAAAGACGATCGGATCATCTACTCCTCGACCGAGGCCGGCGGGCCGGAATGCCCGCCGCCGCCCGACCACTCCCATGGCTACGTCTGGGCGGTGTACCCGACGTACGACATCTACGAAGCAAACGCTGACGGCTCGAACGCGCATCGCATGACCACCACACCCGGATACGACGCAGAGGCGACGTGGTGTGGCAAGGGAGGGAAGTTCGTCTTCACTTCCGATCGCGACGGCGATCTCGATCTGTACGAAATGGATGACAAGGGCAATGTGAAGCGGCTGACGAACATGCCGGGCTACGACGGCGGCGCGTTCTACAACGCCGAGTGCACGGAGATCGTCTGGCGCGGCTTCCATCCCACAGGAAAGGAGCTCGACGAGTACCGAGCGCTTCTTGCACAGGGCATCGTGCGGCCGACGGTCATGGAGTTGTTTGTCATGAACGAGGACGGCACGAACGTGCGGCAATTGACGAACAACGGCGCGGCGAACTTCTGCCCGTTCTTCACTCCGGACGGGAAGCGAATCATCTACGCGTCCAACAGCGGCGATCCGAAAGGGCGCGAGTTCGATCTTTGGATGATTCCGAAGAACGGCGGCGCAGCCGAGCGCCTCACCACTGCCCCGGGATTCGACGGATTCCCGATGTTCAGCCCCGACGGGAAGTACATCGTCTGGGCCTCGAATCGCGCCGATCCGGCGAGCCACGAGACGAATCTGTTCATCGCCGAGTGGGTGGAGTAGCTCTGTTACGCTTTGTCACCCCGAGCGTCAGCGAGGGGCCTGGAGGGGCGGGTGGCACGAAGATCACACCTCGTGCCTTCCGCCCTCCAGAGGCCTCGCTCCCACTCGGGGTGACAAAGCGCGTCTACGGGTGCGCGCTGACTGTCTCGATCACGCCGCAGGCAATCCGCGAACCGGCATTTCCGGCCGGCTGCGAAATCATGTCGTCCGCCTTTTCGTGCAGCACGACCGCGTGACCCACCGGATTTGTCGGTTCTCCCGCTTTCAGCGAGATGAAGTGCGTGGTGATGTAGGCGTGCACTTCTCCGTTGGCGTCGGCGGTGACGTTGCCGAAGTCGCCGGCGTGATGCGACACGGCGTCCGGTGCGCCGTGAACCATGCTCGTCGGATTGAAGTGCCCGCCGGCGTTCATGGCGTTGTTGCCGCAGTCGCCCTTCGCGTGAATGTGGAATCCGTGCACTCCGGGCGGAACACCGGTGAGGTCGACCTGCATGTCGAAGTTGCCGTCGCCGGCGTCGGTGAAGTGCACCGTTCCTTTCGCGGTGTTGCCTTCGGTCGGCTGCAGCGTGGCTATGGCCACGGGCGCGCGGGTGTGTGCGCAGCCGGAGGCGAGGAAAATGGAGACGAGGATGAAGGCGAATTTCTTCATGGTCCCTCCGCAAAGGACCATATCACCGATGGAGCACCGGCTTCAGCCAGTTTTCTGAGACGCGGCGAAACCGGCTAAAGCCGGTGCTCCATCCGTCATTGCCACCAGGCAGCGAGGCGCCGCCCAAGCAAGCCCAGCCATGTCCCGCTCAGATTCTGGTAATACGCCGAAGCGGCCCTGGAGGGCGCGTCGGCCATCGACGGGTACGAGGAAACGAGCTGCGCCAGCTCGCCGATTTTCATGCCTTTCTTTCGCGCGATCACGATTTCCTCGATCAAAGTCGATGCATGCGCACAAACCGCGTGAGCGCCGAGGATGCGTCCTTTCGCGTCACAGACGAATTTGAGAAATCCACGCGTGTCGCGCTCGATCACGGCGCGATCGACATCAGCCATCTCCACTTTGTACGTGCGCACCTCATCGCCGATCGCCTTGCGCGCCTCCGCTTCGGTCATTCCGATGTGCCCGACCTCCGGATCGGTATAGAGCGCCCACGGCACGTGCTCGTAATTCACGGCGGACTTGCCGGGGAACAGCATGTTCCGCACGAGCTTCACCGCTTCGGTTGCCGCGACGTGCGTGAATTGCAGTCCGCCGTGAACGTCGCCGCACGCCCAGATCCGCGGTGTCGATGTCTGCAGGTACTTGTTGACCGCGACGTACGAGCGCTCCGTTTTCACGCCGGCCGCTTCCAGTTCGAGGGTTTCGATGTTCCCGCGGCGCCCCGAGGCGACGAAGATCTCGTCAACGGGCAGCTCGCGGCTCTCGCCGTTTTTCATTTCGATGCGCACGACTTTCTTGTCCTGCTCGCGGCGCACGGACTTCGCCGCCCAGCCGGTGTGAATTTCGATTCCTTCGTCCTGCAGGATCTGCCGGATGCGCGCGATGACCTCGGCGTCCTCCTTGTTGACGATGTCGTCCAGCATTTCAACGACCATGACTTTCGCGCCGAAGCGCTGGAACATCTGCGCGAACTCGATTCCGATGTAGCCGCCGCCGAGGATGAGCAGCGAGGTGGGAAAAATGTCGTGCTTCAAGAAGGAGACGTGATCGATGAATCCCGTTTCGTTCAGGCCATCCACCGGAGGAACGGCGGTGCGCGAGCCGGTGGCGATCACGATGTCCTTCGCCTGGAGCCGGCGGCCATTGACCTCGACGGCATCGCGCGCGACGAATCGCGCCGGCCCGTTGATCACCTCGATGCCGAGGTCCCGGAACTTCCGCGGATCGTCATGCTTGCCCGTGATCCGCTGCGCCGCGCGCATCGACTCCATGATCGATTTGGGATCGATGTGCGGCATGACCGGCTCGAGTCCCCACGCATTCGCGCCGCGCATTTGATGCGCGAGCTTCGCCGTGGCCACCAGCGCCTTCGTCGGCACACATCCTGTCCAGAGACAATCGCCCCCCAGCGCCTCGCGTTCGACGAGCGCCACGCGCCGGCCGAGCCGCGCGCATCCGGAGGCGGTCACCAGACCCGCGGTACCACCGCCGATGACGATCACATCGAAGGATTCAGACATCTCCCTCCTTTTGAACGTAGAGCCTCCTCTCAGGCGGCTCACTACGCCGGCTGAGAGCCGGCGCTACGTTACCAGCGGCGATGACGATCACATCGAAGGATTCAGACATCTCCCACCTTTGAACGTAGAGCCGCCTCTCAGGCGGCTCACTACGCCGGCTGAGAGCCGGCGCTACGTTACGAGCGGCGGCTTGCCGCCCCCTTCAAAGCGCTCAAACATAGACTGTGACCTTTCGGCCGCGCGGGCCATCGAGTTCGATGAAGTAGATGCCCTGCCACGTCCCGAAGACGAGTCGCCCCTTCCGATACGGCCACGAAATCGAGGTGCCGATCAGCATCGACAGGAAATGCGCGTCGGAGTTTCCTTCGTCGTGGCGGAAGGTGACATTTGGCACGAGCGCGCGGAGCGCTTTCGTGAGATCGGCCGGGACGTCGGGGTCGGCGTTCTCGTTGACTGAGATGGCGCACGTGGTATGCGGCGTGACGATCGTGCAGATGCCGTCTCCCTCGGTCAGTTCGCTGAGCGCGCGTTGCACCTCGTCGGTGATGATCACGATCTGCTCACGCGCGGTTGTGCGGACGGTCAGGGTCTTCTCCTTCATGGCGGTCAATAATATGCGGTCAATAATATGTGGATGCTGACCGTCCGTGCGGTCGTCGCCGGATGGGCCTTGCCGGCGGCGATCCGCATCCGTTCCACGCCACGGACTTCGCCCGAAAGCGAATCGCGGTACACTTTTCCGCTGAAAATAACTCCCTCACAGGACTGGTGATGGCCTTCTTCTGCATCCATTGCAGGTCGGAGATCGACTCGAATTACAAAGCCTGCCCATTCTGCGGCGAACCGATCACCGATT
>JBGPFD010000106.1:0-11434 GCA_041483175.1 Thermoanaerobaculia bacterium | reverse complement strand
TTCCACGGTCCGGGGAGTTGCCGCAGCGATCCGCCGGGCATCACCTCGATGTGCTGTCCGGCATAAAACGATCGATCGCGTTGCTGCTTCGGCCGGAGCTCCTCATCGGCAATGGACTCCGGCACGAACCACGACGGATTGAGCACGATCTCCGTGATGTTCGCGAGAAAGAATGGTGTCTCCCAGAAATCTTTTCCGACGACGGTTTTCATCGATAGAACGGAGCGGTCGTTTTCGACGACGTCGAGGCGGAAGGCGGCGATGTTGACCAGGACATACGAATCGCCGAGATGCTCCGGCATCCAGCGCCACCGCTCCATGTTCAGTTCGATCTGCGCGACGCGATCGGCCGCGGGGACATTGAGCTCGCGCCCCGTCGCGCCGCCCACGACGCCGTCGGCGAGCAGCGCGTGGTGTGTCTGAAAGTGCCGCACGGCCGCGTCGAGCTGCTGATCGAACCCGTCGCTCGCGGAATCGATCGATGGGAAGGCCGGAGGATCGACGCCCATCGGCTCGCGGGCCAGACGCCTGCGCACCTCGAGGACGCGCGGCCCGCGATCGCCGAGCAGGAGCGGCGGGCCCGAGCTGACTGGTGGCCATCCGCCGCTGCGCTGCACATCGCGGTACGTCGCCAGCGCCACGCGCAGTCGCCGGTAGCCTTCGTGACGCGGCGCCAGTCTCTCGAGCACGCCTTCGACGTCCTCCGCATCGAGGGCCGTCTGCAGCGCCGCGGTCAGATCGAGCTGGCGCGGCGTGATGCACCACTCGGCGATCAACGACACCGGGTCGACACGTCCCTGTGTCAGATGAAGGCCGAGGAGCAGGAACGCGTCGCTGCAGAGCAGATCGCGCGCGGCGATCGTTTGCGGATCGTCACCCCTCAGCGACTCGATGGCCGCGAGGTGGTAGTCCCGGGGATCGAAACCGTGCTCGGTCGCCTGATGAATGGCGCGGAGCAGCGAGGCTGTCGTTGTCGCGTTCCACGCCGGCTGGTTTGCCCGGCGCGCGTAGAACGTGGTCACCATCCGCTCCGCGCAGATGTGCTCGCCCGCGATGACCAGTGTGCCCGTGCGCTGGAGCTGCGCGAGATCGATGGCAATCAGCGGCGTCACATCATCATTGCCGCCGGCCAGGGTGAATGCGATCCACAGCATGACCGCAGCGATTTGCACGATTTCAAAATAAGACTGATTCCACAATCATGCAGTAGGGGGCGGCAATGCAGCCATGTGACACCCATCTCCTCGAACGGTGACCGGTGACCTTATTCGGCGGCTTGCTGCTGACGACAATGCGTTCGTGGTGGTCAGCTTCGCAACCGACGTGCGCTCGCTGCGCCGGATTGCCCTGCTTGTGGTGCGTGCGCGAGAAGACTGGGGTCCGTGCTGCCAGGAGCTGGAGGACATCGCGCTGGCAATCGAGCACATGAAGCGCGATGTCGCGCTCGGCTCGCCACACGTCGCTGTTGACCTTCGGCGGATCGCGTCGCTGGTGAGGAACCTGTCGTGCGGCGCGACGGATCGCCAGTCGCTGCAGCAATCGGTGATGGGCGAGTTGCGCGACCTCGTGGCGCAGCTCACACCGTAACGGCGAGCTCCTCTTTGCGCTCTTGACGCTTTTCCGCGGCCGTACGGCGAACCACCGTCAACACCGGCTGTTTGGCGAAGCGCGTGATGCGCTCGGTGGTCGTGCCGATCACGGTGGCGTCGGAGAAGCGCTTGTGCTGCGCGCCGACGACGATGAGGTCGATGCCGATCTGCTCCGCGACCTCGAGGATCTGCGTGGCCGGGTCGCCGCTAACGAGGATCTGCTGATAGCGCGTCCGGTCGCGGACCAGCGGATCGACCCATCCGCTGAATCGCGCCTCGATGCTTTTCCCGTGCGTGTCATCCGGCTCGGAAACGTGCATGACGATGAGGTCCGCGCCGAAAGCTTCAGCGAACCCGCACGCCTCTTCGAGAGCCTGATGGGCGACGCTCGTGAAATTGACCGGACAGAGGATGGTGGCGAATTTGACCTCTCCGTTCGTGGGAAAGAGTTGCGGCGCCACAGTCATCACTGGGCGTTCGGTGTCGCGCAGCACGCGCTCTGTCACCGATCCGAGGAGCGCGCGACGAAGCCCGTGCCGTCCGTGTGTGCCCATGAGGATCAGGTCGGCCTGGATGTCGTCGGCGGCGATGAGAATCGCCCGCGCCGGAGTGTCGTCGATGATCATCGTCGTCACGGCAGCGGAATTGGGGACATGCTCCCGCGCATATTTGCGGAGCGACTCGGCGGCGTGCTTCTTCACCTCGGGGACGTTTTCGAAGTAGTAGCCGATCGGATATTCGCCGGTGAAGAGGAACGAAAACTCTTCCGCGTACAGGAGAGTGATCTGCGAGCCGAGCTTCTTCTGGAAGAGCAAGGCGTACTGCAGGGCGAGATTCGAGAATTCGCTCGTATCGGTCGGGACGAGGATCCGTTTAATGTTGCTGTTCATGATCGCTTCCAGTCTGATGAATCTTTTCCACGTAGTGCGTGAAATCGATGTAGGCGGCCACGTACCGCCGCCCGGCTTCGACGTTCTGATCAGCGGACTTGCTCGCGTCCATGAGCCGGCTGAATCGCAGCGGTACGCCGGCCGCCACGTCTTTCGACAGATCGTTCGCCAGTTCGTCCACGGAGCCCTTTCTGATCGCCGCATCGGCGCGGGCGATCACCTCTTCCGGCATGTCCGACTTCAGGCCGGTGTAGGCCATCCCTTCGCCTCCGCGATGGAGACGAACGACCGTTTCGAAGAACCAGCGATCGGCGACGTCGCGCGCCTCGGCGCCTTTCGCCCGTACCGCCAGCGCCTGGCGGAAGGCTCCGCGGACCTCGCTCTCTGATGCCGGCGGGATCCACTTCAGAACCGGCGTCACGTCACCCTGTTGCAGCGCCAGGCGCGCCGCGGCGACTACAGGACCATTGAGCGTGTCACAGTGCGGAAAAAGCGGAGCGGCGACGAACGTAAGGGCAAGGAGCATCAGAATCCTGCGTGGCATGGCTGCATGCTCGCCTCGGCGGTGGGTGCGAGGCGGTGACGCCGGCAACCTCGCGGTTGTGATCCATGGGCGGCGAAGAGGGTGGCCGGGTCACTGCCTACTTTCCCCGCCGGATGTACACAATTGTGAGGAGGTGATGACGATGACAAAATCAATGGAAACATCGCTCAAGCATGACGTGGAAGACGAACTGGAATGGGATCCGGTCATCGACGCGTCGAAAATCGCAGTTGTGGCCAACGACGGGGTGGTCACGCTGAGCGGGATCGTTCGCAGCTACTCCGACAAGTGGAACGCGGAGAAGATCGCCAAGAGGGTACACGGCGCGCAGGGCGTGGCCAACGACATCGAAGTGGTGATCGATGAAAGTGAACACCGCGACGACTCCGACATTGCCACTTCCGCTGTCAACGCCCTCAACTGGAACTTCAGCATTCCGAAGGACCGGATCAAGTTGACGGTCGCGCGCGGGTGGCTGACGCTCGACGGCGAGGTCGACTGGCAGTATCAGAGACGGGCGGCGGAGGACGCGGTACGTCACCTGCGGGGCGTGCGCGGGCTGAGCAACCAGATTATCGTCCGCCCGAAGGTGCAGGCCACCGACGTCAAGGACAAGATCGAATCGGCGCTGCGGCGCAATGCGGAAATCGACGCCAAGAAGATCGCCGTGCAGACGAGCGATGGAAGCGTCACGCTGACCGGCGCGGTGCGGTCGTGGGTGGAGCGCGAAGACGCGGTCAATGCGGCCTGGGCAGCCCCCGGCGTGATCAAGGTGGTTGATCGAATCGAAATCCGGCCATAGCCGTGAGACGATGCTTCGTGCCGGTACCCCATGAAGCTCGCGGTTCTTGCGCTCGATTACGACGGAACGATTACCGATCGTGAGGGACGGCTCGACGACTCGGTCCGCGCGGCAATCCGCGATCTCCGATCGGGCGGCATCGCCGTTCTGATCGTCACCGGCCGGCGGCTGGAGCATCTACGCGAAGGCGTCGGCGATCTGCGGATCGTCGACGCCGTCGTCGCGGAGAACGGCGCGCTGATCGTATTTCCGCTGACCGGCCGCACGCTTTTTCTCGGACATCCTCCGTCGAAGGCTCTCGTCGATGAGCTGGCTACCCTCGGTGTTCCCTTTCTGACCGGAGAATGCGTCGTCGAACTCGAAGCGAAGTATGCGCAGAAGGCACTCACTGCGATTCGCCGCCTGGAACTGCCTCTGGTGCTGGAGTTCAATCGCGACCGGCTGATGATTCTGCCGCAATCGGTGAGTAAAGGGGTTGGCCTCCGTGAAGCGTTGACTTCCCTGCGACTATCGGTGCACAACGCCGTTGCCATCGGGAATGCCGAAAACGACCACGAAATGCTCGCCGCCGCGGAGATCGGCGCCGCGGTCGGGTGGGGGAGTGGGGCGCTCAAGCAGATGGCCGACGAAGTGGTCGCCGGCGACGGTGCGCCGGCGGTCGCCGCGTACATCCGGCAGGTCGCCGCGCGCCCGCGTCTGGCCTCCACCAGTCCGATGCGCCGTCCGCTCCTTCTCGGCAGGGACGACTCGGGGAAGACCATCTCCTTGCGGATCGGCGGGCGCAATCTGCTGGTGGTGGGCGACCCACGTTCCGGGAAATCATGGATTGCCGGCCTGCTGCTCGAGCAGCTCATCATCCAACGCTACTCGGTTTGCGTGATCGATCCCGAGGGCGACTATCGGGGGCTGGAGACGCTGCCGGGCGTGATTCTGTTCGGCGGCGACGATCCGCCACCGCGTCCGCGCGAGCTGATGCAGGCGCTGCGCAACGCCGACTTCAGTACGGTCATCGACCTGTCGAAGCTGCCGTTCGAGCAGAAACGCGAATACGTCCCACAGTTGCTGACGATGCTGAACACCGTACGCCGGCAGACCGGCTTGCCGCATCGAATCATGCTCGACGAGGCGCATTACTTCCTCGACGAGACGAATGTCGACCAGCTCCTGGACACCGAGCTGGGCGGCTACGCGCTGGTGACCTATCGCCTGTCGCAACTTCCGTCGCACATCGTCAATGCGGAGGACGTGGTGATCGTCACCCGGCATACCGACCAGCACGAAGTCGAGGCGCTGAAGGCGCTCCGGCCACCCGCGGACAACACCGTCGACTGGACCGCGGCGCTCGGAAACCTGCGCTTGGAAGATGCCGTGCTGCTTCCCGGCGCAGAAGAGGCCGGTCCACTGCGATTTCAGATCGCGCCGCGGATCACCTTCCACGTCCGCCACCAGCATAAGTACCTCGACGTTCCAGTGTCGGAGCGGCACGCCTTCCTTTTCCGGCAGGACGGCAAGACCATGGCTCGAGCGCGCTCGTTCCGTGAGCTCTCCGAAGTTCTGGGGAAGGCGGCTCCCGACCTCCTTGTCGAGCATCTTTGCAACGGCGATCTGTCGCGATGGATTCGGGATGTCTTCGGAGATCGCCCGCTTGCGGCGCAGGTGCGCGAGGTCGAGCGCCGCTACGCGCTGCAGCCGACAGCGGACGTGAATGACGAATTGCTGCGGCTGATCCGCGAGCGCTACTCGGACGAGGATGAACCGCTCGCACCCTACTCGGCGCGGCTCCGCTCCATGGTCGAGCAACCGTAGACCCGCGCCGATGTCCGAAATCTCCATCACCCGCGGCACGATCATCATCTACCGCCTCTTCGACGTCGCCGAGGAGTTCGATCTCGAGCGGATCGAATCGAGCTTGCGCTCGGGCCCGAAGTCGTCGCGACTGACGATTGCCCGCAGCACCGGGCATGCGTTGATCGTTCGTCATGCGCCGATCACGCTCTCTCTCGGCGTCGCCCCGGTACGGCTCGGCTCGTCCAGCATGAGTGCCGAGTTATTCGCCCGCGTCTGGAGCTACGGAGTGGTATCCATTCAATTTCACCTGTCGATCGAACGGGGGACAGCGTGGGAGGCGCTGGTGCAACGCGCGGCTCTGGTCGAGGATGATAACGACGTCGACGCCGTGGCCGCCGCACGGGTGCACGAAGTCGCCGCCATCATCGCCGGCGCAGCGACACTGCCGCACGAGCCTCAGGGGGTGGAGGACTATGTCATCTATTTTCTGGAGGAGCTGAACGGAATCACACAGCTCTCGGATCTCCTGTGGCGCGCGGATATCCCAGCGCTGATTCTCGGCGAGCCGATACAGACCCTGTCGAACGACGTGCGCCAGCCGATCCTTAGCAGCGCGCTTTCATATTCCACGCGCGATCTCGCGGTGATCGACTGGAACAGCGCCCTGATCGTCGATCCGAGCGGCAGCCGCGACGTGGCCGACATCCTCGAATTCGCCGTGACCCACCTGATGGAGTTTCGCTACTTCGACACCCTGCTCGATGAGCGGCTCGAATCACTCTACGAGGCGATTGAGCGGCAGCGCCGGTTTCGCTCGTTCTTTGGCAGCGACTACGAGCGCCTGTCGCGCGAGGCGAGTTCTCTCTTTCTCGAGTTTTCGGAATACGTCGAGCGGATCGAGAACTCGCTGAAGTTCGTTGGCGACTTCTTTCTTGCCACCGTCTTCCGCAAGGCAACGGCGCGCTTTCAGCTTCGCGAGTGGGAGGAAAACGTCTCCCGCAAAGTCAACGCCCTGGCGCGCGTGTCGGAGGTGCTGAGCACCGAAGTCAACGCCAGGCGCAGCCACTGGCTGGAGATCGTGGTCATCGCCCTGATCCTTTACGAGATCATCGCCGCGGCGGTCACGGCCATGCGCTAGTGTAGTGAGACACTACACTAGCGGTCGGCGCTACGCGCCCGGGGCCATACTCCGCGCGGCTCCATTCGATGTACGAACCGTCGTAGAGGTGGACGTCGCGCCCGAGGTAGCGCATGACGAAATAGGTCACCGATGCCTGCATGCCGGTGCGGCAGTAGGTGATGATCACCGCGTCGTCCCGTACGCCCGCGTGGCGATAGAGCTGGCCCAGCTCATCGGCACCCTTGAAAACAGGCATAGCGGTCGAGGTGAGATTCATTTGCCAGGGCACATTGATGGCGTTGGGAATGTGGCCAGGACAGGGGACGTCCGCTTCCGCGTCGGCGCCGAGGTACTGGCTGGGAGAGCGGGCGTCAATGACCGCGAGCGACGACGGATGGATCTCCGCCTGGGCTACCGCCGCGCGCATCGTGGTGAGGCGCACGACGGCGTCGGCACGCGTCTGCGCAGTGAATGCCGAGGGGACGACCGCCGGCGGTGCTCCGGTTTCCATGGGGCGGTTCTCGCTTTTCCATTTCATGAATCCGCCGTCGAGCAGCGACAGGCGGTCGCCCAGCCCGAGATAATCAAAGGTGAAGAAGGCGCGCGATGCGTGGATGACGTCGCGGCTGTAGAGGATGATGCGGCCCCGATTCGGGATCCCGGCTGCGCTCAGTGTCTTCTCGAGCGCCGGCAGGTCGGGGAGCTCATTGGGCGTCGAGTTGCGCGTGACGAGAAGTTCGCTCAAGGCCACGAATCGTGCCTCGGCGATATGTCCGCTTTCGTACGTGGCGCGGTCGCCGATCTCGACGACCGTCACTCCAGGCGCCTTGAGGTACTGCTGCAGCCATCCCGTGGAAACGAGAAGCTGCTGGTGGACCGTACCGGCGGCGGCGAGAGTCGCCGCGAGCCACAGAGCCGCGGAAAGGATTCCGATCGGGCGCCGCATCAAAGCCTCCATCCGCAACGTTATGCAGCGATCGGCAGTTTCTTCTTCACTTCGACGTTAATGGTCTTCGGCTTAGCCTCTTCCTTTTTTGGGATTTCGAGTTCCAGCAGACCATTGTTGTACGCCGCGGTGATCTTGTTGAAGTCGACGTTGGGCGGCAGGGTGAACGCGCGGACGAACTTGCCGTAGGTGCGCTCGATGTGCCTGTAGCCTTTGTCGGTCGTCTCCTTCTCCAACTTCCGCTCTCCGCGGAGCGTCAGCACGCCGTTCTCCATCTCCACTTTGATGTCCTTCTCGGTCATTCCGGGAAGTTCGGCCTTGACGAAGATGGCGTCGCGGGTTTCGACCACGTCCGCGGTCGGCGCCCACTCCGTGGTCAGCACTTCCTCCTCGAATTCGGGGTTGAAGCGCGACAGCAGGCGGTCGAACTGATTCCGCATCGTGGTGAGATCGGCAAATGGATCGAAGCGTTCGAAACGGGTGAGCAGGGTCATGATGGTCCTCCTTTGATCATCGCCGTGAGAGCCGGCGACGAACCTTGCAAGTCGTCTTCGAGAGCGACCGCGCGCGGAAAGACGACGTAGTTCTCGAGGTTAAGATACTCATGAACCTGGCGCTCGAGTACGCTCAGGTCACTTAGCAGCCGCCGGCAGATATCGCTGCCGATCGGCTGGATGGCCGCGCTCTCCTCGAGAAGCTGCGACAGCTTGCTGCTGATCGCGGCGTGCTGGAGCATGAACGCGGAGGCGCTCTTGCGCACTTCGTCGGCGGCGGTAGGTGAGGGCTCCCCCTTCGACCAGGCATCATCGAGCGAGAGCAGCAAGGGGAAGAACATGTGCTCCTCTTTTTCGATGTGCATGATCAGCTCGCTGCTGAGCTGGCGAAACGTTCGCCGCATGGCCGCCGTGCATTCGGCGCCGTGCGCGGTGACCGCCTCGTTGAACAGCATGGCCGAGTGAAAGACGATGCTGCGCAGCAGTTGATGGTGCTCGTGCTCGAGAAGGGTGACCAGGTCCCGCATCGAGCGATCCTGCCAGTTGGTTCCGGAATCATCGCTTTCAGCCCGTTCGAGCCGCGACCGGAACGCAAGTTCGTCGATTCCAGCGCTCCGTGCTGTGTCGGCGAGCGTCCGATCGCCCGCACAGTAGTAATCGATTCCGGATTCTTCCAATGCGGCGCGGATGCCGGCGTGCCGCGCCGCCAGAGCTCCGATCGTGTCGTTCAGGCGGATGTCTTCGTGCACGCCGACACTCTACGAAAGTGCTTCCGGGGCGCGCGAGCAAAGCGGTCACAGAAGGGTGGAATCAGGGGTCACACCCGCCGGGTGCTATTCGACTGCGCTTTCGAGCAGTTCAGGAAGCATCGGGGAGCGGAAACAGACGACGGTGCGCGTACCATCGGCGGCATCGATGTCCAGCGCGGCGTCCGCCCCTTCCGGAGTCTGGCGCAGGCGAATGGTGCGCACGTTCGAGACGCGGTGACCGAGGTGATCGGAGCGGCGGCGTGCACCGATGTGGATCAGCACATCGTCTCCGTCTTCGCTGATGCCGCCAAGCGGTTGTGCGACGACCGCGTCGTGCTGCCCGAACCGCACACCGGAAACGTTCATGCTGATGATCGCACCCGAGTGCAAGCGGGTAAAGTGGTGGAAGAAGCGGGACCACTCGGGACGGGCGATCTCGTGGACTTTCACCGTCGACCTCCTATGCAGACGCCGCCTTGCCGCGCCGCAGACCGTTTTCGATGTCGATGGCGCGCGGGTAGAGAACGTTATTCTCCAGGTGCATGTGCCGTTGCACCTCGTTGCTGAACAGCTTGAGGTCTCTCCGAAGCGCATCGACCACTTCGTTGTCAGGCAGCCGCTCTGCGAGCTCGCGCAGCGTGCGGAAGCGATCACGGAAGGTCTCGTGTTCCAGGAGCTCTCGCAGTACGCGCTGGCTGATCCGCATCCTCGGAGGTCCCATCGACTCGCTGACGGCGGCGTCGAGATCGGTGATGAACGGAAACAGCTCCCGCTCTTCGTTCATGACGTGTGTGGACAACGACTCTGAAAGATGCGAGAAGAGGATGCGGATGCGCTGGATTTCCTCGACTTCACCGAGCGAGCCGATGACCCGCTCGATCTCACTCTGGATTGTCGGAATCCGGTCGTCCAGCGTAATCCGGTGATCGCCTGTGAGGTATTGCAGGAGGTCGGTCAGCGACTCTTCGAACCAGTCCTTGGCGTTGTTGCGCCGGCGGGCCGTTTCCAGGCGCGCAATCAGATCTTCCGCCCCGTAGCCGCCGTCCTTCGCCGCATCGGCGAGCGACCGCGCGCCCTGACAGCTGTAGTCGATCTCCGTCTCCTCGAAAACGTTGACCGCCTCGGGCAGCCGGCGTATGACCTCAGAAAGCGTCAAATCCGGCGTAAACGTCGGTTCAATGGCCATTTTCCTTGCCTCCGAATCCTTCTAGCCTACGTCTCCTTGCCCTCTCTGTCAGGAACGACCGCACGAGACGCGAGTGAGCACTGTCACAATTCAGTGTCATAGGAGAACGAGCGCCTCCAGAGCGGTCTTGTTCAGCACCGTGAGAGCCGACCCGCGGATGGCGATGATTTTCTTGTCGCGAAACTCTTTCAGAAGACGGGTTACGGTCTCGCGGGACGTTCCGATCAGCTGCGAAATGTCCTCGTGCGTCATCAGGAGCTGCACGCGGGTACCGATTTCCGTTTCTTTGCCGCGCTGCGCGCACCACGACAGTAGCAGATGGGCGAGCTTTTCCGCCGCGGAGTGCGACAGGCCGAGCGCGCGGATGTGGTCGGCGTCCGCCTCGCATTCCTGGGCGAGTTGGTGCGCCGCCTTGACGCAGGAGTCCTGATACTGCTGCACGAATCGAAGAAAATCTTCGCGGCGGACGAAATTCACCTGCGTCGGCTCGAGGGTCTCGGCCGTCGACTTATACGGGTTTCCGGTGAAGGCGCTGCTGATGCCCAGGACTTCGCCCTGCTGCGCGATGTGGGTGATCAGCGTCTTGCCGTCTCCGGCGGAGATGCTCAGCTTCGCGCTGCCGCGGCAGAGCAGAAAGATTCCGCGGGGCGGCTGCGCTTCGGCATAGAGAACGGCCCCCTCCGGATAGACGTTGGTGAACGCCAGATCGTCGAAGGCCTTGAGCGCAGCCTGATCGAGATTACAGAAGAACTTGTCCGACCGCCACTTGCACGTCAGGCAGTTCTCGAAAAACTCAAATCCGTACGGCGTTGTCCGCATCCGCGGCCTCCTGCGGGCACCAAGGGGCGCAATTCAATGCCTTCCGGGTCATTGCGCGCGCTTCCCTGGAGCGCGCCGCTTCCGGCTCTTCAGCTTCGGCACTCGCATCGCGGCCTCGGAAATGTGCGGCTTCCGCTTCGGCCCGCGATCCTTCAGCACACGCCGCTCGCGGTTCGGGCGGGCGTGAACCGCGCCTCGCCCGATGAGTTCCAGCAGACGGTCGGTGGTGACGATACCGGAAATCGTGCTTCCCTCGGTTACCGGCACGCAGGACACGCCATGGCTGCGCATCAGATTGGCGGCATCCTTGATCTCCGCGTCGGGCGCCAGCGAAGGAACCGGCGTGGCAACGTCGCCGGTGGTCCGGCTGGCGTCGTCGGCCGTGGCCGTCGCCAGTTCCTCGCGGGAGACGACGCCGATGATCTCCTTCTCTCGAGTGACAATGGCGTAATCCGCTCCGACAGTGCGCATCTTCTGCAGCGTGTCGCGAGCAGACTCGTCAAACCG
>JBGPFD010000105.1:0-11641 GCA_041483175.1 Thermoanaerobaculia bacterium | reverse complement strand
GAAGCTCTCAATCGGTACCTTCACTTCTACAATCATCACCGAGGACATTCATCGCTCAACGACAATCCGCCGATCAGCCGCCTCATTGGGAACAACGTCCTGAGACGCGACAGCTAGTGCGAAGCCCGCCATCCACATGTCACCCCGAGCGTCAGCGAGGGGCCTGGAGGGCTGTGCGGCACAAGGCACGATCTTCGTGCCACCCGTTCCCCCAGGCCCCTCGCTGACGCTCGGGGTGACAGCTCGGATGACGGCGGGTTCGACTCGCTGTTACAGGTCGCCAGTGCTGCAGATCGAAATGGCCACGGCGATGGCGGAGCCGCGTGCACTCTTTCTCGAATACGCGGCAGGTCTGGGGGTCGATCTCTCGTTTCAGAACTTCGATGAGGAGATCGCAAATCTTCCCGGCGACTACGAGGTGATCCTGCTGGCACGCGATGGTGACGAGCTGGCCGGCTGCGTCGCGCTGCGGCGGCTGGAAGCCGATTGCTGCGAGATGAAGCGTCTTTATATCCGACAGAAGTTCCGGGGACGCGGCGCGGGGCGGGCCCTCGCGGAACGGATCATCGGCGAGGCGCGGAGCCGCGGCTACGCGCGCATGCGTCTCGACTCGTTGCCGTCGATGACCGAAGCCATCTCCCTCTACCGATCGCTCGGCTTCGCCGATATCGCGCCGTACCGTCGGAATCCGATCGCACACAGCGTCTTTATGGAGCTGCAGCTCCGGGGCCGAGTCCCATGATTCGGCCGCCGAAACTTGGCAATTCCCGGGACTCGACGAAGTCAGTGGCAATGCGGCCGTTCGTGGAGCTTTAGAATGCGTTTATGACCATCCGCGAGATGCTCGAGAAGATCGAGTACGACACGCTCGTGCCGCGCGCCGCGAAAAGCGCCGAGACGCTCGGGCGCGACCGTTCCGAGCCGGAAGACGATCTGCGGCCTTCCTATCAGCGCGACCGCGACCGCATCATTCATTGCAAAGCTTTTCGCCGCCTCAAGCACAAGACGCAGGTCTTTCTAGCGCCGGAAGGCGATCACTACCGCACGCGCCTCACGCACGTGCTGGAGGTCACACAGATCGCCCGCACCATCGCAAAGTCCCTCCGCCTCAACGAGGTTCTCGCCGAGGCCATCGGCCTCGGCCACGACCTCGGGCACTCGGCCTTCGGTCACGCGGGTGAAGCAGCGCTCAACAAGCTGATCAAGGGAGGCTTTGATCACTACCGGCAGTCGGTACGCGTCGTGGAAGTGCTGGAAAACGATGGCCGCGGCCTGAACCTCACCAAAGAAGTCCGCGACGGAATTCTCAAACATTCGAAGGGCGAGAAGGGAGAGCTGCTTCGAAGCCGGCCGAAGTCGCGCGCGCTCACCCTCGAGGGGGACATCGTCCGCATCTCCGACATCATCGCCTACGTGAACCACGACATCGACGATGGCATCCGCGCCGGGCTGATGACGGAGAAGAACATTCCGCGGCCGATTCGCTCGGCGCTCGGCCAGACCGGAAGAGAGCGCATCGACACGATGGTGCGCGACGCGATCGCCGCGACGCTGGCGTGCGACTACGACGCGATCCGCATGTCGCCCGAAGTGCTCGAGGCGCTCGAGGAATTGCGCGCGTTCATGTTCCAGAATCTCTATCTCACGCCCGCGGTGCGCAGCGAATTCGAAAAAGCGCAGAAGATGCTGATCGCGCTGTTCGAATACGTGACCGCGCATCCGGACGACTACTTTGCCGGCCGAGGCGAGCCGATCGAGCAACTGGCGATCGATTTCATCGCCGGCATGACCGATCGGTATGCGATCAACCTGTACGAGAAGCTCTTTGTGCCGAAGGCGTGGGTGTAGAAAAGTTAACAGTTAACAGCCATCAGTCAACCGAACGTACATGCCCGGTTAACTGTTAACCGCTAACTGTTAACCGTTTTCGGTTACCGGCGCGATTTTCCGGCGCGGCGCGGGGAATTCACGGCATCGCGCAGGTCTTTCCCGGCCTTGAAACGGACGTTCTTCGACGCTGGAATGTTGATCTTTTCGTTCGTCCGCGGATTGCGGCCCTCGCGCGCCTTGCGCTGCGACACGTTGAAGCTGCCGAGGCCCGGAACGGCGCAGCGCTCTCCGCGCTGACAAGTTTCGGAGATGTAGTTGACGAATGCATCGAATGCCGCCGCGGCCTCCTTCTTCGAAATGCCGGCCTGTTCGGCGATGGCATTGATGACATCACCCTTTCCTGCCATAAAAAGCTTCCTCCTGTTTTGCTACGAGCACGGCGGAACGTTTTCGAGGTTCGGAGCGACAATCTAGGTGAACGATGGTGGTTTGTCAACGGGACGATTACGCGAAGTTTCAATTTTCACGCGCTGCGATTTTTCCATCCCGCTCCGCCGCAGAACGCGAAGTGATTCGAGATACCCCCGAATGACGGAAACCACCTGAGCGTGGCTCCAGGTGAACGGCGAAACCGAGAGCGGCGCTCCGGTGAACGGATGGATCTGTTCGGGAAGAACGAGCGACGGACGCGCCTTCGATCGCGCCCAGCGCACCAGATCGAGCGCCGATTGCAGTTCGGCGAGCGAAGTGGCACGCGCGATGGCATGTTCGGCAAGCCACAGGGTGCAGATCAGCCATGGATTGCCGGGAACACTGGCGCCACCGTCGGTGACGCGCTGGTAGGGATCGTTTTCGTAGCGCGCCAAGCCGCCCGATTCGGTCTGCACCCACAACCGCTCGCGAATGGCGCGCATCGTCCCCTCCACCATGGCGCTCTCGGCGGGGAAGATGCCGAGGTAGAACGTGGCGAATGCCGATGCGTCGATGGTCCGATCGAGCTCCAGCGCGCCATCGCGCACCACCAGTCCGCGCGCGAAGCGCCCTTCGTTTTCGATCCACAGATGGCGCACCATCGCCTCGCGGATTTCCGCGGCTACGCTGAGATAACGGGCGCGGCGCTCCTGCTCGTTGAACAGCGTTACCAGCTCCGCCGCCGCGTGCAACGCCGCGCAAACGGCCGCGCAGGTGAACGTAAACACGCCCTGGCGCTCCTCCCAGATGTCGAAGCTCGGCAGCGGCAGCCCGCTCTGCGGATCGCGGAACGCGATCATGAACTCCGCCGGCTGGAGCACTAGACGCTTGTAGAGGGAGCGGACGAAATCGAGATCGCGATTGCGGGCGTAGTGGCGCGCCAGCAGCCAGACCACCAGCGCGGTCTCATCCTCCTGAATCGGCAATTGCTTCCTGCCGTCGCGAATCCACGGGTTCCAGGAGGGCGCCAGCGATCCGTCCGGCGTGTACTTGTGCAGGAAATAGCCGTTGCTGCTGATGGTGTGGTGCGCGAACGTCAGGAATCGCCGCGCGATCTGCGCGAATCCGGCACGGTCGGCAGCATCGGAGACGAACGCCGCGTCGCGCGGCCAGACATACGAGTAGTGATCGTTGTGGCCCCACTCGATGTCGGAGTCGCACGCCGCGACGATTCCGCCGTCGCGATCGCAATGCGCGCGGATGATCAGGATCGATCGCCGGTAAAGTTCCACGATCTCGTCGGGCAGATCGCCGAGATCTTCTCCCGTCTTATTGACCCACGTGTACCAGAACGACGCCGTGCGGGCGATCACGCGCGCCGGCGTCTCCTCGATCACGTGCCGGTCGAGCTCGCGCACCTCTCCGTACCGTTCGCCGGCGCAGATCCAGTAGAACGCGATGGCGCTTCCGTGCGGCTCGAGATCGAGCGCGACGGCCACCGTCGAATCGACCCGTCCCTGCTGGATGGCATTCATCGAGAGCTGCCCATCCTCGGCGTCGCGCCACGTTCCCTCGCTGTCGCCGATGCCGCCGCGCCCGCAGGCGTACTCCTCGATCCCCGTCGTGCTCTCCGTCGCCAGATTGATCAGAAAGTATCGCTTCGATTTGTAGTGGATGATGCTGCGCGAATCGGGATCGAACATCACCGTATCCGCGCTGGGGCTGCCATAGAGGTTGAAGTCGTTGTGAAAAAAGAGCTTCACCGTGCGCACGTCGTCGCGGAGGTTGCGCACCACGATCTTGCGTACATAGACGTTGGCATCGGCATCGACCACGTCGTAGCACCGGAGCCGCAGGCTGAGAGCGTCGTTCTGACACTGCACGTCGGTGACGTTCGTCTCGCGCAGGTACGTCAGCGCCCGCTGCCACCCCTCGTTCTCGATCCAGCTGATCGCGCCGTCGGCCCACACGCCGAACCGGAACGGCGATCCGGCGTGATTCTCCTGCCCGACGTGCGGGAAGTAGATGTCGGCCGGGCGGTACTTCGAATCGAAAGCGACGACCAGCGACCCGTTGCCGATGAGGAGATCGCGAGGCATGCAGAGGGCGTAAGTCTATCGACTACACACGCAGCACGAAAGCCGTGAATCCGTCCGTCCCTGATTCCGGCGTCAGACGAAGGACACCGTTTTCCACCCACTTTCGCACTTCGGCATTGACGAATTCCGCGGCGTCGGCGCGTTCGAAGCCCGCTACGACCGCATCGTTCTCTTCCGGCTCGAGCGAGCAGGTCGAATAGACGATGGTCCGCGTGGCGAGCTCGCGCGCGGACGCGAGCAGCTCCCGCTGCAGAATCGAAAAGCGCTCGAAATCTTCCGGCCGCAATCGCCACTTGATCTCCGGATTCTTGCGCATGATCCCCGTGGCGCTGCACGGCGCGTCGAGCAGCACGGTCTCGAATCGTTTACGGAACGGCGCCTGCCGGCCGTCGCTGACGACGATCCTGCGGGAGCGGCCGAGCAGCGGCCGCAGACGCGCCAGCGACACGTCGTTGCTCACGACGCTCGCTCCGCGGGCGGTCATCACGAGCGTTTTCCCGCCAGGCGCGGCGGCGAGATCGAGAATGTCGCGTCCTGTGGCGGCCGCTAGGTCAGCGATCACGCCGCTCCCTTCATCGAGCGCGTAGCCCTCGACGCGCGCGCTCGATCCGGCCAGCTTGAACATGCCGGGAACGAACTTCGAAGGCTCCGCGCCCGCGGGGGCATGCGTCGCAAAAATATCCGGATACGAGAGCTGCTGATTCGCCTCGGCGATCGCCGCGGCGCGCTCCGCGCCGTAGGTGCGCATCCACCGATCGAGCAGCCATTGCGGGTGGGCGGTGCGCGTGGCGAGATCGGTTGCCAGCTCGTGCAGATTCGTTTCCGAAGCTCGCCGCAGAATCGCATTGACGAATCCCCGAGCGCGCTTCGCGTGGTGCGCGGCGAGATCGACCGATTCCGAAACGGCGGCGTAGGGCGCCACATCCATGAACATGAGCTGGTAGATCCCCAGCCGCAGGATCTGCACCACGTTGGGATCGAGTTTCTTCACCCGGCGTTCGGCAAGCGTTTCCATCGCCTGATCGAGACGCGAGCGCCATCGCAGGATGCCGAGGACCAAGGTGCGCACGAAGCCGCTCTCGTCCTGCAGCAGGATCGAGGCGTACGCGGCTTCCCGCTCGATTCGCTGCAGGAGCTGGAACGCGCGTTCGCGCTCGGTCATCGGCCCCTCACCCGGCGCTTCGCGCCACCCTCTCCCTGCTGCGCAGGGCGAGGGAGATTAGAGAACCTTCGCCCCGCTGGCGGGGAGAACGTGCCCCTGAGCAAGGCGAAGGGGCGGATGAGGGGTTCCGTCATCCGATGCGTGCTCCGACGCGCCAGCCGGCGCCACGGGCAAACTCCACGGCGCGCTGCCGCATCTTCCCCGCGCGCTGTACGACGATCAGACGCATCGCGCCGTCGCCCGTAGCCACCGTGACGCCGTCATCGATGGCCAGAACCATCCCAGGTTCTCCCGATCCTGCGGCGGGCGCAATCTCGATCAGCTTCAACTCCCCCGTGAAAACGCCCGGCCACGGATCGAACGCCCGATATTTGTTGTAAATCGTCGCCGTCGCGTCGCTCCAGCGGATCTCCCCTTCCGTTTTTTCGATCTTCGACGCGTACGTTGCTTTCGAGTGATCTTGCGGAATTTCCGCGTACTCGTCGAGAGCGGCAATCACCCCGAGCAGATCGGCCGCTCCCATCCGCGCCAGACGGCCGGCAAGCGACGGCGCGTGCTCGTCCGGATCAATCGGCGTCCGGGTGATCGACAGCACGGGACCGTGGTCGAGCTCCTCGTCGACGCGCATGATGGTCACTCCGGTTTCGCTCTCACCACGTTCGATCGCCCGCTGGATCGGCGCCGCCCCGCGGTACTTCGGCAGCTTCGATGCGTGGACGTTCAGGAAACCGTGCCGCGGGATTTGTAGCAGCGCGGCCGGCAAGATCTTGCCGTATGCCACCACGATCCCCACATCCGGCCCGAGAGCAGCGACCTCGTCGAGGACCTCCCGGACCCTTCCCGGCTGCGAGAGGCGAAGTCCCATCTCCTTCGCTTTGTGGGCGATGGCGGGCGACTGCAGCTGCAGGCCGCGGCCAGCGCGCTTGTCGGCCTGCGCAACGACCAGCGCGATTTGATGCTCGCGCGCGAGCACCTCCAGCGTCGGGACGGCGAAATCGGGCGTGCCAAAGAAAATCAGGCGCAACGGGTGTGAATTGTAGTCGTGTCACCCCGAGCATTAGACGAGGAGGCCTGGAGAAGAATGGCGCGCGAATCGGCGTTCAGGCGCCGCCCGCACCCCGGCTCCATAGCATAGAATCGCGGCATGCGAAACATCATCGTGGCTTCCGCGATCCTCATGGCGACAGCAGTTTCCACGCCGGCACAGATTGCCGAGGGAGACCCGCAGTGGGCGCGCCGCTCCGAGGGACATCAGAGCGGGCATGCGCAGCCGGCACAGATTGAAGCGGCGATCGCCGCCTACCAGCGCGCGGTCACGCAGAACCCCAATGACATCGAGGCTCGATGGAAACTCCTGCGCGCGATCCGTTTCAAAGGGGCGTATGTGGCAGCGAACAACGAGGAAAAGAAAAAGGTCTACGCGCAGGCAAAAACGGCCGGAGAGGAAGCGTTCGTGGTCGTCGACCGGCAGCTCACCGCGAAGGGGCTGCAATCGATCAGCAAGGCGACGGAGAAGCAAGTCGCCGATGTCGCGCGCACGGTCCCCGGCGCCGCGGAGGTCTACTTCTGGGACTCGGTGAACTGGGGCGAGTGGGCCCTCGCCTACGGCAAGCTGGCCGCCGTGCGTCAAGGAGCGGCCGACCGGATCAAGCGCGAAGCGACCGTCGCCATGCTCATCGATCCGAAGCTCGAGGGGGGCGGCCCTCCCCGCGTCCTCGGCCGGCTGCACAATCAGACTCCGCACGTCATCTTCATCACCGGCTGGGCCTCCGACAAGGAAGCCGTCCGCTTTCTCAATGAATCGCTGAAGATCGACCCGACGAACAAGATCACCCAGGTGTTCCTGGCCGAGGCGATGGTCGATGCGAATTCCGACACGAAGCCTCAGGCGATCAAGATGCTCCGCGAAGCGCTCTCCACGCCGAACGATCCGCAGTACGAAGTGGAGCAGGCAGCAGCGCAGGACGATGCGCGCGCGCTGCTCAAGAAATGGGGAGCGTGACGTGGAGCCGCCTCTCAGGCGGCTCTACGCCGGCTGAGAGCCGGCGCTACGTTGTCAGGGCGGCGATGAAGTCGCTCCCGGCATAGGTTTCTACGCTGGCGAAACGCAATCCGTCGGGCAGCACGCGTTCGAACCGCAGCGGAATTGTCTTCAGCGTCGGCACCGCTCCTCCGTGCTGTTTCCAGAGCGCTTCCTTCGCACTCCAGAAGTGCAGCATGCGGTGCGCCATCGTGCAGTGCTGCATCACCGCGATTTCCTCATTCGTGAGGAAGAGGTGCGCCGCGTTTTCGGAGATCGGCCGGATGCGCTCGACATCGAAGCCGACAGGATGGGTATCGACGGCCGCCGCTCCGTACGGCCTTGAGTGCGAGAAGGAGACGTTCGAGCCGATCGCGCCTCGCTGCCGAAGAATTTTTTCCGCGATCCGGCTCAACATCCATTCGTTCCGCCGCTTCTCGCGTGGAAACGATCGCACGACCGCCAGCTCGCCCGGCGTGAACCACGAGTCCGCATCGTCGACGTCGGCGACGATCAGCGCACGGCCACCCCATGACTGGGGTAACTCGACGATCTTCATTTTGCCTGTGCCGGAACCGCGGTGATGTTCAGCACGTCGCCGTTGGCGTGAACCACGCTGGCGTACGCCGCGCCGGTGCCGACGACGACTGCCACGCGGATCATCGCCCCCTCATCGATTTTCGCGCCGAGTTCCGACTCGACGTCGTGGATGACCCAGACGCCGTCTTCATCGATGACGTTTTCGATCGGATGTCCGATGGTCGCGCCATTGCGCGCTCGCGCGATGATGCGGAAAGTCGCCTGAACATCACCGACATTCACCACGCCGATATTGATGCGCCTTCCCTGCGGCGGCGCGGACGGCATGCCGATGACGGCCAGCTCCGGAGTGGCGCTGCCCGCGCTCGCAGCATCGCTCATCGTCAGCGGCGGTTCGATGCTGGCATGCGCATCGTGCGCCGAGTCCCACGTGTGCATGACAACCACCGGCGCGCGGCCGTTGACGAACTCCATCCACAGCGAGCCGGTCGATTCCGGCATCTGGAACCAGGCGCGGACGACGTCGTCCAAGCGAATCGTCCGCATTCCGCCGAGGACGACACGCCGATCGATGCGCCGGTCAGCGGAGACGTAGCGCAGCGTCACGCTGATCGGCTCGTGCGACGGATTGTGCATCGTCAGGTCCGACTGCCAGTAGGCTCCGCCGATGCCCGGTCCGCTGCCGACCACCGGAAAGACCTGGCGCGCGTAGCCGGGATTCACCAGTTCGTTCTTTCCGGGGAGCGCGATCCGTCGGAGGTAATTCGCGAGCGGCGCGGCAGTTGCGGCGGGCTTCCGCCGCCAGATTTCGACGCCGCGCGCGTTCCGGTAGAACTCGTAACAGTCGTCGAGGTAGGCCGCGACAGCCTGCGCGCGAACGTTGTTCGGCACGCCGTCGAAGACGTCGAAGCCTTCCGGCGAGCGCCGCAGCACAACCTTCGGGCTGGCGCGCTCCAGCGCGCGGATCGTTTCTGCCTGAAACGCCGGCGGCGAGAGGATCGGCACCTGATAAAAGCGCGTCGGATTCGGCCGATCGGCGAAAAAGTAAAACGCCGGCTGGTTCGAGAAATCGAAGATCGGATCGTTCTGTTTCGTTAATGCCTGCACGTGCGCCACGACGGCGCGGATGCGATCGTTCACCGCCTCCGCGGCGCCGTCGCGGAACGGGCGCAGCACGCGCCCTTGATATCCGCGAAAGTCGTCGACCCGCGAGTTCACGAGATCGGGAACCCAGAACAGGAGGGCGATCCCCGGAATGGCGGCGACGATCACGGCGACGATGAACGCGCGTGCATCGGGATTGCCTGCGGACCAGATCTGCCGCAGGCGGCGCGCCAGGATTACGGCGAGGAGAGCCAGCATCGGCCCGAGGAGAAAAGCCGCGAAATACTGATGCCGGAACTCTGCGCGTCCGAACGCGGTGCGTTGTGCGACGGCTGCGAACACTGTCAGAACGAGAAGCGCCTGATCGGTGCGATCGGCGCGGCGCCGGATCCATCGCTGGATGCAGTACGCCGCGGCGACAACGATCACCAGCGGACTGATGATCAGGTGGAACTTCTCGTAAAGGATGAAATCCGCCAATGTGTGCAGATTCAGATCGCTGCGGAAGGTCGACACCAGATCGGGAAATGGCAGCGACCAGACAGCGTCGATGATTCGAGGGATCGTCACGAACGACGTCTGAAAGAAGTCGCCGGCCGCCCCGTGCATCCCGAGATAGATCAGAAACGGCGCCGAACCGAGGGCCATCCCCAGGATGAAGAAAAGGAGCGCGCTGCGGAGCGGCAATCGCGGCGCGTCCGCGCGGCGCGCCGTGACAGCCAGCAGGGCGATCGCGGCCAGACCGCCGGCGATCGAATACAGCCCGATCTCGTAGCTGAAGAAGAGCGCGATGGCGGAGAGGACGCCGGCGGCGAGCAACGATCCGCGACGATTCCGCTTCAGTCCATGCCAGAAAAATGCAACGGCGGCCACCTGGAAAAACGTGCGGTTGTTTTCGGCGGTAGTCCAGGCTCCCATGGCCACCACCAGCATGGCGAGAGGAATCGATTCGAACAGCACGATGCCGAGGTACCAGAGCGAGAGCGCGAGGAACCCGCCGAGGACCACGCTCTGCTCGACGGAGACCTCGACCGATCGCCCGAAAAGCTGCATCAGCCAGGCGTCGAGTTGCCCGTCCTCCAGCATGCCATGCAGCACGAAGACGTCGCGATACGGCACCTTTCCGCGGAGATAATCGGACGCCGGCCCGATCGACTCGCCGCGGTGGAACAGATCGATCCACTGCGAAAGCTGGGCAGTCGACGCGTAACTCAGGCAGTACAACAGCGCCGGCACGAGCAGCCAGGCGGCGAGCTTCCACGCCGTCGATTCGTCGGGCGGTCGCCGGATGCGCATGGCGATGAGCGCCACCAGCAGCAGCGCAAGGACGACGACGATCGCCGGATGCGGCGTCGGCACCCAGAGGATCGCGACAATCGGCAGCAGCACGAGCAGCGACATGCCGATGGCGATGCGTCGCACGATCATTTCGACGTCCGCGCCGAACAGCAGCTTCGCCAGGAGCGCGACGTACACGGCGCCGATCAGAAAGATCGCCAGGAACAGCGCGACAAACACGAGCTCCAGAAAAAGCGTCGGGATGTGCGCGATCCGCTTCCACACCACGAGGTAGCGGAAGAGCATCCACGACATCCCCGCGGTGAGGATCAGGGCGTGAAACGGGCGCATCTCCGGCCGGAGCAGGCGCCGCACCCATATCCTCTGGTCAGCGAACGCGAGCGCGCGCGGCGCCGCGTTCGACAATGCGAGCGGCAGCAGCAGCACCCATCCGACTTTTCCGGTCGTCAGGTAGAGCGCGGGCGACACGAAATACGGAATGCTGAAGAGGATCGACGCCAGCGTCTGATGCTCCGCGGTCACGGACCGTCGGTAATGCGCATCGATGCGGGACCCTGTGCGCCGGAACCAGACGGTGAGCGGCGGAACGAGGACGAAAAAGAGCGCGGCCGTAAGGTAGTCGCGCAGCTTCGAGGCGTGTTCGATGGTGACCGCACCGATGGCTACCGGCGGTGTGGGGGGAAGGTTGCGAAATGCGAGCGCGACGCAGAAAAAGAGGCCACAGGCAAAGCAAAACGAAGCGACCCACAGGAGCCCCCCGGTGACGTCGTCGAGCAGCCGTCGCTCGCCCATCCGGGCGCGAGTGTAGCGTGGCGCCGCCTCCGTGACGTAGGACCGGCTCTCCAGCCGGTTTGGCGCCGGCTGAGAGCCGGCGCTACGTTTGAAGGATTCGGACCATCGCTTCCAGCAGGGGCACCACCTCGCTCGTCGCGGGCACGCGGGCCTGGAGGTGATCAAACGCGATCGCCGACCGGTCGCGCCGCAGCGCGAAACGGAGCCGCTCGAGCCGCGACTTGTTCGGGTCGGTCGGTCACCGCGACAGCATGCGCACGACCACATCGCGCAGCGATGCCACCGTCGCCGCGGACGCCTCAGCGTCCGGCTGACGGTTCTGGCGGCGGATCGCCTCGCTGGTGATCGGGCCGATCGAGGCGAGTTTCGCGCCGTTCACCACCG
>JBGPFD010000104.1:0-11687 GCA_041483175.1 Thermoanaerobaculia bacterium | reverse complement strand
CGTGCTGGCGAAGGGATCGTCCGTCGACGTGCCGGTCTACGACTTCGCCGCGCACGCCCGCCGGTCGAACACGCAGCGCGTCGAGCCGCGGCGCGTGGTCATCGTCGAGGGGATCCTCGTGCTCGCCGAACCGGAGCTGCGCCGCCGCATCGACATCAAGCTCTTCGTCGACACGCCGGCGGACATTCGCTTCATGCGCCGACTGGTGCGCGACGTCCAGACGCGCGGCCGCACGCTCGAGTCGGTGGTCGACCAGTATCTGACCACCGTGCGACCGATGCACGAAGAGTTCGTCGAGCCGTCAAAGCGGTACGCCGACCTGATCATCCCCGAGGGGGGCGAGAATCAGGTGGCCCTCGACGCGATCATCTCCCGCATCGAGCACCTGTTGTCAGCGTAAACGTTACCGGCAACACTACTTGAACTGCCACATCAGGAACGACAGCGTCCTCGGCGGCGTTGGACACCTGCTCCGTCAGGGGCTCCCCTCCTCGACAAACTGAGCACAAGCAGCGCAAGAAAAGCGATTCGCTTCATGCTGAGGACCTCCGAAACGGCGCGCATCGTATCTGGCGGCATCCGCATGAGACGAAAAACGTTATTTTAAAGTGTTAACAGGATTAACTAGTGTAGACTCAGGTATTTCGTTGAATTCTGAGGATCGCGGAATGGAGTTTCGCCACCCACCGTTGATACGAGCGTTGACCGCGCTGAATGCGGTTCATAGAATGATTCGGCCCACGGGGGCCGATCGCAGCTTCAGAGAGAAGGGGGGGATTCAGGATGCCTCTTGTACACGTCAAAGAGGACGAGTCGTTCGAAAACGCACTCCGCCGATTCAAGCGGAAATGCGAAAAGTCGGGGATCCTTTCCGAGCTGAAGAAGCGACAGCACTATGAGAAGCCGAGCACAAAACGGAAGAGAAAAGCGATCGCCGCACGCAAGAAAGTGCTCCGAAAACTCGCCGAAGAACGCCGCACCGGATACTAATTCTGACAATCATGGCAATGCACCGAGGGACCCGCTGGAACGCGGGTCCTTCTTGTTATTGGTTACCGGCTTGCGGTTGCCGGTTGCCAAAATAGGGACTGGCAACCGGCAAGTGGTAACCGGCAACTGATCGTGACCGTCCGCCTGCACCTAAGCGAACTCGAATTCGACCGCGTGCTTGCGCTCATCGCGCTGGAGGCGAAGAGCTCGCTCGGCAAGGATGCCGTCGCGCGTCGGCGGCCCCTCACCAGCCTTGCGGCGTGCGAAGCCGCCCAGGCAGACCTCGCCGACATGCGCCGCTTCATCCAGGCGGAAGGCCTGCTGCCGCTCGCGGGGCTGTCCGACGTCGCTCCTCTTCTCGACCGCGACTCGCTGCTGGAGCTCGAAGAGTCATGGCAGATTCTCCGCGCCGTCCGCGCCACACAGGCGCTGCGGGAAACCTGCGTGCGCACCGACGTCTATCCGCGCCTCACGGCAATCGCCGGTGGCATTCCGCAGCTCGACGAGCTCTCGAGCAAGCTGAACAAGTTCTTCACGCGCGAGGGCAAGCTGCGCGAAGAAGCCTCGCCCGAGTTGCGCGCGATCCGTCAGCGCGTGCAGCAGAAGCGCTCTGCTGTCCAACGCCTGCTCAACGAGATCATGAACCGCCACGGCGAGGCGATTCAGGAACCGCTCATCGTTCTGCGTGGCGACCGCTACTGCATTCCCGTCCGGACCGATCACCGCAACGCGATTCCCGGAATCCTGCACGAGCGGAGCGGATCGGGCGCCTCGGTGTTCATCGAGCCGATGCAGGCCATGGAGCTCAACAACGATCTCGCCGAGCTGTTGCTGCAGGAGCGTGAAGAGATCGCCCGCATCACACGCCTGATCTCGCAGCTCATCGCCGATGCCGCGCCGGAGATTCGCGCCGCCACCGGCGTCGCGGCCGAGCTGGATGCGCTGCAGGCATGCGCGATGTTCGCCGATGCGGCGGGCGCCAGCCGGCCGTCGTTCAATGCCGACCACCGCATCCGCCTGATCGATGCGCGCCACCCGCTGCTCGACGAACGGCTCATCGCGGCGCGGCAGGAGGCATTCGGCGAGCAGCCGAGCGGGCAGGCCATCGTTCCGATCACCGTCGAGTTGGACCGGCAGTCGACCGCGCTGATCGTCAGCGGCCCGAACGCCGGCGGCAAGACAGTGGCGTTGAAGACCACGGGGCTGCTCGTGGCCATGGCCATGAGCGGCCTTCCGCTCCCCGCCGCCGACGGCTGCGACATCCCCATTGTCGACGCCATCCACATCCTCGTCGGCGACGACCAGAGCGTGCTCGAACATCTCTCGACCTTTTCCGCCTCTCTCGTGCGGCTGAATCGGGTAATCGCCGAAGCGACCGAGCGGTCGCTGGTGCTCCTCGATGAATTGGGCTCGGGAACGGATCCGGAAGAGGGGGGCGCGCTCGCCGCGTCGGTCATCGAGCACTTCCTCGAACGCGGCTCGCTGCTGATCGTAACGACGCATCTTTCGTCGGTGAAGAGCTTCGCCATGGACGATCGCCGCGTGGTGAACGCGTCGATGGAATTCGATTCGGCGACCGGTCACCCGACGTACCGGTTGATCACCGGAATTCCGGGGCGCAGCCGGGCGATCGAAGTGGCGCAGATGATCGGTCTCCCCTCGCCCATTGTGGCGCGCGCGCGCGAGCGCCTCGGCGAGCGCTACGCCGGCGTCGACCAGCTTGTCGCTCAGTTACAAGACAAGATGAGCAATGTGCTGGTACAGGAGAAAGACCTTGCGCGGTTGCGGCAGGACCTCGAGGACGAACGTTCCGCGCTCGCGCTCACCCGCGAGAAACTCGAGCGCGAGAAGGCGCGCGCCGGCAGCTCGTACCGCGAAGAGCTGGAAAGGCTGCGCGACGACGTCTCCCATCAACTCTCGGCAGAGATCGACAATCTGCGGCAATCGCGCGGCCAGGTGCATGCGCGCGAAGTCGTCAAGACGTTGACCAGGCCGATCGACACTGCCCTCGAGTTTCTTGCTACTGAAACCCGCGAAGTCCGCGCCGGCGACCACGCCGAACATCGGAAGTTCAAAGTGCGCGGTGAGGTGATTTCCGTCGAAGGTTCGAAGGCCGTGCTCAACGTCGGCGGGAAGAAGATGACCGTCGATGCGAAGGATCTCGTACCGCTCGCTGGAGGGCCGCCGTCCCCGGCGGCCAGGCCGCGGGGGATCGCGGCCCTTCAGAGAACGAACGATGTCGTCCCTACCTTCGCCGAGCTCAACCTCATCGGCCACCGCGTCGACGAGGCCCTGGAGGAGTCAGACAAGTTTCTCGACCGCGCGCTGCTCGAAGGGAAGCAGGCGGTGCGCATCATCCACGGATTCGGAACCGGCGCGCTCCGCAAAGCGTTGCGAGAATATCTGCGCAAGCATCCCGCCGTGAAATCATGGCGCCCGGGAAACGAGAATGAAGGAGGAGACGGTGCGACCGTCGCCGTACTCGAAGAGTAAGTCCTGAGTGCCGAGTCCTGAGTGCTGAGCAGGTGAACTCAGGACTCAGCCCTCAGGACTCAGGACTTATCTGAATGGCATTCGTAGACCTGAACGACAGCGTGATCGCGCAAGTCCGCTCGGCGGCGGACATCGTCGAGTTCGTCTCGCAGGTGACACCGCTGAAGCTTGCTGGAAAGAGCTACAAGGGGCTCTGCCCGTTCCATCGCGAAAAGACGCCGTCGTTTCACGTCGACCGCGACAAGGGGCTCTTCTACTGCTTCGGCTGCGGAACGGGTGGCGATGTCTTCAAGTTTCTCGCGCTGACGGAGCGCTTCACGTTTCCCGAGGCGGTCGAGCACGTCGCGGCACGCGTCGGGATCGAGCTCCCGCGACGCCGCAAGACATCGAAGGAGAGCGACAAGGACGACCTCCTAGAGATCATCGATGACGCCTCCGCGGCGTTCCATCAGGCTCTCGAATGGGGCGAGAACGCGGCGCGACATTATCTCGATGAGCGCGGCGTTCCCGATGAGATCCGCAAGAAGTACGGCTTCGGCTACGCCCCCGATTCCTGGGACTACGTCCTCAGCCGGCTGGCGCGGAAGTACGGTGAGAAGACGCTGGAGTCGGCGGGCCTGGTCATGCCACGCAAAAGCGGCACCGGCTATTACGATCGTTTCCGCAACCGCCTGATGATCCCGATCCACCGGGAGACCGGCGCGCTGGTCGGCTTCGGCGGGCGATCGCTCGATGGGAGCGAACCGAAGTACCTCAATTCCCCCGACTCCGACCTCTTCAACAAATCGCGATTACTGTACAACCTGCACCGATCGAAAGACGCCATGCGCCGCATCGACCGCGCCATTCTGGTCGAGGGGTATTTCGACGCCATCGCTCTCGATCACGCCAGCGTGCCGGGGGTCGTAGCCTCCATGGGCACCTCGCTGACCAGCGGGCAGGCGTCCCTCCTCCGCCGCTTCACCACGCGCGTGGTCATCGCCTACGACGGCGACGACGCCGGCCGAAACGCCACCCTCCGCGCCGCTCCCATCCTCCTGGCCGCCGGGCTCACCGTGTTGGCGCTCGATCTGCAGGGCGAAAAGGACCCCGACTCGCTCGTCCAGAAGCACGGCGTCGACCGCTTTCTGGAGCTCCTCGGCAACGCCACCGACATTTTCGAGTTCGGGCTCAAGGAGTGGACCGGAGAGGTCAAGATGTTGAGTGGTCGGGAGAAAGCGGAGCGGATCGACCGATTCATCCCCCTCCTGAGCGCGGTGGCCGATCCGGTGATTCGCAACGACGCCGCTCAGCGGATCGCCGACGCCTTCCGGCTCGAATTCGAATCGATCTGGTCGCGTGTGCGGGGAAGAGCCAGCGCTCCGGCCGAGCGGCAGCCATCACGGGCGATCCCGACAGGCGAAAAGTTCATCCTGACTGCACTGGTTCAAGGGCGGATCCCGCAGGCCAGTGTGGGGGCGATTCAGGAGGGATTTTTTACCGATCCAGCCTGCAAAACACTCTTTTCGATCATAAGAAATGGGGCCGCAGGGGCCGTTGCTATTGATTATTCGCAAATGGCGACCCATCTTAAGGGCGAGGCCGAACTGACCCTGCTCTCTGAGGTGACGCTCACGGAAGACCTCGACGAGGCAGCACTTGCCCGTCTGGACGAGGTCCTGATCCCGATGCAGAAAGGCTTCATCGAGCGGCGCACACAGGAAATCCAGCGGGAACTGGTCGAGGCGGAGCGATCCGCGGATGAGGATCGCGTCGCCAGACTGTGGGTCGAGCGCCGCGACCTGCTCCGTATGTCGAGCGCGCTGAAATAATTATCGTCCTGTGGCGATTACGCGAGTGTCCTCGAAATGAGGCCTCGAACCGAGGCCGGACGAGCTGTCAGGAGCGACTGAAGAGATGACGACACGCCTTCGCGGTGCGAATCTCCAGCAGGAATCCACAAATCTCGAAGAAGGGGTTGGCGACTTGAGCGTCGAAGAAAAGTATGTGGAGGTAAAGCAGCTCATTGCCCTGGGGAAGGAAAAGGGATTCCTGCTCTATGACGAAATCTACGAAGTCCTCCCTGAAGAAGTAACCAGCCTTCCGGAAGAGCTCGACGAGATCTACATACGCTTCAACGATCTCGGAATCGACGTGGTCGAAGACGCTGAAAAGCAGATCACCCCTCCCGCCGGCAAGGGGACGATGACCATCGACGGCACGCTCGAGGAGAAGGAAGTCGACCAGCGCGAGGAAGTGCAGGCCGACATCATCGCCGCATCCAGCGGGATCGTCGATAAAACCAACGATCCCGTCCGCATGTACCTGCGCGAGATGGGAACGGTCAAGCTCCTCGACCGGCAGGGCGAAGTCGACATCGCCAAGCGCATCGAGAAGGGCGAGCGGAAGGTCTACAAGGCCCTGTCGCACAACCAGATCATCCTCGAGGAGATCCTCAAGATCTTCGAGAGCGCCAAGAAAGATACCCGTGTCATTAAGGAGATGATCGATCTAGCGATGCCCGACGACGAGGACGAAATCGACGTCGCGGCGATGCCCGCCAGCACGGTCAACAAGATCAACGACATCATGGCCATCTTCGAGAAGGTGGCTCGGCTCGACAAACGGGTCAAGGACGCCAAGACCAAGCTCGGCGAATCGAAGAAGATGAGCCAGCGCGTCATCGCCACCCGCCATAGGGCAGTCGATCGCCTGGAGCAGGATCTGGCGAGCGAGCTGCGGCAGATCGATTTCACGCCGCAGACGCGCAACCGGATGATCAACAAGCTGAAAGACATCGACACCGAGCTGTCGCAGAGCGCGTCGATGATCCGGAAGGACGAAGCGGCGCTGAAGCGGGAAAAGGACAAGACCCGCCGCGATTTCTACCGCCGCCGGCTGCAGAAATACCAGGAGAAGCTGCGCGAGCTTGAGTCGTTCTACGGCACCACACACGACGAGCTGAAGAAGACCATTCGCGAGATCCGTCAAGGCGAAGAGGAAGCCGATCAGGCCAAGCAGGAGCTGATCGTAGCCAACCTCCGCCTGGTAGTCTCCATCGCCAAGAAATACACCAACCGCGGGCTGCAGTTCCTCGATCTGATTCAGGAAGGGAACATCGGCCTGATGAAGGCGGTCGAGAAATTCGAGTACCGCCGCGGCTATAAGTTCTCGACGTACGCCACGTGGTGGATCCGGCAGGCCATCACCCGCGCGATCGCCGATCAGGCGCGCACCATCCGCATCCCCGTGCACATGATCGAGACCATCAACAAGCTGACCCGCACCTCACGGGCGCTGGTGCAGGAGCTGGGGCGCGAGCCGCAGGCAGAAGAGATCGCCGACCGCATGGACATGCCCGTGGCCAAGGTGCGCAAGATCATGAAAATCGCCCAGGAGCCGATCTCGCTGGAGACTCCGATCGGCGAAGAGGAAGACTCGCATCTCGGCGATTTCATCGAAGATCGCGGCGTGATCTCGCCCATCGATCACGTGATCGTGGCCAACCTGAAGGAGCAGACCAACAAGGTGCTGCGCACGCTAACGCCGCGCGAGGAGCAGGTGCTCAAGATGCGCTTCGGCGTCGGCGACGGCTCCGAGCACACGCTCGAAGAGGTCGGCCGCTCGTTCAACGTTACGCGCGAGCGCATCCGTCAAATCGAGTCGAAGGCGCTGCGTAAGCTGCGGCATCCGTCGCGGTCGAAAAAGCTGCGACCATTTCTCGACTCCACGTTCTGAACACGATCAAATCGATTTGAACGGGCGGCGAATCAGCCGCGTTCTATTGAATTTCGAATTTCGAATGAAGAATTAAGAACAAGGGACGGGGGGGCCTCTTAATTCTTCATTCGAAATTCGAAATTCGAAATTCAACTACAATCGCGTTCATGCCCCGCCGGTTCCTCCTCGCGCTTCTCCTGCTCACCTCCACCGCTTCCGCCGCCTCCCGCCCCTACCACATCGAACTCGAAGCCAACCCTGCAACTCCTTTTCCTTTCCTGGCGAAGTTCGGCACGGTGACATTGCACCTCTATCCGGGCGGTGTTCGCGCAGAAACGTTCTGGCTGAACGGATTCAGTCGCAACGGAACGTCGACGATCACCGTGGAGAACCCGCTGGGGAGGATGTACACCGACATGCCGATCGCCGACATCAGCGCAGTCCTGCGCAGAATGGCCTCGGTCGAACCGGGGATCATGAATGCGACGCCCTCCTCCGAACCGCCGGTGGCTGGAAAAGTGCGCGGCATTGACGCGCGCCGCACGCGGCTGACGTACGGCCCGCAGGCGTGGATCGACGTCTGGACCACCACGGCGGTCCCGGAGACGCCGCAGTTGCGCGCCATCATTCAGGAGCTGGTGCGCGGCATTTCGCCCGGTACGGCGCGCGCGCTTCGCTCCATCGCAGGCACACCACTCTACATCGAGCTGAATTTCAGCCACTACAAAAAGCTGCCGCTCGTACGTCTGAAGAGTTTTTTCTCGAACAATGCCGGCGAGACAGAAGCGCTCAAGGTCGGGAAGCTCTACTTCAAAGCTCCCCTGCTCGATTCCATCTGGAAATGAGGCAGTGTGGGAGCGGCCGCCCTTGGCCGCTCGAGCGGCGGGCGAGGGCGCCCGCCGCCACACCTGGGAAACCTCAGGCAGCGGCGGCGGCGCCGACCTGAAGCTGATCGAGATCGTGCAGCAGCGCGGCGGCGTCGGCGTAGCGATCTTTCGGCGCCTTGGCAAGGCAGCGGACCACGATCGAATTGATCTCCCGGCCGATCTCCGGCCGCACTTCGACCGGCGGCTTCGGAATCTCGGTGATGTGCGCGGTGAGCACGGCAGTCAGCGACGGCGCGGCGAACGGTTTCTGCCCGACCAGCATTTCGTACATCAGCACGCCCATGGAGTAGACGTCGCTGCGCGGATCGAGCTGTTTGCCCTGCACTTGCTCGGGGCTCATGTAGTGCGGCGTGCCGACGATCAGTCCCGCCTGGGTCATTCCTTCCTTCGCCTCGGCCATGCGCGCGATGCCGAAGTCCATCAACTTCACTTCGCCCTTGTGATCGATGAGCACGTTCTGCGGCTTGATGTCGCGATGGATGATCCCCTGCTCGTGCGCCGCCTGCAGTCCGCGGCAGATCTGCCGCGCAATGCCGAGGGTCACGCGCGGCGCGAGCCGATGGCCGGGGGCTTCTTCCATCAGCTCGGCAAGCGTATAGCCGCGGACGCATTCCATGCTGATGAAGTAGACCCCGTCAGCCTCGCCATAGTCGTAGGTGCGCAGTACGTTGCGATGCGTGATCTTGCGCGCCAGGCGGATCTCCCGCTTGAACCGCTCCAGCTCCTCGGGGGAACGCGCCATCACATCGCCGGGCAGGGTCTTGATGGCCACGGTTTCGTCGAGGTGCGTGTCGGTGGCCTTGTAGACGATTCCCATCCCGCCGCGGCCGAGGACCTGGTCGATATGATAGCGGTTGGCGAACATCGCGCCGGGCGCCATCTCCGCGACCATAAAAGCGGGTGCGCTCGGCCCGGCCTCGGTGCCGTCCATGCGAAGCGTAGGGATGGAGCTGGTAGTCGCGCCGATGGAGCGCATGACACCGGTGGTCAGGCCCAGCAGCGGCATCGAGGCAACGGGAAGCGGCTGCGGCAGCCATTTGAGCTGCACCTGCTCGCGCGTGGAGCCGGAGAGGATTTCGCCCCCCGCCGCCTGCGCGGTCTCGTAGGAAATGTACGCATGTCCATTCGGAGCGTGCCAGGCGAGCACGCCCGCCAGCATCGGTGCATTGCCCAGAAGTGCCAGGCCACCCTCACCGTCGATCTGCACGGATCCAGTGACGAACTGTCCCGTGGCGACGCCGACGCTGATGGACATCGACATGTCGTTGAGCGTGGCCAGCTCCTCGTTGATCGCGCGCGCCGCGCGGATGGCATGCAGCACGCCTCGCTCGCCGCGAAAGATGCTGACCAGGCGATGCCCTTCGATCTCGCGCACCTCGCCGTCCTGCCGCGCCACTTCGGCTTGCTGCAGTTTCATCACCCTGCCGACTGCGGCGACGAGCAGAGCAGGATCTCCGTCGCCGACCGGTGGTAAGCCGCGCAGATCGGTCACCACCACGGTTCCTTCTTCGAGTTTCGGAGGCTCGTTCGCACGCGCGGAGATCGCTTCGCGCTCCTGCGAGCGTGCGGCCATTTCCTGATAGAGCTCTTCCAGATCGGCTTTGTCGCGCAGGGCGCTGATCATCTTGGCGAACGAGCGGCTGAGGATGCCAATTTCGTCGGCGCGATCCATCGCCGGCTGCACGCTGTAATCGCCGGCGGTGACCGCTTGGGCGATTCCTGCGAGCTGCTCGATCGGACGCGTCATCCGCTTGGCGATGAGCCATGAAAGGACGAACGCCAGCAGCAGCGCGGCGCCTCCGGCGAGCAGTAGCGCATTTTCGATCTCCTTGAACGGCGCCAGCTCGCTGTCGAGCGAACGGACGAACACCGCCGCGCCGACGGCGCTGCCGCTTGCAGTCAGCGGTTCGCCGGTCATGACGTAGCGGTTGCGCTCGATCTGCAGCGTCGATGGCGCGACCGGCTTGCCGGTTTTCAGAACGCGGTCGACGCCGGTCATCTGCTGCATGGTGAAACTCGGCGCATTGGTGGAACGCGCCAGCGACGTTTTGGAGACGAAGATCACGCCCGCATTCGTCCCTTCGCTGATGCGATTGGCGAAGGCGTCGTCGATGGCGTAGGCGTTAACCAGATAGCCGACGCGGACGTTGTTCGCCCCGGCTCCGATCGGTGCGACAGCCGCGTCGTACAGCCTGCTGCCGAGGGGAAGAACGCCGGCGGTCGATTCGACGCTCGCATCGTCGACCACTTTCTTCACCAGCGGCGACTCCTCGTACAGATCCTCGTGCGAGGGAGCGGTCAGCGCAGGCTGATCGGTGCGCGCGACCACGCGCCCCTGATCGTCGAGGAGGATGAGCAGATCGCTCTCGAACGACTGCCGTCGCTGCTCGAGCTGGTCGGAGATGCTGGCCAGGTCGACGACCGGTTCTGGCGCAGGCGCTGCGCCGGCGGCCATGACCGCCGGAGGCTCGCCGGCGAGCGCTCGCTGGATATAGGCCACGAAATTCGGGTCATTTCCGAGCAGCTTCGCCGGGAGCGAGAGCCGGCCGAGGCGCTGGTGCTCGAACTCGCGAAAAAGCCGAGCCGCGCCGGAGATCGAGGTGTTGACCGTGCCAAGCGCGATGGAATTCGCGCGTTGAATGGTCACGCCGACGGCGATGGCCACCACGATGACGATGAGCAGCGCCGTGACGCCGAACAGTTTCCACACCAGCGGGAAGCGCGCCTGCTCCACCGCGGGGCGTTTCAGTTTCGGCTCGGTGGTAACGCCTAACGACGAGCGCGGTTCGAGCGATTGCGGCGTCAAATCAATAGTCCTTGAGACTCGGCGGCTCGTACGGCTTGCCGAGTTTGTTGAGATGCTGCGTCAGGCGATAGTTGCGGCTGTCGAGCATGAGCGCGGCGTTTCCGCTCACCGTTCCGGCCGTGGTGACCTCAATCGGCGATTCGGTCTGACCGCTCTGCTCGTTCCACGCGATCAGCCGGTATCGTCCCGCGGGAACGTTCGGGATTGCGTACGCCCCGCTCGGGTCGGCGAAGGCGAAGTACGGCGTGTCCATCACGTGAATGACGGCGGACATGTTCGGGTGCACGTTGCAATAGACGTTGACCATCCCCGGCGTATCGAAGCTCTGCGATTTCCCGCTTCCCCTTCGATAGAGGCCGAGGTCGAAATCGTTGTTGGAAGAGAGTGAAAAAAGATTGTGCGAGATCGGATCGTCGTTCGGAAAGGTCACCGTCGACCCGACCGGGATCGCCAGGACGTGCGGGATCAGCATCTTTCCGCGAGTCACCATCTGGAATGTCGACCGGGCGACCCGCGGCGCGCGTCCGCTGGCCGGCTCGAGCCACACCAGCGTTTCGTTCACCACGGGATGCTGGCCGCGTTTGGTGATAAAGCTGACCATCCCGCTTACCGCTGCCGCAGAAAGAACCGATGCGTACACCAAGGCGCACGCGAGGAAGCAAACAATTCGTTTCATGGGGCGAATGGCTCCGGAAAACCGGAATGGTAGCACACGGTTTTTTCGCCCAACCGCGTCTGGAAGTCACGGAATTGTCATTGCTATTTGCAACGAAAAACCGCATCATAAGTCCATCGAACGATAGGGTCCGCTG
>JBGPFD010000103.1:0-11709 GCA_041483175.1 Thermoanaerobaculia bacterium | reverse complement strand
GAGCCGATCTTCACGTCGTGCCCGAGCGCGCTGAAGGCGCGCGCGAACGACTTGCCGACATCGCCCGATCCGAGAACACCGACCTTCATGTTCTTCATGGCGGGGAGTCTATCTCAGCCTCAAAAGCAAATTTCGAATTTCGAATTTCAAATGCAAAATGAAGAATTGCAGCGTGCGCGCGGGCCGCGGATCGATGCGTACGATCTTCATCCCGTCGACCACCACCGCGAACTGGCCCAAATCGTGCCCTCGTCCGTCGAGGACGTGCGCTGCGCGAATGGCGATCTCCCTCCCCTGGAGAGAGAATGCCGTGAGCAGCGCGAGAACAAGAAGGATGGTTCGCATGGGACGTAATCTACGGGTTTTTCTCCTGTCGATCGGTTTGGCCGTGACGGCGGCCGCGCAACTGACCACCGAGCGCGCCGGCACCTCGCAGTTGCTGATCCCGGCGGCCGGCGCGGTGACCGGCGCGAATGGAACGTTCTTCCGCAGCGACATCAATGTCGTGAACTACCGCACAGACGCGGACCAGCGCGTGCGCTTCAACTGGCTCCCGCGCGGATCGGGCGGAACTCTGCCGTCGGTCGAAATGGTCATCCCCAAAGCGACCGGTGTCAGTTCCGAGGATTTCGTCACCAATGTCCTCAATCAGACCGATCTCGGCGCCATTCTGGTCACCGCCATCACGCCCGACGGGCAGTTCGATCCATCCGGAAAACTGCACGCGACGGCACGCATCTGGTCGAATCAGCCTGGCCTGTCTTCCGGCACGGTGTCGCAGACCTTCCCCATCATCTCGATCAACGACATCAGCAGCAGCGGGGTGCGAATCCTCGGGCAGCGGCGCGACGACCGCTATCACACCAACGTCGGAATCATCAATCTCAACCCGTCGGAGCAGACGTATCAGATCTCGGTGCAGGCCGACGGGCGCATCGAGCTGCAACGCATCGTGGTGGCGGGACTGTCGATGCAGCAGGTGTTGCTGATCGGACCACCGGCGAACAACCTGCAGATCGCGGTCACGAATGTCTCGGGCGTGCCGTCGACGAGCTGGATTGCCTACGGCTCATCGGTCGACAACACCACCGGCGACAGCTGGTCGTCGCTCGGATTCGTCGTCCCGTAGAGGGGTCAGGTCTTTCCTTCGTAGTCTCAAAGGAAAGACCTGACCCCCTACGCTTGACCCTCCCGTCACAATTCGGACACAATCGGGGCTCATCAATTCAATCAGTCGTCCAACTGCAGCCGGAGGGGCACTATGAAAAACCTGGTGACGAGAACCTTTCTCTTCGTTGCGATCCTGAGCCTGGCGAGCCCTGGCGTCACGCTCTTCGCTCAAGAGACGAAGAAACCGGAAACCAAAGAGAAGAAGGCCTCCGAAGAGGAGAAGAAGCCAAAGGTGACCGAGGAGATGACGGTCACGGCCCGAAAGCGCGAGGAAACGGTGCAGGAGGTGCCGATCTCGGTGGCAGCGCCGACCGAGTCGGAACTTCGCGATCGCGGCGCCGAGAACATCGAGGACATCGCGCAGAACGTGGCCGGATTCACCGTGCAGAACCTCGGACCCGGTCAGAGCCAGGTGGCGATGCGGGGAGTCTCCTCCGGCCAGATCGTGCGCGACCAGCCCGGCGTGAAAGAGCAGGTCGGCGTCTACCTCGACGAGTCGGTTATCTCCCTGTCGCTCTTTACGCCCGACATCGACCTGTTCGATCTGTCGCGCGTGGAGGTGCTGCGCGGACCGCAAGGCACCCTGTTCGGTTCCGGCTCGGAGTCGGGCACGCTACGGTACATCACTAACCAGCCGAAGCTCGGCAACTCCGAATCGGTGGGCGAATTCACCGCCGACACCATCGAGAACGGTGGCGTGGGTGGAAGCGCAAAGGCCGCGGTGAACGTGCCGATGAGCAGCACCAGCGCAATGCGCGTCGTCGGTTACTACACGCGTTATGGCGGTTTCATGAACGCGGTGCAGCCCGACCTGAGCGTCAAGAAGGACGTCAACGACGGATACCGCGCCGGCACACGCCTGGCGTTCCTCTTCAAGCCGAACGACAAGCTCAGCATCACGCCGCGCATCCTTTACCAGAAACTGGACATGAACGGCTGGAACCGCATCGATGCGTTCAACATCCTCGGAAATCCGTACACGACGACGCGGCCCGCGGTCCAGCTCGGTGATCACCGCCAGTTCACCCAGATCAAAGAGCCCACGACCGACAAGTTCCTGCTCGGTGACATGAACCTCTCATACAACCTCGGCGGCAACAACACGCTGACGTCGGTCACGTCGTATACCGATCGCGACATCCTGGTCATCCGCGATGCGGGCGCTCTGACCTCCAGCATCACCGGCGGCTCCATCGGCCTGCCGGCGAACGTCTACACCCTCGACTCGCCGCTGATCGATGCCACCAAGGCGAAGGCGTTCACCGAAGAAGTGCGCGTGTCCGGCAGTATGCCCGGATTGCAATGGCTGACCGGCGCGTTCTATGCCCACAATAACAGGCACTATACCCAGAACCTGCCGGTGATCGGATTTACAGCGCTGAGCGGCATCCCAACAGCAGGAACGAAGCTGGCAAAAACGGACGAGCTCTACAAGTCAGACCTGCGGTACACATTGAATCAGTACGCTCTGTTTGGGGAGGGTACGTATTCCATCACCGATCGGCTCGACCTGACCGGCGGCCTGCGTTGGTATGACTTCAAGGAAGATCGCACACAGATTTTCGACGGGATCTTTTCGGATCCGAATGACAGCGTAGGCTCAATCAAGGCCAACGGCATCGCGCCGCGCGTGATGGCGAATTTCAAAGTGAACGATATGAGCCGCCTGTATGCGCAGCTCTCGAAGGGATTCCGGCTCGGCGGACTCAACGACCCGCTCCTCGTTCCGCTCTGCCAACCACAAGACCTGGTCACATACAGTGGACACTCGACCTGGAGTGATGAAACCCTGTGGAATTACGAGGTTGGTTCGAAGAATCGCGTCATGGGCGGCCGCGGCTCGGTGAATGTCGCGGCGTTCTACTCAGACATCAAGAATCTGCAGGCCACTGTCACTGCCGGTACGTGCTCCTCGCGTCTGATTCTCAATGTTCCGAAAGCGCGGAGCGCGGGCGCCGAGTTGGAGATCGACATCGCTCCGAGCGAGAAGTTCGACTACGCATTCTCGGCGAGCCATACCGACTCGAAACTGCGTTCCACCGTCACCGCGCCTGACGCGAACGGCAATCCTGTAATCGTATCCGGCATCCGGAGCGGCGCTCGTATGCCCACGGTACCGGCAAATCAGGCCTCGGCCGCGGCGACTTATCACTGGGCCGCGCCCAGCAATTGGGCGGGCTACGTCACCGGCACCTATCAGTACGTCGGCGATCGCTACACGCAGATCGGTGACGAGGACCTCACGTGCATCGGCGGCGCCACCCCGCCTTGTTCGTCTGCCACTCTGAATCTGCAGTCGTTCGGCGCGCACACCATCGGTGGTCCGCTGACGCAGAGCACGTTCACGTTCAATCCGAAGCTGCCGGCGTACAACATCGTGAATCTCCGCGTCGGCGTGCTGCGAGGCAAGTGGGACACAGCGTTGTTTGTCAACAACGCGACAAACGAGACGGCGCACCTGTCGTTGGACCGCGAGCGCGGATTCCGTGGACGCGTCGGCTATCTGACGAACCAGCCGCGCACGTTCGGCGTCAGCACGCGCGTCAATTTCTGAGGCGTTGACACTTTCACGGCGAACATTCCTGGGGGGCGTCGCGGCGGTTCCGCTCGCGACGCTCCTCGACTCACGCTCTCTGTTTGCGACGTCGCGACCGCGCATCGCCGTGGTCGGCGCCGGCGCATTCGGAGGGTGGACGGCGCTGCATCTTCGCAATCTCGGCGCCGACGTCGTCATGGTCGACGCGTGGGGCCCCGGCAATTCGCGATCGAGTTCCGGCGGGAAAACGCGAGTCATCCGCGCGATCTACGGGGCCGATCGTGTCTACGTGGAGATGGTCAAGCGGGCGTTCGAGCTGTGGCAGAAGATCGGCGCGTCGGCCAGCGAGCCGCTCTATGTCGAGACGGGCGCGTTGTGGATGCATCGAGGAGATGACGCCTACGTTCGATCGTCCGTTCCGATCCTGCATGAGCTCGGATTCCCGGTCGACAAACTGACTCTCGCCGAGGCGGCGCGAAAATATCCGCAGATCGACTTCCGCGGAGTCAAATCCGTCTGGTTCGAGCACCGCGCAGGAGCGCTGTCGGCGCGACGAGCCTGCATCGCCGTCCGTGACGCTTTCGAGAAGGCGGGCGGAACATATCGGACGATCGCCGTGAAACCGGGCCCCATCGCCAACGGCAAGCTATCGGCGCTCCACCTCGATGACGGCTCGCGTTTGGAAGCGGATGTCTACGTCTTCGCCTGTGGCCCGTGGCTCGGGAAGCTCTTCCCGGACGTCCTCGGCAACTGGATCCGCCCGACGCGACAGGAGGTCTACTACTTCGGCACTCCTGCCGGCTCGGACCGCTACCTGGCCGGCCATCTTCCGATCTGGATCGACTTCGGCAAGCGCATCGTCTACGGCATCCCCGGCGTCGAGGGCCGCTGGTTCAAGATCGCGGACGACACGCGCGGCGGGCCGATCGATCCGACAACGGCCAATCGCACTCCAGCCCCCGAAGGCATCGCGCGCGCGCGCCAGTTTCTCGCCGAGCGTTTTCCGGAGATCGCGAAAATGCCGCTGCTCTCGGCGGAAGTCTGCCAGTATGAAAACAGTCCCGACGGCAATCTGATCATCGACCGCGACCCGCGGGCCAGCAATGTCTGGTTCGTCGGAGGAGGTTCCGGTCACGGGTTCAAGCTCTCGCCGGCCGTGGGCGAGATGACCGCGCAGCAGATCTTGTCGGGGAAGGACGTCATCCCGAAGATGTTCCGCCTCGAGCGCCTGCGCGAAGTGAAGCCGAAGACGCAATTCGAGACGAAAGGCTGAGCGCATCGCTGGCCGAAGTAGAATCGCACCCGGCATGAGCGCGCAATCGTGGCCGTTCGCGAGCAGTTCCGTCGCGCAGTTCCGCGACGCGTATCGCCTGGAGCACGCGCGCACGCGCAAAGTGCTGCACGCGTTGCCCGAGGAGCATTCGGAATTCCGCCCGCACGAACGCTCGAATCACGCGCGGCAGTTGGGATGGACGTTCGTGCTCGAAGAGGCGATGATCCTCAAAGCGCTGCGAAACCAGCAGGTCCTCGGCAGCGGATTCCCTCCCGCACCCGATTCGTGGTCGACCATCCTCGAAATGTTCGACGCGCAGCACGAGGACATCGCCCGGGAGCTGCAGGTTTTGAAAGGGACGCCGGCGAACACGGTGAAATTCTTCACCGGGCCGAAGCAGACGGCCGATTATCCGGCGATGGACTTCCTCTGGTTCATGCTCTTCGATCAGATTCACCATCGCGGTCAGCTTTCGGTGTACGTGCGCATGACCGGCGGAAAGGTGCCCGCGATCTACGGCCCCTCGGCCGACGAACCGTGGTTCTGATCACCCCTCGCCGCCGCGATAGCGGAAGCGGGCCACTTCGGACTCGAAGTTCCGCCCGCTGAGCACGAGGTTCTGCACGGTGATGTTGAATTCGCGGGCGATGGCGTCGTTTTCCTGAGCGATCTGCAGCATGGTCTTCGCCGCCTCGGCGATTCGCTCGGTTTCGCGCATCTGCGCGTCGAGCCGGTCGCGCATGGCGCGTGCGTCGTCGGCGATTTTCTCCAGCGCCGCGGTGATCCCCCGCCCGGCCTGCGACTGCTCGTCGGCGGCGCTCTTCACCTGCGCGGTGATTTCGCGGACGCGCTCCGCTTCCTGCGCCAGAAGCTCGGTGCCGCGCGCCTGCTCGCGCGTGGCGCGATTGATCTGCACGATGTGGTCGGACATGCGCGCCGTGACCTCGTGCAGATGGCCGCTGGCCGCAGCCTGATCCTCCAGCGCACGCGAGATCTTGGTGGCCATGTCATATGACCGCGTGGCGCTGCCCACGATCTTGGTCAGCGACGAGGTGGCGTTCTGCGCGAGCTGCACGTTGGCCTCCACGCGCTCCACGCCGCTCTTGACCTTTTCTACCGCGTCGCGCGATCCCTTCTGCACCGCCTTGATGATGGCGCTGATCTCCTTGGTCGATCCCCGGGTGCGCTCGGCAAGCTCGCGGATCTCGTCGGCAACGACGCCGAATCCGAGGCCCTGTTCGCCCGCCTGCGCAGCGATGATCGCCGCGTTGAGCGCGAGCAGATTGGTGCGATTGGTGATCTCCTCGATGACGTTGAGGATCTGGCTGATCTGGCCGACGCTGCGCTGCAGATCGTCGATGGTCGCCGCGGTGCTGCTGGTCAGGTCGCGCGAGAGGTCGATCCCCTCGGCCATGCGCGCCACCGCACCGCCGCCCGCTTCCGCGTCTTCGCTTACGTGGCGCGAGATCAGCGCCGTCGCCTGGGCGGCATCGCGCAGCTCGCTGATCGTCGAATCCATCTCCGTGACGAACGAGAGCACCTCGTCGCCGATGCCGGCCAGCACGTCCGTCCGCTGCGACATCTCGCGCATCGACGCGTCCATTTCCGCCGTCGACGCGGAGGTTTTCTCCACCGACTGGGAAAGATGATCGCTGCTGCGCGCCACTTGCTCCGCGGAAGCTTGCAGCTCGAGAGCGCGGCTGGAGGCGTCGTCGGTCAGCCCGGCGACCGTATCGGCGGCCGCCAGGACGCTGCGGATGCCGGCGCGCACGGTTTCGAGCGAGTTGGTGGAGTTCAACGTCAGTTGCGCCTGATCGCGTGCGCGCACCAGCAGCGACTCCGTGCCGCCGGTGATCACGCGCACGCCCTCGGTGATGGTCGTTCCGCTTCCGCCGACGCGGCCGAGGAGCCGGCTGAGGTTTGCACGCGTTTCGCCGAAGCTGTTGGCGAGCTGTCCCACCTCGTCGTCGGAGAAGACCTTCGGTGCTACGTCGAAGTTCCCCTGCGCCATCTGCGCCGCCAGCCCGCGCAGCTCGCGCATCGGCCCGGTGATGTCGCGCGCCGTGAGGTAGGCCGCGGCGCTGAAGATCCCCGTCGTCAGCAGGGCGATGATGAGCGTGTAGAGCGTGATTTGCACCGGAATGTTGCGATACGGCGTCCACGGAATCGACAGCACGAGAATGGACCCGTCCTTCAGCATCCCGAACTTGAAGACGTGCGGCGAGACGAGGGCCGTGCTGTCGCCGTTGCGCATGCGGCGGATGCTGTTCACCTCGGCTCCCGTCAGCGTCTCGCCCGTTGTGGTGACGTGACCCTTTCGGTCGATGAGTTGCAGCGAATAACCGGCGGGGATGTACAGCCGCAGGTCGTCGAGCATGCGCGCGTGGATCTGCGCCGCGTCGTTCGCCGTTTCGAAAACGCGCTGGAAGCGATCAGCAGACGAGGCCAGGTCGAGCTGCTCGAGGCTGATGGTCACTTTCGTGGAGACGAGTTCCACCAACGCGGCAGAGGAAATGATGAACGAGCCGATGAAGACAATGGCGATCTTGCGGCCGACCGACAGCTCGCGGCCGCTGTATCCGCCGGGGGCGCGGGCGGCGAGCTGCCGCTTGCCCGAGGCGTACGCCCAGGCGATCCCTGGAAAGGCGACGATCAACGCGGCGACCACAAAGTACGCCAGACCGAGTACGGACGGCATCACCATCAGCGTGGCGACGACGATGAAAAGAACGCCGCCCGATCCGAGGCCCACGATGGCCAGGCGCAGCGTTTTTTCCAGACAGGCCGAGGTTTCATCAACCTCGTCGAGACGCCGGAGAGCCGGCGAGAGCACGTGGCCGTACACGAGCGCCGCCACGGCGTACATGAGAATCAGAAGAAGGAGGATGTCGATCGCCGTCGCCAGCCGGAGGCTGATGACCTGTTCGAGGAACAGAAACGCCAGCGGAATCGTCACCAGGGCCGGCGGAATCACCAGCCAGAGAAGATAGCGGTGGGTGAAGGAGAGATTGGACACTGAGTTTGCCACGATTGTACGACCGACTGATATTGCGCGTCAGGCGCGGGCCCAAAATGAAGAATTTCGAATGTCGAATGTCGAATGAAGAATGGTCGGAGGAATTCTGAATTCTTCATTCGGAATTCGAAATTCTTCATTCCCCGGCGGTCTAGAATCAATCAATGTCCGCAGTGCTGTACCTTCACGGTTTCGCCTCCTCTCCTCAGGGCCAGAAAGTGCGGAGCCTGCGCGAGCTGCTCGCGCCTCGCGGAATCGAGCTGCATGCGCCCGACCTGAATGTTCCGTCGTTCGAGAAGCTCGATTTCGACGCCATGGTGGAGAAAGCGTTACAAGCGGGATCGCCGGCGCCGCAGGTGGTTGTCGGCAGTTCGCTCGGCGGACTGGTGGCGCTGGAGGTCGTGCGGCGTGGGGTCACGGCGCCGCTGGTGCTCATCGCGCCGGCGCTCGGCATCGCCGATCAATGGGTGGCGAGACTTCCGCCCGGTGACCCGATGGTCGTCTACAACTACGCGCTGGCCGAGCGCGTGCCGATCCACCGTGGATTTTTCGAGCGGATGGCGCGCGTGGATGTCGATCGCCAGCCGCCGCGCGTTCCAGTTACCATTCTCATGGGCCGCCACGACGAGAGCATCCCCTTCGAGCGCGTCGCGGACGTGTGGCGATCGTGGCAGGAGAGCGGGACGCTGCGGAAGGGCTCGCGTTTCATTGAAATCGCGGACGGCGATCACCGCCTGACGGCTGCGGTCGGCGCAATCGCGGAAGAAATCCATAAGGCCATAGCCTCTGATATTCTTCCGTCAATCGGTTGACACTCAAGGCCGGATTCAAGATTGGGCCGTATCGAGTCGTGGCGCCGAGCGGCGCCGGCGGGATGGGGGAAGTCTACCGCGCGCGCGACACCAAACTCGATCGCGACGTGGCGCTGAAGATCCTGCCGCCGGAAATTGCCAGCGCCGAGGCGTTGCGCCGCTTCGAACAGGAAGCGCGCGCCGCATCCTCGCTCAATCATCCGAACATCGTGGCGATTTACGACGTCGGGCGCGCGGAGTCGATCGCCTACATCGCCATGGAGTTGGTCGAAGGGCAGACGCTCCGGGGGCTGATGGTCGGCGGTCCGATGCCGATGAAAGAGGCGTTGCGTGTAGCGGCGAAGATCGCCGACGTATTGGCGAGCGCGCACGAGAAGGGCGTCGTGCATCGCGATCTGAAGCCGGAAAACGTGATGATCTCGCACGACGGCTACGTCAAGCTGCTCGATTTCGGTCTGGCCAAAGTGCGGCTGGCGATCGCCAGCGGCGACCAGACACAGCCGCAGCAGACCACCGCGGGACATGTCTTCGGCACGGCCTCGTACATGTCACCGGAGCAGGCGAGCGGGCGCGGCGTCGACTTCCGCTCCGATCAGTTCGCGCTTGCGGTGATCCTCTACGAGATGATCGCCGGCAGGCGGCCGTTTGACCGCGCCACCGCACCCGAAACGCTCGCGGCGATTATCCGCGATGATCCGCCGCCGTTGCCCGCGGCCGGCGACGGACCGGCCACCGAGCTGCAGCAGGTGCTCGATCGATGTCTTGCGAAGTCACCGCTCGATCGCTACGGCTCAACGCGCGATCTGGCGCACGATCTTCGCGATCTTCGCAACCGGCTGAGCTCGGGAACGCAATCGAGCCAGCGCTCGCTGCGCATCGAGGCGCCGCGGCTGCCGGTCATCGCCGCGGTGGCGGCGATCCTTCTCGTCCTGACCGGCGCGACGATGCTTCTGACGCGCAAGCAGGCCACGGTCGCATCGCCGGCTCCCGTGCGGCCGCTGGCGGTGATTCCCTTTCACGATCTGAGCGGGACGCCCGACGGACAGATTTTCAGCGACGGCATCTCCGAAATGATCAGCGCGCGCATCGCGCAGGGCCCCGGCATCCACGTGATCGCTCCGTTCGACGGCGCGCCGGCGCCGGCCGGCACCGATGCGCGCGAGATTGCGCGCCGCCGCGGCGCGGGGCTGCTGCTGACCGGCAGCGTGCAGCGCGGCGGCGAGCAGGTCCGGCTCAGCTTCCAGCTCGTCGATGTGCAGAGCGGTGCGCGCCTGGCGGGCGACATGGTCACCGCGCCGAGCGCCGACGTCTTCTCGCTCGAGGACCTGGTTGCCGACAGCGTGCTGCAGGCGTTGAATGTCAAGCGCGCGCGGCGCACACCGGCGGTGGCCGGCAATGCGCTCGGCGGAGCCGATCAGCGGACCTACACCGAGGCGGTCGGATTGCTGCAGCGAATCCGGGACGAGGAATCGCTCGGTCGCGCCATCAAGTCGCTCGAGTCGCTTCTGACGAACCAGCGCGACTCCGCAGCCGTCAACAGCATGCTGGGGAAGGCCTTGCTGCGGAAATACCTATTGACGAACGATCGTGCGCTCGTCGATCAGGCCGCCGTCTACGCCGAGCGCGCCGTGCAGCTCGACGCCGCCGACTCCGAGGCCAACGTCACGGTGGGCGAGCTGCGCCGCGTCAGCGGGCGCTTCGCCGATGCCGCCGCATCCTTTGAACGGGCCCTGACGCTCAGCCCGCAGTCGGTCGATGCGCGACTCGGACTGGCCGACACGTACGACGCGATGGGACGCGCCGCGGATGCCGATCGGCTCTATCGCCAGGCGATGTCTCTCCGTCCGGCCTACCCCGATGTGTACGGCCGCTATGGCCGGTTCTGCTTCAATCGTGGCCGGTACAACGAAGCGGTCAGCCTCTTCACCAAACAGACCGAGCTGCTGCCCGACGCTCCCCGGGCGTACTCCAACCTCGCCGGCGCGCTGCAGGCGCTCGGCCGCTACGAAGAGGCTCTGCGTGCGAGCCAGCGCTCGATCGCCATCCAGCCGACGCGCGGCGGTTACGTGAATCTGGGGACGTGCTACTACTCCCTCGGGCGCTACGCCGACGCCGCCAAGGCCTTCGAGCAGGCGGCGGCCTTACAACCGAAGCAGTATGTGGTGTGGGCGAATCTGGGCGACGCCTATCGCTGGGCGCCCGGTCAGCGCGCACGATCGCTCGAGCCGTATGCCCGGGCGATCAGCCTGGTGCGCGAAACGATCGTCGTCAATCCAAACAACGCGCAAGCGCGGGCGATCGCCGCGAGCTGCCTGGCCAAGAGAGGCGACTTCGCCGCCGCGGAAGAGCAACTCAAGCTGGCCCTTCAGGTCGACCCGACGAATGCCAGCGCGCTCTATCAGGCCGCGGTGATTGCCAACATTCGCGGCGATCGCGACGGAGCGCGAGCCTGGCTGCAACGTGCCATCGCCGCCGGATCCAGCGCCGCCGATGCGGCGCGTGACCCGGAACTAGCCGCTCTCAACATGAATCCCCACAGATAGGAGGAGCCCATGCGAAGACCCATCCTGTTCACGGTGATGCTGCTGCTCGTTCTCGTTTTGAACTGCCGGCATGTCGATCTGTATCGCGCCAGGCACCGGGCGAATGGCTGCCCCGGCGACGGCGGACAAGGCATCGCCTGCATCGATCCAACGACTCTTGCGGCGATGCCCGAGCCGGTGCACGTTCGCAGCGGCAAGTTCGTTCATTTCTATGTCAACGGTGGTCGTGGGCAGCTACAGATTGCCTTTGCCCTCGGAACGCCCGTCGATCAGCAAGGTCACGAGGGGGCCCACGCGTGGGCGCACGCGAAGACCGTGACTCGGCCGGAACAGCACAAGTACACGATCGTTCTCGATGG
>JBGPFD010000102.1:0-11807 GCA_041483175.1 Thermoanaerobaculia bacterium | reverse complement strand
TTCCACTTCAAGGACAAGGCACTTCCGTTCACGCTCAACCTCGCGTTCCGCAAGCCGAAGGTCGAAAAACGCGAGATCGTCGATGCCTTGCGCGAACTGCTGAAGCGCCTGCAGTAGGGCAAGGCTGCGCCGTGCCGTGCCCCGGCGCGTGATGGGAGGCCCCCACACGCACCGCGCATCACGATGCCAACAAGGCCCTAATGCTGATGCGCGCCACCCGGCGCGTGGACGCTTCGACGTCTACGATCAGGGGGTCCCTCCGCAAGGAAGAAGAACGCTGCGGACGTCCACGTGAGGGCTGTGGGGGGTGAGATGGGAGTTCGTCGGAAGGGGGCGGATCGCCGGCGATCGTGGCCGTGGGAGCAGTTATCAGCTTAATGGTTGATTTAACATAATATCTCTTATGAGACTCTGTGGAAAGCTCCCGCCCACACCGTAGAATCGACTCCGATGAAGATCCTCACGCGCTACATCCTCAAGGAGATGCTCGGGCCGACCGCCCTCGGCTTCGCCTTTTACACCTTCATCATCCTGATGCGGCAGCTCTTCGACTTTGCCGGCATGATCATCCGCCGCTCGCTGCCGGCGTCGACCGTCCTGGAGCTCCTCTTCCTCTCCCTGCCCAACATCATCGTGCTGACCGTCCCGATGTCGCTGCTGTTTGGCATCCTGATCGCCGTCGGCCGCCTCTCCTCGGATTCGGAGATCATCGCCATGCGCGCGCTGGGCATCTCCACGCGCGCCATTTACCGGCCGGTGTTTATCTTCAGCTTTCTGTTCTTCCTGCTGAATTTCTATCTGATGAACGTCCTGCTGCCGAAAGGCAACACGCGCCTGATGGCGCTGCGGGCGGAGATCACCACCTCGTCGATCGAAAAAGAGATCAAGCCACGAGTCTTTTACGACGATTACGAAAACGTGATGATTTACGTGAACGATATCGAGCCGCACAGCGGCCGCTGGAAAGGGGTTTTCGTCGCCGACAGCCGCACCGACGAATCGCAGCAGACGAACAATCCCGCGCAGGCAGCGCAGGCGGCCGCGGCGCAGCGAGAGGGCGAAAGCGGCGCGCCGCTGGTCATCCAGCGTTCGAGCCAGAAGATCGTCCTCTCCGAGACCGGCAGCTTATCCATCCTCCCGTCCAAGCAGGTCTGGTTGAATCTGCACGATGCGGAGACCCACTTCTGGGATCCGCGCCGGCCCGACCGCTACGATCTCAACAGCAACGCCTTTCAGCGGATGCGGCTCCCCGACCGCGGGCCGCTCGCTGCCAACGGCACCTATCCACGCTCGCTGCGGGAGCTGAACCTGCGCGAGCTGGTCGAGCAGGCGCGCATCTCGAGCAAGCACGACCGCGCCACCTATAACCTGGCGCATGTCGAAATCCACAAGAAGTTCGCCATCCCGTTCGCCTGCCTGGTCTTCGGCGTTCTCGGGCTGCCACTAGGCATCACCAACCGGCGCGGCGGCAGGAGCTCTGGTTTCTCGCTCAGCGTGGCCATCATCCTGATCTACTACATCATGATCAACAACGGCGAGCAGCTCGCGGCCAGCGGCAAGCTGCAGCCGTGGATCGCCATGTGGGCGCCGAACATCATCCTGCTGGCCATCAGCATCTATCTTCTCGGCCGCGCGAACCGTGAGGCCGGCCGCCGCGCCACCGCCAACATTCTGCAGACGATGATCACCGGCGTCGCGGCGCTTTTCGCGCGCAAGCGCGCCGCCGAACACGTCGACGATGCCGCCGCGGAGATGGAGGAGCCGGAAGCCCTCCGCAGGCTCGACGTCACGTTTCCGAACATCCTCGACCGCTACATCCTCCGCGAGTTCCTGAAAACCCTCGCGCTGGTGCTCATCTCCGTCGCCGTGCTGGCGGTGGTCGTCGACTACACGCAGATCAGCGGTGACGTCCAGGAAAACAAGATCCCCTTCCACACCGTGTTCGCCTACTACCGCTTTTCTCTCTTTCAGATCGTCAACTGGACGCTGCCGATCTCCGTGCTGGTCTCGACGCTGATCACCTTCGGGATTTTTTCCAAGAACAACGAGGTGACGGCGTTCAAGTCGGGAGGGATCTCGCTCTACCGCGTCGCGCTGCCGGTCGTCGGCCTGGCCGTGGTCATGAGCGGATTCTCATACTTCATGCTCGACTATGTCCTGCCGTACTCGAACCAGCGTGTCGACCAGCTGCGCAACAAGATCAAGGGAAAGGGGCCGATCTCGGTTCAGAACCAGCAGAAGCTGTGGTTCCTCGGCAAGGGCCGATACATCATCAACTTTCTTTCCTACGATCGCACCGCGAAGCAACTCTTCCAAGTGCAAGTCTTCGAGCTGCATCCGACTCTCTTCCGTCTCGCACGCCGGGTCTACGCCGATCGCGCGAGGTGGGACGGCCAGGGATGGGTATTCGAGCACGGCTGGGTGCGATCGTTCACCGACAATCGCTCGGTCGTCTATACGCCGATTACGACGCCGATCCGGCTCTTCTACCGCGAGCGGCCGGAGGACTTCGCCACGGAGATCAAATCGCCCGATCAGATGACCTTCGCGCAGCTCCGCCGCTACATCAACACGATCCGCAAATCGGGTTACGCGGCCGAGGAGTTGTCGGTGAAGCTGTACGAAAAAACGTCGTGGCCGTTCATCAGCGTGGTGATGGCTCTGATCGCCCTCCCCTTCGCCTTTCGCATCGGCAAGCGCGGGGCGTTGTATGGAATCGGCATCGCCTTGATCGTCGGAATCGTCTACTGGATGGTCTTCGCGCTCTTCACGAAATTCGGCGAGGTCGGCAACCTGCCGTCGCTCCTATCGGCGTGGAGCGCGAACGTGCTCTTCGCCATCGCGGCGCTGTATATGTTTCTGCACGTCGAGACCTGAGACCTCGGTGCGCCCGGCGCTTGCGCAGGTCAGATCGCCTTGATGATCTCTTGCGAGAGTCCCTTCCACTTGCGCAGGTATTCACGCCGATCGTGGTTGTACTTCGCCACCAGCTCGTTGTATTCGTCGAATCTCCCCTGCCGCTCGTACATCCTCTTCGGCTGCAGGTAATCGAGATCGTCGATTCCCGGAACCCCGGTGGCGACGAGGTAGCCAAAATCAGGATCTTTGGTCCACTGGATCGTTTTTTCGGCGATCGCTTTCACGATCGCCGATGAGTGCTGGATCTTCACCTTTTTGGACTGCTCGTCCTTGTCCGTCCCGCCGATGCGCCCGGTGTTCATGAGGTAGACCTCCATCGGGCTACCCTTCATCAGTTCGAGCATGCGGTTCCCCTGGTGCGCATGCAGCAGCGGGAAGAAGGGGTTGGTTCCTGGAACACGCAGCGATTTACCGGCCTCCGCCGCTCCGCCGGCGCTGGTGCCCTTGGTTTCGCCGAGCATGAAGTACGCCGCCGCGAGCGCCCCTTCGAGTTTGGCCACCGCCGGGATGATGTTCTCGTTGCGGTTGAGGATCAGAAGGAAGTCCGCTTTCTTGATTTCGCGCGCGTCGGCGGCCCCCTGGATATCCTCCATGCGGATCACCGCGCGCCCGTTCGGCGTGTATGAGGTATCGAAGTAGTCGACCTTCCCGTTCTCGTCCTGCGACACGTTCTCGAGGTACGCGACCGGCGACGCGCACGCGCGGTAGATCGTCGGCTCGTCCTTTGAATTCAATCCGAAGGTCTTGGCGAAGCAGCCGTTCTCGGTCGCGTAGATCTTGCCGCCGGGCATCAACGCGCAGAAGTCATCCTGCACCGGCGAGGAATTGTTCTGTTTGGTGAAGGTGGTCGTCGTTTTTCCGGTGCCCGACAGGCCGACGATGAGACCGACGCGCTGCGCGCCGCCGACCGGGATGACCTTGCATCCCGCATGCAGCGCCAGTCCGCCTCGTTCGTAAACCATCTTGTTCCACATCCGCAGCCCGCCCTTTTTCGATTCGCCGAAGTAGTCGGAGTTGAGCACGCGGGTGATGTAGTTCTCCAGATCAACGGCAATCAGGATTTCGTCGGGGTAGCCGTCCGCCTTCAGATTCGGCGTATAGATCACCGTGAGCTTCGGCTCGAACGTCTCCAGCTCGGTGCGCGTTGCGGGGTAGTAGAGGATCTGCTGCATTCCGGCGATGTTGGCGTTCGATTTCTCCATGACCAGCCGCGTGGGAACGCGGAAGTCAGGATCGTTGCCGATGAAACCATCAATCACCAGCATGTCGCGCGTGCGGATGTAGTCATTCTGCAGCGTGGCCACCCGCCCGTACTCGGCGCGGCTGATGGTCTGGTCGGAATGCTGCTCGGGCGTGTCGGTAGCGATGAAGGTGGAGAGCTTCGAGCGCGACACCACCCGCGTGGCGACATTCACGTTTCCGAACTCGGTCAACCGGCAGTTCGGCATCTCTTCGGTGAACTTTCGCAACTCCTGCAGCGTCGGATTCCACAGAACGGACTTCGGCCTGACGGGAAGCGTTCTGGCGTGCGACAGGATGTCTGTCATTGCAAGCGTCCTCGATGCCTCAAGTGATTGAAACTACGGCTACAAACGGCGCGCCGCGCGCCCCACGGAACCATGAATTCTACATTACGATACGCTTAGACCGTGACTGACGTCGCCTCCCCCACCCTCGAAGCTCTCCGGGTACGCATCACCCGCGTGCTACCGGGGCAGATCCGCGCCGCGGCGGAACCGTTGACCGACAGCGAGATCTGGTGGCGTCCCAACGAGAAGTCGAATTCGATCGGCAACCTGATCCTGCACGTCAGCGGCTCGCTCAATCATTATCTGAACCGCAACATCGGAGGGATGCCGTTCGATCGCGATCGCCCCGCAGAATTCGCCGAACGACGACCGATGCCGAAGAAGGAACTGATGGCCATCTTCGACGACATGGTGACCAAGTCGGAGCAGACGCTGTCGAAGCTCACCCCGGACCAGCTGACGGATCCCTCGACCGACCCGGAGCGGCTCACGTACCTCGTCGAGGATCTCATCGGCATCGCCACGCACCTGTCGACGCACGCCGGGCAGATTCTCTGGATCGCCAAATCGCTCCGCGAGGGCGAGCTCAATGAGGTGTGGATGCGCACGCACAAACGCCTTGGAGGCTGGAAGCAGCAGCCATGATCGCAGCGCTGGCCATTCTTCTGGCAACAGCGAACGCACCACTGTACGAGGTCTACGCCATCCGCTACGCGACCATCCCCGCCTTTCCCGTCGCCGGCCTGGTCGAAGGAGCCGACAAGGAGCGCAAACTCGATATCGCCATGATGGTCTGGCTCATTCGCGGAGGCGGGCACAACATCGTCGTCGATACCGGCTTCTACCGACCGCAGTTTTTCAGGAGCTGGAAAATCACCGATTTCGTCCGACCCGACGAAGCGGTCGCCCGTGCCGGCGTGAAACCCGACGAGGTCACCGATGTCGTGCTCACGCATGCACATTGGGATCATGCCGACGGCGCCGATCTCTTTCCGAAGGCACAGATCTGGATTCAGAAGGAGGAATACGCGTACTACACCGGTGCCGCATGGCAACCGGGCGGAAAGCACGGCGGCATCGATCCCGACGACGTGCTGATGCTGACGCGGATGAACGTCGCCGGACGCCTGCACCTCGTCGATGGCGAGCAGGAGATCCTTCCCGGAGTTCGGGTGTATACCGGCGGCCTGCACACCTGGGCGTCGCAGTACGTCAGCGTCCCGACGCGATCAGGCACGGTCGTACTGGCCTCCGACAACATGTACTTGTACGAAAATCTGGAGAAACATGCGCCGGTGGCGCAGACGCTCGATCGCCACTCGAATCTTCGCGCGCAGGATCGGATGAAGACGATCGCCTCCCGGCCGGAGCTGATCGTCCCCGGCCACGACCCCGCGGTTCTCACCCGTTTTCCGAAGGTCGCCCAAGGCGTCGTTCGAATCGACTGAGATGCGGGTTGCGGTCATCGGCGTCGGAGGTGTCGGCGGTTACTTCGGGGGAAAGCTCGCCCGGAGCGGCGTGGACACGATTTTCGTCGCGCGCGGCGCAACGCTCGAGGCTCTGCGCACGCGCGGCCTGCGCGTCGAGAGCATCGCCGGCGATTTCACCGTCATGCCGGCGAACGCGACGGACGATCCGGCCGGCGTCGGCGCCGTCGATGTCATCCTTTTCGCGACCAAGGCGTGGCAGATTCCCGAAGCGGCGGCAAAAGCAAAGCCGATGATCGGCAAAGACACGGTTGCCGTGCCATTGGAGAACGGCATGGAGGCGCCCGATCAACTGGCGCGTGTCTTCGGGGGCGAGCACGTCCTCGGCGGGCTCTGCGCAATCGTCAGCTTCATCGTCGCGCCCGGGCACATCCGGCATATGGCCACGGAGCCGCTGGTAATGTTCGGCGAGCTCGATCATCGTCGCAGCGAGCGGGTCGAGCGTCTGCTGCAGGCCTTCGAGCGCGCCGGCGTGAAGGCCGAGGTCCCGCCGGATATTCACCGCTCGATGTGGTCGAAGTTCCTCTTCATCACGCCGATGAGCGCCATCGGCGCGTTGACCCGCGTGCCGGTCGGCGCCTGGCGATCGATGCCCGAAGTGCGCGAGATCGCCGCCGGGACGCTCCGCGAAATGGTGCACGTGGCGATGGCGCGCGGCATCGCGCTCGGCGAAGATGCGGTCGATCGAACGATGGCCCGATACGATGGGATGGCCGCCGGCTCGACCTCCTCGCTGCAGCGCGACATCATGGAGGGAAAACCGTCGGAGCTCGACGCGCAACTTGGCGCCATAGTGCGCCTGGGTCGCGAAGCTTCCGTCGCCACGCCGCTTTGCGAAACGATGTACGCCCTCCTGCTCCCGCAGGAGCGCCGGGCGCGGGGAGAACCCTGCTAGTGTAGTGTTTCACTAATATCTTGCCTTTCGTTAAGCCGCCGAGAGGCCAGATGCAAGGCGGCGCGACGCAGGCGATGCGGTGCCATCGCTGAGGAGGGCCAACGCCGCAGATGGCCTCTCAGCGGCTTAACCCGAAGGGCTGGTGGCGGTTGCGCCACCAGCGAAAGGCAAGATATTAGTGAGACACTACACTAGTATGACGCGGCGATGAGGAAGAACGGCAGAAACGCGACGGTGCGCGAGCCGAAAGACCACCCGGCGATCGCCGAAGCAAAGCGCGTCCTGGAGGTTGAGGCGGCGGCAATCGTCGGCATCATCGACCATCTCGACAACACCTTTGTCGACGTGGTCGAGCGGATCAGCGCCAGCAACGGGCGGGTGGTCACGATGGGCCTCGGCAAATCGGGGATCATCTGCAAGAAGATCAGCGCCACCCTCGCCTCCACGGGCACGCCGTCGTTCTTTCTCCACCCCGCCGAGGCAATTCACGGCGATCTGGGAATGATCGTGCGCGGTGATGTCGTGCTCGCGGTCTCGAATTCCGGCGAGACGGAGGAGCTCGTACGGCTGCTGCCGAGCATCAAACGGATCGGCGCGGAGATCGTGGCCATCACCGGAAATCCGCAGTCAACGCTCGCCAAAGGAGCTGATTACCACGTATCGGCGGCGATTTCGAAGGAGGCCTGCCCGCTCGGCCTTGCGCCGACGGCATCGACCACCGCTACGCTGGCCCTTGGCGATGCGCTGGCAATGGCCCTGCTGCTGCGCAAGGGCTTCAAGGAAGAAGATTTCGCCTTCCTGCATCCCGGCGGCAAGCTCGGCAAGCGTTTCCTCCGCGTCCACGACCTGATGCACACGGGCGATCAGGTGCCAATGGTCGACGTGACCACGTCGATGCGCGATGTCATCTACGAGATGTCGAAGAAAGGATTCGGAATCACGTCCGTCACGCACGGGCGGAAGATTCTCGATGGCGTAATCAGTGACGGCGATCTCCGGCGGCTCCTGCAACGCGACGATCGGATCCTGAAAAAAACCGCCGGCGACTGCGTGAAGCGAAATCCCATCACCATCGATGGCAACGAACTGGCCTCATCTGCATTGCAGATCATGGAGCAGAGCAAGATCACTTCGCTATTTATCGCCGACGCGGACCGCCGCGTGGAAGGAATCATTCACCTCCACGACCTGTGGGGTCTGGAGCTGTTTTGATGGCCGCTGGACTCCAGGTTGTGTTGCGCTATCGCGACGGCAAGGCGAAGCGAGCCACGCTCCTTCAGACGGATCTGGAACGCGAGATCTTCAGCATCGCCGAAGAGTCGGGAGCGCCCGCGGACGTGCCGTTCGGAATCCTCAAAGCGGTGTTTTATCCCCGGACCGATCCCGAAAAGGCGGCCGAGCCGGCGGATGGAAGCCAGCTCTTGGTCGAGTTCGCCGATGGCGAGGTCATCCGCGGCATCGCGCAGTACAACCCCGAGCGCAACGGCTTCTTTCTCTTCCCGCTCGACAGGAGCAAGAACGACAGAATCTTTGTTGTGAACTCCGCGATCATGTCGATCGAAGTGGAAAAACTGTAGCCCGGCCCGCAGTCCGTTGTCCGTTATCCGTTGTCGGGAGCGGTAGGGACAACTGAGAGCCGGCACCGCAAAATCATGAAACCAGCATCGTTTCTCATTGCACTCGTTCTTGCCGCGACCGCTGCACACGGGTCCGAAATCGATCGCGCCGCGGCGGCGATGGCCGGAACGGAAGCCGTGTTTACACAGCGATTCACGCCGAAAGGCTTCAAGAACAGCCAGATCGAAAGCGGGTCGGTGGTTTTCGGCGAGCTGCCGAAGATGCGCTGGACCTACAACCGGCCGGAGGAGAAGCTTTTCGTTTTCGACGGGAGCCACTCGTGGTTCTACATCCCTTCCGACAAACAGGTCACCGTGGCGACGGTGGATGATCAGAGCAAAAGCGAACTACCATTTCTGCTGATCGGCGACCGGGCGGCACGCGACCGGCTTTTCGCCGTCAACGAGTCGAATCGCGGCGCTGCGGTCGTGGTGACCTTGCAACCGCGCGCAGCCTCGGCAACGATTCGCAACGTGACCCTCACGATCACGCCTGCAACGCATCTGATCCAGCAGCTCGAGTACGCCGATCGCGAAGGAAACCGCACCGTGTTCGACTTCTCCGGCTATCATCGCCACGCCGCGCCCCCGGAGTTGTTTCACTTCACGCCGCCCGCCGGCGTCGAAGTGGTTACCGTCCCCTGAGGAGAGAGCTGATGGCCCAGGAGTTCTCATTCGACGTCGTCTCCAAAACCGACATGCAGGAGGTCTCGAACGCCATCCAGCAGGCGCAGAAGGAGCTGGCGCAGCGGTTCGACTTCAAAGGCAGCAAGAGCTCCATCGAGCTGACCGACGACGAGATCGTCCTCTCCTCCGATGACGAGGGAAAGCTTCGAAGCGTGAAAGACATCGTGGAATCGAGACTGGTGAAGCGCAAGGTGTCGCTCAAGGCCCTGGACTACGGAACGGTTGAGCCGGCGACCGGCGGAACGGTTCGGCAGCGGGCGAAGATCGTCCAGGGCATCGAAACGGAGAAGGCGAAAGAGATTGTCAGGACGATCAAGGATGCGAAGGTGAAAGTGCAAGCCTCTATCCAGTCCGATCAAGTTCGCGTGACCGGCCGGAGCAAGGACGATCTGCAGAAGGCCATGGCCCTGGTGCGGGAGAAGGACTTCGGCATTCCGTTGCAGTTCACGAACTATCGCGGGTGACGGTCGCGGTTTACCGCCAGATCGACTATTCTTGCCGCCGTGAGCGCTCCCCATTCCAGCGGGACATACGAGCAGATCTCGCGCGCGGAGCGCCTAGTCGATCTCATCGCGCCGAAGCTGCAACTCGTGGAAGAGGAGCTGCGCCGCAACTTCCAATCGCCGATTCAGACCATCCATGACGTGGGGGTGCACATCCTCGGCGGTGGCGGAAAACGTCTCCGGCCCGCTCTGCTGCTTCTGGTGTCGAAGATGCTCCGACACGAGGGGCATCGCGATGTGGTCTACGCGGCGGTCATCGAGCTCATCCACACCGCAACACTCGTCCACGACGACATCATCGACGAGGCCGCCATCCGCCGCGGGCGCACCTCGATCAACTACCGCTGGGGAAACAATCTGACGGTCCTCGTCGGCGATTACCTCTACACGCATTCGATGAATCTCGCGCTGACCGAGGGGAATCTGGAGATTCTGCGGATGCTGTCCAATGTGACCATCCGCATGATCGAAGGAGAGATCCTCGGGCTGGAGCAGAACGGGCGCGCCGACCTCTCGATCGACGACTATTTCGAAGTCGTTGGACGCAAAACCGCCGCGCTCTTCGGCGCCTGCTGCAGGATTCCGGCGTATCTCGTCGATCTTCCGGAGAGCTCCGCCACCGCACTCTTCAACTACGGCTTCAATCTCGGAGTCTGCTTCCAGCTCATCGACGACCTCCTCGATTTCACCTCCAGCACGGAAGTCCTCGGCAAGCCGGCACTATCGGACCTCAAGGAAGGGAAGCTGACGCTCCCGCTGCTGCTGATGATGCCGCGGGCGACCGAACGGGAGCGGAAGAAAATCGCGCACGTGGCCATGACCAAGTCGCTCGACGAGATCAGCCCGGCGGAGATTATCGATCTGGTGAGCCGCTATGACGCGCTCGACGAGACCCGGGCCATTGCCCGCGATTACGCCGCCCGCGCCCGCGCCACGCTGGAGTCGTTCCCCGACTCGGCGGCGAAGGAGGCGTTGGAGCTGGCGCTGGATTTCGTGCTCGAACGCGATCGCTGACGCGATCGCGCGGAGGGAGCGGCAAGGCGCAGCCGTGCCCTACGAAAGCAGCTCCATGATCTCCGACATCGCGGCGCGCGCGCGGAGGTGAATCGCTTCGCTTTCTTTTTCGTTCGTCAGGCGGATGATCTTGTTGTACTGCTCGATGGCCTTCGGGTAATCGCACAGGCAGCGGTGGTAGATCTCCGCTTTGCAGAGCTTGGCCTCGACGTCGACCGGATCGAGCTCGATGATCTTGTTGAGGAAGATCAGGGCGGTGTCGTACTTCTTCTCCTCGAGCGCCATGCGGTAGCGCAGGCGATACAGCGAGATTAGCTCGTTGTGTTTCGGGTCGACCCAGGCACCGGGCAGATGCCGGAACAGCGTCGACAGGAGCCGACTCCTGACGGCGGGATTGGAGCGGTTCCCTGGAAATCGCATTCCCCCACACCCTCCCCAGTATTGGTGCGAACTGCCCGTATGTTACGTGCCGCTTCGCCGATCGTCAAGAGGTTGACTAGCTTGCACGTGCTACCATTTTGCCGTTATGCGCGTGGCCGTGTATCCCGGCTCGTTCGATCCACTGACAAATGGACATCTGGACATCATCCGGCGCGGAACGCGGCTGTTCGATCGCTTTCTGGTCGCCGTGCTGGAAAACGAGGGTAAGTCGCCGCTGTTCAGCGTTGCCGAGCGGATGGAGCTGATCGCGCGCTGTACGGGCGAGCTGCCATCGGTCGAGGTCCATTCCTTCTCCGGATTGCTCGTCGATTTCATGCAGGAAGTGAATGCGGATGTCGTCGTCCGCGGTATTCGCGCCGTCTCCGACTACGAGTACGAGTTGCAGATGGCGCTGATGAATCGCGATCTGAACCCGAACGTTGAAACCATCTTCATGCTCCCCGCGGTGGAGTACACCTACGTCTCCTCGCGCCTCGTCAAAGAGGTCTTCCGCCTCGGCGGCGACGTCGCGCGCCTGGTCCCCCCGTTCGTGCTCGAATCGCTGAAAGCTCGCCTTCCCGTGGCGGTCTCGACCTAGTGTGGTGAGTCAGAGATACGCAGCATTTCGCTGGTGCCGCTTGCGGCTGAGATGCAAGGAGCGAGGAGGAGGCGATGTGGCACATCGTTGCCAACGAGCGACGCCGCAGATCGGCCGCAACCGGCACCAGCCCGGAGGG
>JBGPFD010000101.1:0-11813 GCA_041483175.1 Thermoanaerobaculia bacterium | reverse complement strand
GGTGCGGCTGCGCGGCCTCGGCGCCGAGGCGCTTGCGCTTGTCCTCTTCGTATTCGCTGTAATTGCCGTCGAACCAGACGACGCGGGAGTCGCCTTCGAAGGCCAGGATGTGCGTGGCGGTGCGGTCGAGAAACCAGCGGTCGTGCGAGATCACGATCGCGCATCCGGCGAAATTTTCGAGAGCCTCTTCCAGCGCGCGCAGGGTGTTGACGTCGAGTTCGTTCGTCGGCTCGTCGAGCAGGAGAACGTTCGCGCGTTCCTTCAGCATTTTGGCGAGATGCACGCGATTGCGCTCGCCGCCGGAAAGGGCGCCGACCTTTTTTTGCTGATCCTGTCCCGAGAAGTTGAACCGCGCAACGTAGGCGCGCGACGGCATCTCGCGTGAGCCGAGCTGCACGATGTCCGCGCCGCCGGTGATTTCCTCGAAGATCGTCTTGTCAGGATCGAGCGGCCGGTCCTGATCGATGTACGCGAGCCGGACGGTGTCGCCGATGCGGATCGTTCCGGCGTCGGGCTTTTCCTGACCGACGATCATGCGGAACAGCGTGGTCTTTCCGGCGCCGTTCGGTCCGATCACGCCGATGATCCCGCCGGGCGGCAGCTTGAATTCCATCCCATCGATGAGCAGCGTGTCGCCGTACGCCTTGCGCACTCCGTCCGCATCGATGACCACATTTCCGAGGCGCGGGCCGGGTGGAATGTAAATCTCCAGCTCCTGAATTTTCTGCTCCGCTTCCTGATGCAGCAGCGCCTCGTAGGAGTTGATGCGCGCCTTTCCTTTCGCGTGGCGTCCTTTCGGCGACATGCGGATCCATTCCAGCTCGCGCTCCAGCGTCTTCTGCCGCTGCGACTCCGATTTTTCATCGTGTGCGAGCCGCTCTTTCTTCTGCTCCAGCCACGACGAGTAGTTGCCCTTGAACGGGATGCCGTGACCGCGGTCGAGCTCCAGGATCCATCCGGCGACGTTGTCGAGGAAGTAGCGATCGTGCGTGACGGCGATGACCGTCCCGGCGTACTGCTGCAGGTGCCTTTCCAGCCACTCGACCGATTCGGCATCGAGGTGATTGGTCGGCTCGTCGAGCAGAAGGATGTCCGGTTGCTGTAGTAATAAACGACATAGTGCAACGCGCCGCTTCTCGCCCCCGGAGAGGATCGAAACCGGCGTGTCGCCGGGCTGGCAGCGCAGCGCGTCCATGGCCATCTCCAGTTTCGAATCGAGATCCCACGCGCCGGAGGCGTCGAGCTGATCCTGCACTTTCGCCTGTCTCGCCAGGAGCTTGTCCATGTCGGCGTCGGGGTCGGCGAAGGCGTTGTTGATCTCGTCGAACTCCTTCAGCAGATCGATGACTGGCTGCACGCCTTCTTCCACGGTCTGCCGAACGGTTTTCGATGAATCGAGTTGCGGCTCCTGCTCCAGAAATCCGACCGTGTGCCCCGGCGAGAGCACCGTCTCGCCGAGAAAGTCCTTGTCCACTCCGGCAAGGATGCGCAGCAGCGAGCTCTTTCCCGAGCCGTTCAGCCCGATGACGCCGATCTTCGCGCCATAGAAATAGGAGAGGTAGATGTCCTTGAGGACCTGCTTTTTGCCGTGGAACTTCGAGACGCCGACCATCGAGTAGATGATCTTGTTTGGTTCGGGCTGGGCCATGGCGGGCATTCTAGATGAATGCAGAATGCAGAACGCATAATGAAGAATGAAGAAAACGAAGCGTGAGCACGCGGCAGCAGCATCGCCAGTACGGCAATGCCCACGACACAGGCAAGATAGGGAGCGTATCGTTTCATCACCGGTCGAAATGATCGCCGGTCACTGATGCCATCACGATTCGTTCGCCCACGGGTGTCCGCCGGTTATGCGCTTGGCGTTCTAACGTTTATCAACCTGTTCAACTATCTCGACCGATGGGTGATCGCGGCGGTCGTGGAGTCGATCAAACACTCCGAGCTGCATCTGAGCGACACGCAGCTCGGGCTGGTCGGCACCGGATTCATCCTCGTCTACACCGTAGCCTCTCCCTTGTTCGGAATGCTCGGCGATCGCCGCGCCCGCCCGCCGCTGATCGCCCTCGGTGTCGCGCTCTGGAGCATGGCCACCGCACTGGCTGGATTCGCGCGCGGCTTCGCGTCGCTCTTCAGCGCGCGCTCTGCCGTCGGGATCGGCGAGGCGGCATACGGCACGATCGCCCCAGCCCTTCTCGCCGATTCGTTTCCGATCGAGAAGCGCGGGCGCATCCTGGCGGTGTTTTTCGCCGCGATTCCCGTCGGATCTGCGGCCGGCTACGTCCTGGGCGGAATTGTCGACCAGCACTTCGGATGGCGTGCGGCGTTCTGGGTCGCCGGAACGCCGGGGTTGATCCTCTCGCTGCTCGTGCTGCTGGTACACGATCCGCCGCGAGGCATCGAGGATCGTGGTGCGCTGGGCTTCCCCGACCGCCGTGCCGGCGAGCACGCCGGCACCTACACCAGGCTAGTCCGCAATCGGCCTTATCTGCTGACCGTGCTCGGCTACGCGGCGTACACCTTCGCGCTCGGCGGCCTGGCGTTCTGGATGCCGGCGTTTCTCGAGCGATCGCGGGGCATGACGCGCAGCGAAGCAACGGTCACGTTCGGCGCGATCACGCTGGTCACCGGATTCGTCGGAACGTTCGCCGGCGGCTGGCTCGGTGATTTTTTTCTCCGCTGGTCGAAGCAGTCGTATCTCTGGCTGTCCGGCATCGTGACGTTGATTGCCGCGCCGGTGACGTGGGTGGCGCTGACCGACCCACGCCGCGCGGTCTATCTGCCGTTCATCATCGCCGCTGAAGTGCTGATCTTCATGAGTACCGGCCCGGTGAATTCGGCGATCATCAATGCAGTCGCTCCCGCCGAACGGGCGACCGCCCTCGGCCTCTCGATTTTTGTGATGCATTTTCTCGGCGACATTCCGTCGCCGCCGCTGATCGGCACGCTCTCGGATACCTCGTCGCTCGAGCGGGCGTTTCTGATCGTGCCGGTGGCGATCGTCATTGCCGGCGTGATCTGGATCTGGACTGCGTGGCGCGGATGATGGCAATTGCCCGCGAGCTAACGTGAGGTCGATGTCGTTGTTGCCGGCGCGCGGTGGCTCCGCTGGATCAGGAGCAACTGCCGCTGCAGATTCAGCATCAACAGGGCGAAGGCGATGACGATCAGAATGCCGAGGATGCGCACGGCCCATCGGTTCATCGAGGAACTCTCCCGGCGAAACGCGCAGCCCACTCGATGGCGTAGCGCATCGGGGCAGCGTTAGCGATTCCTTTTCCGGCGATGTCGAAGGCCGTTCCGTGATCGACGGAGACGCGAAGATACGGCAGGCCGATGGTCACGTTCACGGATTGCTCGAAGGCCATCGTCTTGATCGGAATCAGCGCCTGATCGTGATACATCGCCAGCACCACGTCATATTGTCCCTCACTCGCGGCGCGGAAGAGCGTGTCGGCTGGATGCGGACCACTGATGGAAATGCCCTCCGCTCGCGCAGCGGCAACGGCTCGCTCAATCTCCCGCTCCTCATCTCCGAACCGCCCGCCCTCCCCGGCGTGCGGATTGACGCCCGCCGCTCCGATGCGCGGAGGCGAGCCGTAGAGACGTTCGTATTCGCGCGTCGTGAGCCGCGCCAGCGCGGCGATGTCGTCCGCGCGAATCGCTTGTACCGCCTCGCGCAGCGACACGTGGACGGAGAGGAGAACCGCGCGCAAGGACGGCGAGTCGAAGTACATCGCGTAATCGTGCGCGTAGCGCCGCAGCCCGGCGCGCGCGGCGAGCAGCTCGGTGTGGCCGGGATAGGGTGAACCAGCCGCAGCGATCGACTGCTTGTGAATCGGCGCGGTGACCAGCGCGGAGCATTCGCCGCCTTCGATGGCACGCAGAGCGGCATCGATGGACGCCAGGGCGATGCTCCCGTACTCGGCGGAAATTTCGCCGAAGCGCACGGCGCCCGATCCGCCGACATCGACGAATGGCAGGTCGCGCGGCGGATTCGCGAGCGCGCGGCTTCCAAAGATGCGAACCGGGACGCGCACCGACTGGAGCGCTTTGAACGCCACCTCGGCGCCGATACCGGCGGGATCGCCCAGCGTGATGGCCAGCGGCTTCACGAAGTGAATTGTAGGTGAGTGTAGCGGCGGCCGTCCCCGGCCGCCCGCGGGCGAGGGCGCCCGCCGCTACACCTGCTCTTCAGCCTTGAACACCATTTGCGAAGCTCGTGGCGGTTGTTAGAATGCCCGCCGCTGGTCAGGGAGGCATCCTTTGAATTCCGTCGTTTGTATCGCGCAAGTTCCGGACACCGAAGCGCGGATCAGGGTCGCCGCCGACGGGCGGCACATCGATGAAGCCGGCCTGAAGTTCATCGTTTCCCCGTACGACGAGTACGCCCTGGAGGAGGCGATCCGGCTCAAAGAATCGAAAGGCGGCGACGTCACGGTGCTCGCCTTCGGACCCGATCACGTGCAGCAGGCGCTGCGCGAATGTCTGGCCCGCGGGGCGACGAAGGCGCTGCACGTCAAGGGCGACACCGCTGCCGCCGACTCGCTCGGGATCGCCAAAGTGCTGGCCGCGGCCATCAAATCAGTTTCCCACGACGCGCTTTTCTTCGGGAAGCAGGGCGTGGGGACGGACAACTCGCTCGTCGGACCGATGGTCGCCGAGCTGCTCGGCTACCCGCAGATCAACGTGGTCACGCACCTCGAATTCGGCGAGGGCAAAGTGACGGCGCATCGCGAGATTGAGGGGGCGGAGGAGATCATCGAGGCCTCGTTGCCGGCGGTGATCACCGCGCAAAAGGGATTGAACGAGCCGCGATACGCATCGCTCAAGGGAATCATGGCGGCGAAGAAGATCCTCATCGAAACGAAAAGCGTCGCCGATCTCGGCCTACAGGATTCCGAGATCTTCAACCAGAGAGTGACGGTCGTCGCGCTCGAGCTCCCGCCGGAGAAAAGCGGCGGGCGCAAGATCGACGGCGGGGACCCTGCCGCGGCGGCGAGGGAAATCGTCAAGTACATCCGTGAGGAAGCGAAGGCGTTGTGATGGCAGGCGTTCTCGTATTCTGCGAAACCAAAGACGGCAAAGTGAAGAAAGCCTCGCGCGAGGCGCTGACGATCGGCCGGAAACTGGCAGCCGCCGCAGGCGGAGATCTGGCGGCATTCGCCGGCGATCGCGCGGTGGCGCAGGAGGCAGGCGCTTACGGAGCGAAGACGCTTTTCGCCGCGGCAATCGGACCGTACAGTACCGAAGCGTACGCCGGCGCCATGCAGGCGGCAGTCGCAAAGATGCAACCTTCCATCGCGCTATTCGGCGGAACGTCCAACGGACGCGATCTTGCGCCGCGGCTCGCCGCGCGATTGAACGTCGGAGTGGCCTCCGACGTCGATCGGCTCGAGTGGAATGCCGGAAAGCTCCGCGCCCGGCGCCCCGTCTACTCCGGAAAGGTTTTTGCCACGGTCGAAGTCAGCGGCACGCCGGCGATCGCCACCACGCGTCCCAATGCATTCCCTGCCGAGCCGGCGGGTGGTGGGGCGGCGGCGGTCGTGGAGATCTCTCCGCCATCGGCCGAATTGAAGGCGAAGCTGATCGAAACGAGAACGCCGGAGACGGGAGAGCTCACCATCGCGGAGGCGGACATCATCGTTTCCGGCGGCCGCGGTCTGAAGGAGGCGGCGAATTTCTCGCTCATTCGTGAGCTGGCGCAGGCGCTCGGTGGTGCGGTCGGTGCATCGCGTGCAACCGTCGATCCCGGGTGGATCGACCATCAACATCAAGTTGGCCAGACCGGGCGTGTTGTCAGTCCCAACCTTTACATTGCGGTCGGAATCTCAGGAGCCATCCAGCACCTCGCCGGGATGTCCACGTCCAAGCACATCGTGGCCATCAACAAAGACGCCGAGGCGCCGATCTTCCGCGTGGCGGATCTGGCGGTGGTCGGCGATCTTTTTCAGGTCGTGCCGGCGCTGACCGCGGAAGTGAAAAAAGCCAAAGCCGGACAATGATTGCGCCGTTGTAAACAAGCAGCCTCAACCCTTGCGCAATTACATCGTGGAAGCCATATTGTGACGATTATCACGATCCCCGGGCGCTGAACGATTTCGAGAGAGAGAGCGAAAAGCGGCGCACTACGGGTGCTGGGTGGGTTGTCCTGAAAACGGACAAGTGAGTGATTTCTGAACGGGTAGCTGACAGTTGGATCAGGGTAACATCCGATTTGTCAGTGAGTTGTCTCGTCAGGACCGTGGAACGCTGCTTGCGCCAAGAAGAGGCGCGATGCGAAAAAGAACAGTGGCGTTCCTCCTGCTCACGGTGGTTCTCGGCGTGGCCCCCGCCATTGCCGGATCGGCAACCACGCAAATGAATGTTTCGGTCCAGGTCGTCGCCCGAACGATCCTGTCGATCGATAGTCAGCCATCGTCTGTCGAAGTCACTCAGGTGGACGTCGCCCGCGGCTACATCGACGTTCCCCAGGCGATTGCGTTTCATATCCGGAGCAACGCCAGCAGCGGCTATAGTCTCCAGTTCGAGCCGGTCGGGTATCCCTTCAGCCAGGTCGCCGTGAAGTGGGACAACAGCGTGGCAACCTTCGGTGGCGAGGGAACGTGGCTGACCCGCTCCTATCAACCGGGAGCGACCACCGGAACGATGAACGTCCACCTTGCACTGGCGCCCGGTACGCAGCCGGGGAGCTATGCCTGGCCAGTCGCGTTCATGGCGAACTCCCTGTAGTCGTTTCCTCCCGAAAGCGTGACGCCCGTCACGCTTCTACACTTCCGTCCTAAATACAATCATCTCTCCCCGCCAGAGAGGCGAGAAACGCTCAAAACCGCTTTGACGAGTTTTTCATCGCGGGTGAGCGGATGAATGACGGGTGGCCCAGGGCGAGCGTCGGGCTGACGATCAATTCATTTCTCGACTCGGAAACCTTCACACCCCCGACCTTACCTTGTGCACATGTTCGAGCCGCGGTGCGCCGACGCCGCGGAAACCCTCGAACGGGTCAGTGTTGGAGGGTCGGCTGGGAAGTAAGACAACAATTTAAGGAAGCAGGAGTTCACAATGAAGCGCACAGTTCTCTTTCTCATCGCCCTTACAGTTCTCGTGTTCTCGGTCCCGGCTTTTGCGGCGTCGGCGACGGCCAATCTGAACGTCACCTCGTCCGTTGCGGCAGTCTGCACCATCACCACCTCGCCGGTTGCCTTCGGCCCGTATGACCCGGTCGTGGCCAATGCCGCGACGGACCTTACCGCCTCCGGCAGCGTCAACGTGGCCTGCACCAAGGGCGCCGCGGCGACGATCGACCTCGGCAACGGTGGCGCCTTCTCCGGCGGTTCGCGCCGAATGGGGAGCGGCACCGACTTCCTGAACTACGCTCTGTACAAGGATGCAGCGCGGAGTCAGGTGTGGGGCAGCGGTCTCGCTGGCGGCACCACCGCAGCCTACACCGCGTTAACAAAGGCTTCGACCGCGGTTACAGTGTACGGCACGGTTCCTCAGGCCCAGGATGTGACGGTGGGCGCGTATTCCGACGTTGTGCTTGCGACGATCAACTATTAATCGCATCATGACGAAATGACTGGCGAAGGAATGAGAAGGTGCCTGGCGCTGACAGCAATCGTTCTCGGCCTGGGTCTCCAGGCCGGGAACCTTCGGGCCAGCGTGTTCAAGGTAACCCCCGTACGGGTCACCTTCTCCGGACCATCGAGCACGTTGCTGACGCTGAAGAACGAGAGTGATGAGCCCCTGCGATTCCAGATCACATCGTTCGCCTGGTCCCAGGATCCCAGAGGTGCAGTGCAACTGGCCCCAACGGATGACGTTGTATTTTTCCCGGCTCTGCTGAGCCTGAACCCGGGAGAGGAGCGGAAGGTCCGCGTCGCCGCGACGGTCGTGGCGAAGGATGTGGAGAAGACGTACCGGATTTTCTTTGAAGAGCTACCGCCGCTGGAAAAGCCGAGTGCACCGACCGGCGCCCAGGTGCGGATCCTGACGAAGATGGGAATCCCGATCTTCGTCAGCCCCGAGAAGGGTCACGCCGACGCGTCCATCGATTCGGTCGGGATGCAGAAGGGGACGCTGACGTTCGACGTGCGGAACAGCGGCAATGTTCATTTCGGATTAGAGGGTGTGAAGCTGCGCGGGACCGGAGCGAACGGAGATGCGGTGTTCGACCGGCAGCTGGACGGGTGGTACGTGCTCGCGGGAGGTCCGCGATCGTACAGCGTGGAGATCCCGGCAGCGGATTGTTCGAAGTTGAAAAAAATTGTGATCGAGGCCCAGACCGACGCCCCATCCGTCGGCAACAGCGGCGCGATCACCAGGGAGTTTGAGGTCCCGCCAGGCACCTGCAAGTAATGCGAAAGGCGTCGGGCGAAAGGAATGATGCGCAATTTACCGGTCGGTTTCGCCTTCGCTGCCAGCCTGATCGTCGCTGCGACGCTGCATGCGGCTTCGAGCTCGGCCCCGCTGGAGGTCAGCGCGGAAGTCGCCGCGAACTGCCAGATCGCCATTTCCAATCTGGCCTTCGGAGCGTACGACCCGCTGGCCCAGCATGCGACGACGCAGCTTGACGCCGCAGCGGCAGTGACGATGCTGTGCACCCGCAGCTCGCGTGCATCCATTAACATCGATTTCGGCCGGAACGCCATCGGCGCCAGCCGCAGCCTTTCCGGCGGAACCCAGAACGTTTCTTATCAGCTGTATCGCGATTCGGGACGGACGCAGGAATGGCGGCGGGGGGATGGCTTGCAGGTCGTCTCGAAAGGAATCCACAAACCGCAGGAACTCACATTGTACGGCCGCATCCCCCCGGGTCAGGGAGTCGCGTCGGGCGTCTACACTGATGTTGTGACGGCGACGGTCGATTTCTGATAGGGGTGACGATGTGCGCAGAAGCCGCCCGGTGAGTTTCCTGCTGGCGTTCGCCATGGCGGCCGTTCTCTTCTTCGCTTCACGTCCCGCGGCGGCGCAACCGAAGGAGATCCTTCTTCCGTTCACCTTCAATGAAGTGCCCAAAGGAGACGTTGGCGTTCTCCTGCAGGGCGATGACGTTTTCATGTCGGTCAATGATCTGCAGCGGGCAGGGGTCACCGGACTGATGTGGCGCCGCCTGCTGGCGTTCGCCCGCCTGGTGAGCGGTGCCCGCAAGGTGGTCAACGACAAAGAATTTCTCTCGCTGAAAGCACTGGCGCCGTTTCTGACTTTCAAGTTCGACGAAGCGACGCTTTCGCTTTCCGTAACCGCGTCGCCGCAGCTGCTCGCAGAGACGCAGCTCAACGTCCAGCTCGCCCCGCCGCCGGACATTGTCTACTCCCGCGACACGAGTACTTTCCTGAACTACTCGGTCACCTCCCAATCGGGCCACCATCCGACATTTTTCGGGGAGACGGGGACGAGCATCGGCGGGAATCTGCTGCTGAACACCTTGTCCCGCGCGCAGCAGGGCAATTTCGTCCGCCTGTTGAGCAGCTATGAGATCGATGAGCGCAGCCGTCTGCGCCGATGGACGTTCGGCGACGCCAGCGTGAGCAGCGATCTCCTTGGCGGCTCGGCGCTGCTCGGCGGCGTGACCGTGTCACGCAATTTCAATCTCGATCCGTACTTCGTCCGTTTTCCGCCGCTCGATCTTCGCGGCACGGCGCTGACGCCCTCGCGCGTCGAGGTCTACGTCAACGGCGCGCTCGTGGCGCAGCAGGAGGTTCCGCCCGGACCGTTCGAGTTGAACAACATCCCGGTGGCCTCCGGCGCCGGCAATGCGCGGATCGTCGTGCGCGACGTCTTCGGACGCGAGCAGGTTCTCAACCAGCCGTTCTACTATTCGACCGGGGTTTTGGAGAGGGGCCTCAGCGAATTCACCTACTCGGCAGGAGTGATACGGCACGACTTCGGGAGCCGCAGCTTCGATTACGGGCAGCCCGCCTTCCTCGGATTCCACCGCTACGGATTCACCGACACGCTGACCGCTGGCGGCCGCCTGGAAGGATCGCGCAATCTGATCTCCGGCGGCCCGACCGCGAGCTGGCGCTCGCGCCTCGGAGAGTTTGCCCTCGCCGTCGCGGCCAGCGACGACCGTGGACGTTTCGGAGACGCCGGCAGCCTCGGCTACTCCTATCTTGGGCGATACTTCAGCTTCGGCGGCTTCACGCGAGCGCAGAGCCGCCAGTACGCGAACCTTTCGCTGTCACGCGAAGGCGATCGACCGCTGCTCGATTCCAATGTCTTCATCACATTCCTCCTGGCGCGGGCGAATGTCAGCCTGCTGTGGAACGAGGCCGACATGCGCGACCAGGTCAGCACCAGCCGCGTGACGCTGTTAAGCAACGTGCCGCTCACCCGGCGCGCCAGCGCCTTCCTGTCGGTGGGAAGCGCCAACGACGGAAGCGGTCGCAAGGCCGAAGTCTTCGCCGGCTTGAGCATCTTTCTCGGCGGATCGAGCGCGGCCAGCATCACCGTCGACCATCGCGACGGCCACACACAGACGGTCGCCGAAATCGACAAGACGCTGCCGGTCGGCACCGGCTTCGGATACCGGCTCACGGGGGCCACGACCGCGGATGGCAACCACACCGGCAGCGGCTTCCTTCAGTATCAAACGGGCTTCGGCCGCTACGAGATGCAGTTCGATCCGTTCCACTCCAGCGTGCGGCCGACGATCACCGCGGCCGGTGGCCTGGTCTACGAGGGAGGCTCCCTGCTGGCCACCCGCCCGGTTCAGGACAGTTTCGCACTCGTGCGGGTCCCGGGCGTCCGCGACGTGCGCATCTACGCCAGCAACAACCTCGTCGGGCGAACAGATGGGAACGGCGATCTCCTGGTGCCCAATCTCCTTCCGTATTACGGCAATCGGCTGAGCATCGAGGATCGCGACATCCCGCTGACCTACGAGGTGCAGCAGGTAGAGAAGACGGTCGCCCCGCCCAATCGCGGGGGCGCGCTGGTCGTCTTTCCGGTCCGGCAGATTCGTACCGTCACCGGTTCGGTGACCGTTCGCGGCGCAAAGGGCGAATTCGTACCGGCATTCGGTGAATTGACGCTGACGATGAACGGCACGAGCGTCCAGTCACCGATCGGCCGCAGCGGCGAGTTCTATTTCGAAAACATTTCCTCCGGAAGTTACGAGGCCCTGATCGAAACGCATCAGGGCTCGTGCCGGTTCCGGATGGAGATTCCTGCCGGAGCGGAGTCGGTGGTGAAGCTCGGCCGCCAGACCTGCGCCAACGAGGCCATCAGCCAATGAGACGAATCGCAATTATGTTTCTGACCGTGTGCGTTCTGTTCGTGCCGCGCGCCGCGCGGGCGATCAACTGTACGTGGGACATCGTTCCGACAAACATGAACTTCGGCAACTACTCGCCCTTCAGCCCGACGCCGGTGACCGCGACGTCGTCGCTCCAGTTCACGTGCACACCGCCCGCGACAGCCACGCTGATTCTTTCCCGCGGCGCCTCCGCCACGTACAACCCGCGCACCATGCAGCGCACCATCGCTCCGGTCTACACCATGAACTACAACCTCTACATGGACGCGGCGAATGCGATCATCTGGGGCGACGGCACTTCGGGCACGCAGTACCTCACGTTCGTCGCCACCCCCGGAAACAAGATCGCCGGCGGGACAATCTACGGCACGATTCCGGCCAACCTCGATGTCGCGCCGGGAACGTACACCGACACCATTCAGGCCACGCTCAACTGGGGCACCGGATCCCTTCAGCAATTCTTCACCGTAACAGCCACGGTGGCTGCGGCATGCACCGTGTCCACCAGTGCCGTGAATTTCGGGCTCTATGATCCGGTGTCGGCGAATGCGGC
>JBGPFD010000100.1:0-12038 GCA_041483175.1 Thermoanaerobaculia bacterium | reverse complement strand
GAGTTGTTCCTCGATGGTGGGGGGCTTCGCCGGAATTCGTGACGCGCTCATGCGCCCTCCTTCGGGCTCACACGCGGGTGTGAGGCATAGGTGCAGGGTATGCGCGCGCACAGTGATCAGCAGACGCAAGCCGTCACGCACCTCACGTGCCCGCCCGCACGCTCAGACTGTGAGGGGAATCACCGGCCGCTGTGCACGCCGCGTTGCGGGCGGATGAACTCGCGGTCGATCTCCAGCACCACCGACTGCCGGATGAACGACACCGAGACGATCAGACGCGTGATCCCCTTTTCCTTGAGCACCACGCCGCGATAGCCCTGGAACGCTCCCTCGGTGATCAGCACCGTGTCGCCGGGTCCAATGTACGGATATGGCACGAGCGGCACGTCGGTGAGCTGCAGTTCGCGAAGCTGCCGCAACTCCGCCGAGATCTCCCCCTGGTCCGGCGGCTCGAGCAGATTGACGATCACGTTGCTCTTCACCGCCCGCAGCTTTTCGTCACGGCCGCCGCGAAAAAAGACGTAGCCGGTGAACAGGGGCAAGTAGGAGATAAATGTCCGGCCGCTCCTCCGTACGCGTTTCTCCATCTGCGGCAGATAGAAAGGAATGTGGTATTCGCGAAGATAGCGCGCCAGCACTTTCTCCTGACGGCTTCGCAGATGGGCCACCCACCATGGCTGGTCCATCTCGAAAATGGACTCCGGGTACGCGTCGGCCTCACGTTTTAGAATCGGCATCCGCCGCCTGAGAACGGCATTCGGCGTTCGCGCAATTTCACCGATTGCTCACCAGCGGGCAACATCGGCTTGGTACGATTTCCGCCAGTCCCCGGAACAAAGGAGGAAACGATGCGCGCCCGCCTGACGCTCTTTTCGCTGTTTGCTCTTCTTCTCGCCACCGCGGCCTTCGGACAGGCCTCCATCACTCTCCCGCCCGACGGCGGGAATCAACACGCCACCGTTAAACAGTTCATCGGACCGGTAAGCGTCTCCATCGATTACCACAGCCCGAAGGTCCACAGCCCGGCCAACGGTGAGGACCGGCGCGGAAAGATCTGGGGAGGTCTCGTCCCTTACGGCGCGGTCAAGAGCCTCGGCTTCGGGACGTGCACCGAGTGCCCGTGGCGCGTCGGAGCAAACGAGAACACGGTCTTCACCAACTCTCACGAAATCAAGGTCGAAGGGCAGCCGCTGGCCGCCGGCGCGTACGGCCTGCACATGATTGCCGGATCGGAGGAGTGGACCATCATCTTCTCCAAGAACTCTACCTCGTGGGGCAGCTTCTTTTACGATCCGTCCGAAGACGCGCTCCGTGTAAAGGTGAAGCCGGCGAAGAGCGAGTATCACGAATACCTGACCTTCGAGTTCTCGGAGCGGAAGCTCGATCGCGCCACGGCGATGATGCGGTGGGAGGATCTGCAGGTTCCGTTCACCATCACTGTCGACAACGTCCCCGCCGTCTACCTCGATACCATCCGCAAAGAGCTGCGCGGGGCGAAGGGATTCGCCTGGGAGAACTGGATCGCTGCGGTGCGCTACGCGCTGCAGAGCAACAATCCGAAAGAAGCCTTGGAGTGGGCGAAGACCGCGGCGACCGGACCATTCCCCGGCCAGGAGAATTTCACCACGTTGATGGCCCTCGCCGACGCGCAGGCGGCCAACAACATGGAGGCCGAGGCGACGAAGACGCGAGACAAAGCCATCAATCTGCCCGGAGCAAGCGCCTTCGAGCTGCACCTGTACGCGCGCGGCCTCCAGCAGAAAGGAAAGAAAGAGGAGGCCCTCACGATCTTCGAGTTGAACGCCAGGCGCCATCCGAACCAGTGGCCGGTAAATGTCGGCCTGGCACGCGGTTACTCCAGCGTCGGCAAGTACAAGGAAGCGCTGAAGTACGCCAAACTCGCCTTGGCGCAGGCTCCCGACGATGCGAACCGTAAGTCGCTGCAGAGCGGCATCGAAAAGCTCGAACAGGGTCGGGACATGAATCAGTAAGCCGGGCAACTCGTCGTATCATTTTCGAACCTTGTCCGATGAGACGACTCCTCCGTGCGTGCTGGTGGTCGACGACCACGCGCTCGATCGCAAACTGCTGACCGCGCACCTCGCGCCGGAGGGGTACGCGATCGACACGGCGGCCGACGGCGTCGAAGCGTGGGGGATGCTCACCATCAACCCCCAGCGCTACGACGTCGTCCTGCTCGATCGCACCATGCCGCGCATGGGCGGAATACAACTGCTAATGCAGATGAAGGAAGCGGAGGCCCTGCGGATGCTTCCGGTGATTCTGCAGACGGCGGCCGCGCGACACGATCAGATCGTCGAGGGCATACGCGCCGGCGCCTACTACTACCTCACCAAGCCGTACGACGTGGAGATGCTGCGTTCGGTCGTGCGGACCGCGACCGCAGACTACCGCGGCTACCGCGATCTGCAGGCGCAGGTCAGAAAAGGTGTCGACAGCCTGCGCCTCCTGAGTCACGCGGTCTTCACCTTTCAAACCGTCGAGCAGGCGCGCGACCTCGGAATGCTGCTGGCCAATACCTGCCCGAATCCGGAAGCGACGGTGATCGGCCTGACCGAGCTGCTCGTTAACGCAGTGGAGCACGGAAATCTCGGCATCACGTACGAGGACAAATCGAAGCTTTACGCGAGCGGCGAATGGGATGAAGAGGTAAGGCGCCGTCTGTCGCTGCCGGAGAACGCGGCCAAGCACGCCGAGGTGTCGTTCGAGCGCGACGGCAACTGCATCCGCTTCGTCATTCGCGACCAGGGCCCCGGCTTCGACTGGGAGTCGTACATGCAGGTCGATCCCGACCGCGCGTTCGATACGCACGGCCGCGGCATCGCCATGGCCAACCGCCTCAGCTTCAACCGGCTCGAATACCGCGGCTGCGGCAACGAAGTGGTTGGGACGGTCGAGGTGTAGCGCAGGCTCTTAGCCGGCGCGAGCCGACTGAGAGTCGGCTCTACGTTGTCGGCCTCTGCTTTTCCATCGCCGCCAGGACATCTTTCGGCGGCGTGATGTTCTTGATCTCGTAGCGGAGCACCTTGACGGCCCACGCCGAGGTGTAGCGCAGGCTCTTAGCCGGCGCCCTACGTCGTCGGCCGCGCGCTCAGCCGCGGCTCGACCGCTGACGACCTCATCACGCTCATCGCCGTGGCAATCATCGAGCTGATGTCGGCCACGTTGGCCGGAACGATCATCGACGTGCCGCTCTTGGCCAGCTCGCCGAACTGCTTGATGTACGCCTCGGCGATGCGCAATTGCATCGCTTCAGGTCCGCCGGGAATCTTCATCGCCTCAGCTACGCGGCGGATGCCTTCCGCCGTCGCCGTGGCCACCGAGAGAATGGCCGCTGCCTGCCCCTCCGCCTCGTTGATGTTCTGCTGCTTCTTCGCCTCCGAGGCCTTGATGACCTGCTGCTTGTCGCCTTCCGCGGCGTTGATGGCCGCGTCGCGCTGCCCTTCCGATGACAGAACCACGGCACGCTTTTCGCGCTCCGCGCGCATCTGCTTCTCCATCGCCGCCAGGACATCTTTCGGCGGCGTGATGTTCTTGATCTCGTAGCGGAGCACCTTGACGCCCCACGCCTCGGAGGCCTTGTCCACTTCGCTGACCACGGCGGTGTTGATGTTGGTCCGCTCTTCGAAGGTCTTGTCGAGATCGATCTTGCCGATCTCACTGCGCAGATTCGTCTGCGCGAGCTGCGAAATGGCGTAGTTGTAATCGCTGATCCCGTACGAAGCGCGCTCCGGATTCAAGACCTTGATGTACAGAACGCCGTCGACCGCCACCTGCACGTTGTCCTTGGTGATGCAGATCTGCTCGGGGACGTCGAGCGCGATCTCTTTCAACGAGTGCTTGTAGCGAACGGTGTCCAGGAACGGAATGAGGATGTGAAATCCCGCCTGCATCGTATCGGCGTACTTGCCGAGGCGTTCGACAACCCAGGCCTGCTGCTGCGGTACGACGCGAGCGATCCTCGAGACGAGAATGATGGCGAAGATCGCGAAGATGAAGGTGACAAAAACGCCAGCCATGGCTTAATCCTTTCCGCGAGCGTCAGGCCCGCACGTGTAGCACCAGTCCTTCAACACGCTCAACCGTGCAACGCTGACCGCGCACGAGCGCGGTTTCACCGACATTGCGCGCATTCCACGTACTGCCGCGCATCTCCGCCTTCCCGAATCCCGACGCGGGGATGTCGCTCAACGCGACCGCCTGCTCGCCGATCATGGTGTCCACGACCACCGTCCGGCTCAGGCGCAGCTTCTGGACGACCCAGGGGCGGATCAGCAGCAGCGTGGCCAGCGAGAAAAGCGTGAAGGTCAGGATCTGCACCCAGAGCGGGCCGCCGACGTTGAGCGCAACGAGCAGGGCGACCAGAAACGCACCGGCGGCGAAAAACGCGCTGTGCATCGTGGTGCTCACGAATTCGAGCGCCAGGAAAAAGAAGCCGATCAGCGACCAGATCCACCAAGCCATTGATTTGCGGTGCGGGGATTCTATCGCACTGGCGCGGCCTTTGACCCTGAGGGGCTGAGCCACTATCCTCTCGCGGTCCATAATCGGGGGGCTTCATGAAATTGCGCCGTCTTTTCTTCGTGCTCGTCACGTGTGTGGCGATCGCCCAATCCGCTTTTGCCGTTTCGACCACTGTCGTGATCAGTGAGTTCCGCGTTCGCGGGCCGATCGGCGGAAACGACGAATTCATCGAGCTGCTGAACGTGTCGTCGCACCAAGTTGCCATCGGCGGCTGGAAAATCAACGGCTCGAACGCCGCGGTCCCCCCCTTTACGAGTACCCGCCTCACGATCTCCGCGGGAACGTTCCTCGATCCCGGCTGTCATTATCTGGTGACGAATTCGTCGACTTCGGGCGGTCCGTACAGCGGAGGGGTCGCCGGCAGCCAGACCTATGGAACGGGCATCACCGACGATGGCGGTATCGCGCTTCTCGACGCTGGAGGCACGATCGTCGACCAGGTAGGAATGAGCAGTGGTTCCGCTTACAAGGAGGGAACTCCGCTCGCCAGCCTCGGAAGTTCGAACCAGAACCGCGGATACGCGCGCAGGAGCGGCGGCGCGCAGGACACCGACAACAACGCCAACGATTTCGTTCTCGTATCGCCCAGCGACCCGCAAAACGGCTGTGGCATGAACGTCTCCGGGTCCGCGAATCCCAACGTCGTCAACATTGGCGACTCGACACTGCTCACGGCAACCGTGGCGCCAGGCAGCAATCCGGCAAGCACCGCCATCCTCGTGACCGGCAACTTGACGCCGATTGGCGGCCTTCCGGCGCAGGGCTTCTTCGATGACGGCAGTCACGGCGACGTGACGCCCAACGACAACATCTTCTCCTTCAGCGCGACCGTCACAAGCGGGACGACCGCGGGCACGAAGTCAATCTCCATCAGCGCAAGCGACGCACAGACGCGATCGGCGAGCGCTTCGATCTTGCTCACGGTGCAGATCCCTCCGCCCGTGCTGACGATTCACGCCATTCAGGGAAACGGCTCGCGTTCACCGTATGCAGGATCGGCCGCCACCACTACCGGCATCGTCACTGCAATCAAGGCATCGACCAGCAGCGGCGGCTTCTTCATTCAGGAGGAAGACACGCATGCTGATTCCGATCCGAATACCTCCGAGGCGATTTTCGTCTTCACCGGCAGCACGCCTCTTCCCGCCGCCGTGGCAGTCGGAAATCTGGTCACGGTTACCGGAACGGTGCAGGAGTTCATTCCCTCGTCCGATCCAAACAGTCCTCCATCGACGGAGATGATCTCGCCGAGCATTTCGCTCGTCACCAGCGGGAAGCCACTGCCCGAGCCGATCACGCTCACTTCGGCCGACCTCTCGTCGTCTGGCGGCATCGAACAGCTCGAAAAGTACGAGCACATGCGCGTGCACGTCGACTCGCTGACCACCATCTCTCCAACGCAGGGAAACGTGAGCGAGGCGAATGCGACCTCCACATCGACGGGCGTCTTCTTCGGAGTGATCACCGGCACGCCACGCCCCTTCCGCGAGGCAGGAATCCAGGATCCTGACCCGATTCCCAATCCTCCATGCTGTATCCCGCGCTTCGACGCTAATCCCGAGCGTCTGCGCATCGACAGCGACGCGCTACGCGGTACGTCGCGGCTCGACGTGACATCAAATCAGGAGATCCACGACATCACTGGTGTTCTCGACTACAGCTCGCGTGCATACACGATCGAACCCGAGGCTACGTTGGTTGCGACAAACTCTCCGATGCAAGCAATTCTCGTCTCGACGGCAGCGCAGAGCGATTTCATGGTGGCCTCGTTCAACATGGAGCGTTTCTTCGACACCACGAACGATCCAGGCATCGACGATGTGGCGCTGACGACGACCGCGTTCAACAATCGCCTGGCTAAGGTTTCGCTGGCAATCCGGAACGTGATGCGATCGCCCGACATCATCGGCGTGGAGGAGATGGAGAACCTCCCCACCCTTCAGGCCGTGGCGGACCAGTTGAACAACGACGCTGTCGCGGCCGGGGAGCCGAATCCGCACTATGTTCCCTACCTCATCGAGGGGAACGACGTCGGAGGTATCGACGTTGGCTTTCTGGTCAGGACTCCGCGCGTGGAAGTGCTCAGCGTCATTCAGGAAGGGAAGAACACCACCTACATCAATCCGAACAATCTTCAGCCCGAGTTGCTCAACGACCGCCCGCCACTGATTCTCCGCGCGGTCATTCACTCGGAAACGAACGGCGCCTACCGCGTCACCGCAATTGTCAATCATCTCCGTTCCCTGAGCGGAATCGACGATCCGGCCGATGGCAATCGAGTCCGTACCAAGCGGCGCGCGGAGGCAGAATTTCTGGCCAATTTGATCCAGTCGCGCCAGATCAGCGACCCGGCTGAACGGATCGTCTCCGTCGGCGACTACAACGCCTTCGATGTCAATGACGGATATGTCGACGTCATGGCGACGATCAAAGGCACGCCGACGATCGCTGACCAGGTCGTGCTCGCCAGCAGTGATCTGGTCAATCCCGATTTGACCGATCTCGTGCTGCCGACCCAATACTCGTATTCGTTTGATGGCGATGCACAGACGCTCGACCATATTCTGGTCAACCACAACATCACCGGTCACGTGGAGATCGCGCACAACGACGCAGACTTCCCCGAGGTGTATCGCAACGACCCGACCCGCCCGGAGCGCATTTCCGATCACGACATGCCGGTGGCCTTCTTCTCCGTACCTGTGCCAGTGCCGTCGATCGCCGCCCCCACCGCGAGCACGTATCCCGACCCGTTCACCGTGACTGTGACGGTGCGGGACGAGCTGAACAACGTTGTGGCTGGCTACCGCGGAACGATCAGCGTCACCAGCACCCTTCCGACAACGCTGCCCGCGACGTATACCTTCACCGAGGGCGACGCCGGATCGCACACGTTCACCGCCGTGCCGCTTGCCGCGGGGACGTGCATCGTCACGGTGAGCAATGGGACCAGCGCATCAGCGACCATTCACATCATCGGCTTGCGCGAGTCGCTCCAGAGCGTCATCGGTTCTCTCAACGCTTTGCGGGGCGGCACGAACAACAAACAGGATCAGAACAAGCTCGATGATGCGATCAAACATCTGACGAAGGCGATCGATGCGCAACTCTGGCTGGACGAGATTCACGGCGACCCCAAAACGGGCGACCAGATCTTCAATGAAACGAAGGATGCGATCAATCCGATCCTGCTGCTCTTGAAAGACAACCGTTCCTCGATCGACCCGAGGACGTTGCAATCGCTTTTGAATCGTATCGTCGCGGATGACCGTGCCCTTGCCGCGACGGCAATCAATGACGCAGCCGGCGGCGACTCCGCCCGTCTCGCGGCAGCGCAATCGGAGCTTTCCCGTGGAGACGATGACATCGCTGCCGGCCGGTATGAGTCGGGGCTCGAGCACTATCGCAACGCCTGGGCCGCGGCGATGAAAGCGTGACAGGCCGGGAGGGCGGGACTATGTTGGACGGGTGCGCGAAGATGAATGGCTGCCCACCGGCCCGCACCGCTTCATCGACTGCTGGTGCGACCACGATGAAGAGGTCCGGCCGGACGGCAGGACGCTCGACTTCGAACTCGATCGCGTGCACCGGTGGGTGAACCTCGGCTGTCCGCCAGGCTGCTCGCGCCAGAGCCGCGTGCACGGCCACGTGCACGTGCACTGCCCTGAATGCGCGAAAAACCCGGCCGCGGATACCTGCTGCACGCCGCCACGGTGACCCTCGCCCACCCGACCACCGGGTGCTGCACGGCGCAGCCCTGCCCTACTCCTCCAGCACCGCGGCGTGGGCGAAGGCGCCGATCACGGCGGGCTTGATCTTCCAGATGTCGCGCGCGTATTCGGTGACGGTTCGGTCGGAGGAGAACTTTCCCATGCGCGCGATGTTGAGCAGCGCCTTGCGCCGCCAACTCTCGCGATCGCCATACTGGACGTCGACCTGCTGCTGGGCCTCGATGTACGGCTGCAGATCGGCGAGATGGACGTACTCGTCGCGCGCGCTGAGAAGCTTGGCGATGATGGGGCGGAAGATGTCCTTGTCGCCGCGCGAGAAGTGTCCCGCGGCGATGCTGTCGACCACGCGGCGCAGCCCCTTGCGTGCGCTGAGGTACGACTCGGGGCGGTAACCGTCGGCCAGCAGCTGCACCACCTCGTCGGCGCGCAGGCCGAAGATGAAGATGTTCTCCGCACCGACTTCGTCGCGGATCTCGATGTTCGCACCGTCGAGCGTTCCGATGGTCAACGCGCCGTTGAGCGCCAGCTTCATGTTGCCCGTTCCCGATGCTTCCTTCCCGGCGGTGGAGATCTGTTCGCTCAGCTCCGCGGCGGGAATGATCGCCTCGGCCAGGCTGACGCGATAGTCGGGGAGAAAGACGACGCGCAGCCAGTCGCGCGTGCGCGGATCGGAGTTCACCACCTCGCCCACGGAGTGGATCAGCTTCATGATCAGCTTGGCCATGAAGTACCCCGGCGCCGCCTTGCCGGCGAAAAAGAACGTGCGCGGCTGCAGGGGCGTCGATCCGTCCTCGACGGTCTCCCAGTAGCGATGCGCAACGTGCAGGATGTTCAGAAGCTGCCGTTTGTACTCGTGAATCCGTTTGGCCTGCACGTCGAACATCGACTCCGGATCGACGACGATGCCGGTCAGGTCCTTCGTCACCCTCGCCAGCACGAGCTTGTTGCGGCTCTTCACCGCCTCGAGCCGGTCGAGAAGTCCGGCATCGTCGGCGAACAACTCGAGGCGCTTCAGTTCCGACAGATCGCGGACCCAGCCGTCGCCGATGGCGTGCGTGATCAGCGCCGCCAGCGGCCGGTTTGCGTGCAGCAACCAGCGCCGCGGCGTCACGCCGTTGGTCTTGTTGTTGAAGCGCTCGGGCCACATGCGGTGAAAATCCGGAGCGAGCGTTTTCTTCACCAGTTCCGTGTGCAGCTCCGCGACGCCATTCACCGAATGGCTGCCGGCGATCGCCAGATGCGCCATCCGCGCCTGCCCGTGTTCGTCGAGCAGCGAGAGGCGATGCTGCATCGCCGTGTCGCCGGGGAAGCGGCGCTCCACGTCGGCCAGCAGCCGGCGATTGATCTCCTGGATGATCTGCAGATGACGAGGGATCACCCGCTGCAGCATCTCCACCGGCCAGCGCTCCAGCGCTTCCGGCAGCAGCGTGTGATTGGTATAGGCGCAGGTGTCGACGGTGATCGCCCAGGCCTGTTCCCAAGGTAGGGCGTACTCATCGATGAAGATGCGCATCAACTCCGCCACCGTGAGCGCCGGATGCGTGTCATTCAGATGAATGGCCACCTTCGAGGCAAATTCGTCGAACGACTCGTGCTGCTGCCGGTACCGCTTCATGATGTCGCGCACCGCGCAGGCGACGAGGAAGTACTCCTGCAGCAGCCGGAGCTCGCGTCCGGCGGCGGCCATGTCCGACGGGTAGAGGATCTTGGAGATGGCCTCGGTATTGATCTTGTGCTGCACCGCGGCGATGTAGTCCCCGGCATTGAAGATGCCGATGTCGAAATCGTCCGACGAGCGCGCGGAGAAGAGCCGCAGCACGTTCACCGTCTTGCCGCCGTGGCCGACGATGGGCATGTCGTGCGGCACGCCGATGATCAGCTTTGCGTCGGTCCACGCCGGCTTGTACGCGCCGTGCTCGGTTGTCTGCGTGAGGCTGCCGTACACCGGCACCACCACGACCTCGTCGGGCCGTTCGATGAGCCACGGCGAGCCGGCGTCGAGCCAGTGGTCCGGCCTCTCGTGCTGGAATCCGTTGATGAACGTCTGCCGGAATAGGCCGAACTCGTAATTGATGCCGTAGCCGAAGCCGGGGTAATCGAGAGTGGCCAGCGAATCGAGGAAGCACGCCGCCAGACGGCCGAGGCCGCCATTGCCGAGGGCGGCATCGGGCTCGAGCTCCTCGAGCTCCTCGAGATCGGCACCCATCTCGGCGACGATCGCCTTGGCATCGTCATAGAGCCCGAGGTTCGTCAGGTTGTTCCCGAGAGCGCGGCCCATCAGGAACTCCATCGACAGATAGTAGAGACGCTTGGCGTCCTGCTCGACGTACCGCCGCTCACTCTCGCGCATGGCGTCGAGGGCCGGGCGGCGCACGGCGACCGAAAGGGCCTGCAGCTTTTCACGCGGAGAGGCCTCGCTCCAGAGTTTCCCGCGCCCGAAGCGCAGAAACGACTCGATTCCTTCGCGAAGCTGGACGAATCCGCGAGACACTCCCGATTCAGTTGTGGATGGAGGTGGACGCACCTATTGGACCTGTTGTACCAGAAAACAGGGGAGCGGTGAACGGCGTTCCCACCAAGCTGTCACCCCGAGCGCCGGCGAGGGGCCTGGGGGTTCGTTCATCGAGCCATCCGCCCCTCCAGGCCCCTCGCTCACGCTCGGGGTGACATCGTCGCCTACACCTGGGCGGCGACCTCAGCAATGGCCTCGATGGCCCGGTCGAGGTGCTCGCGGGTGTGGGCGGCGCTGATCTGGCAGCGGAGCCGCGCCTGCCCCTGCGGGACCACCGGGAAGCCGAATCCGGAGACGTAAATGCCGCGGTCGAGCAATTTCGCCGACATGGCGATGGCCTTCGCCGTATCGCCAACGAGGATCGGCACGATCGGATGAATCCCCTCGCGCACGCGAATATTCTTTAATGTTAATCGTTTACGAAAATACATTGTGTTTTCTCGAAGCCGCGTCACCAGGCTGGTGTCCTTCTGCAGCAGATCGAGCGCGGCGATCGATCCCATGACCACCGCGGGCGGCAGGGTGTTCGAAAACAGATACGGCCGTGACTTCTGACGGAGGTAGTCGATCAGCGCCTGTGGGCCTGTGGTGAATCCGCCGTGCGATCCGCCGAGCGCCTTGCCGAGTGTCGAGGTGTAGGCGTCGACCTGGCCGGACACGCCGAGCTCTTCGGCGGTGCCGCGCCCGCTCTTGCCGAGAACGCCGGTGCCGTGCGAGTCATCGACCACCAGGAACGCACCGTACTGCTTCGCCAGCTCGATCTCCTGGACCAGTGGCGCGAGCGAGCCTTCCATGGAGAAAACGCCATCGGTCATGATCAATTTGTTGCGCGCGTCTTTGGTTGCTTCGAGCGCGCGACGGAGGTCGTTCATGTCGCGATTCTTGAATCGCTCTTTGCGCGATTTTGCCAGCCGGACACCGTCGATGATCGAGGCGTGGTTCAACTCGTCGGAGATGATCGCATCGTGCTCCGCGGTCACGGTCTGGAAGAGGCCTTCATTCGCGTTCCAGCACGAGCCGTAGAGGATGGCGTCGTCGGTGCCGAAGAATTCGGCGATGCGCTCCTCCAGCCGGCGGTGAATGGTCTGCGTGCCGCAAATGAATCGCACCGAGGCGAGGCCGTACCCGTAGTCGCGCTCAGCCTTTTCCGCCGCCTCGACGATCGCCGGGTGATCGGCAAGGCCGAGATAGTTGTTGGAGGTCAGCATGATGACCTCCCCTTTTCCTTCCACTTCCACGACCGGCCCCTG
>JBGPFD010000099.1:0-12140 GCA_041483175.1 Thermoanaerobaculia bacterium | reverse complement strand
TGCTGGTTCATCGACACCGACTACAACGAAGAAAGCTTCTTCGTCCGCCACGCCTACTTCCTCGGCCAGAACGATCCCTACAGCGCGTTAAAGACGACGCTCAAGGCTGAGATCAACGAAGAAGCGTGGTCCACGCTCCACAGCGACATCTCGCGCCCATTTCCCAAACCCGCATCCGGCCGCATTGCCGTGAAGGTCATCAACCATCTCGGCGATGAGGTGATGAAAGTGTTTCGCATCGATAGCGATTCTCGGGCTTCCTAACGAGTCACGCCCTTGAAGGTGCTCAAGGCGACCCAAATAGACTTAGCGGCTCAATTCGCGGCCGCGGAGGCTGGTTATGGCGGCAGAACCGCGTCTCGAACATCAGAATTACAAAGTCAAGCAACTTGTAGAGGACTACCGAGCAGGGCGGATTGTCATCCCTGAGTTCCAGCGTGAGTATGTCTGGAAGCCAAGCAAGGCGCCCCGCTTAATCGATTCGCTCTACCGTGGTTTTCCGATCTCGTCCCTTCTTCTCTGGCAGAGTGGTGAAGAGGCACGCGCACGCAGACGTGACCCTCGACCTGTACGATCCGCACTCATGAACTGGCTAATTGACGGCCAGCAGAGAGTGATCACGCTTTCGCGCACTATGAACGGCGACGAGGGCATCGACGTCGTCTTTCATCCAGAAGGCGAAGAGTTCCGGCTCGTGAACGCTGCAACCCGTAAGGACCCTCACTGGGTCCGCGTCGCGGAAGTGTGGGATGACGATATGTATCGTCAGCTGCGGCGCAATCTGGACGGTAGTCGATATGCCGACAAGCGTGAGGCACGCTTTGAGGCGTTGCGCCGGATTCTCGACTACGAGATACCTGTCGTACGGATGGTGGATCATAGCTTCGATGACGCTGTCAGAGCTTTCACGAGAATCAACACCTTGGGTGTTCGGCTCAAGAAAGAGGACATCGAAAGCGCTCAAGTCGCCGCGCGCCATTCAGGCTTTATTGCGGACGAAGTTACGCCATTTCTAAATCGTTTGCGCCAACAGGGCTTCAATCGACTGAACGTCATGCATCTGTTCCGCGCCTGCGCGTTCGTGGCGAAACCCGACGGAAGAAACCGTACTCCTCTCCACGAACTTGAAAGGGACGAAGTCCTGTCGGCTTGGAAGACCACACAGAAAGCCACAGACCAAGCGATCGGCCTGATCAGGAGCGAGCTTGGACTCGTGAACATGGACATCTTGTGGTCAGGCGCGCTGGTTGTCCCGCTTATAGCGCTCTGCGCCACGATGTCTCCAAGGGAGCGTAACTCGAACGAACTTGTCGCATGGCTCGCCCTGGCCGCCCTTTACCACCGATATAGCGGTTCCAGCGAGACCGCGCTCGACCAGGATCTGCGCGCGTGTCGATCAACAGATCCTGTTGGCGCCTTGCTAACTAATCTCCGTGCTGCCAGGACATCGCTTATCGCCGAGCCCGAAGACTTTACTGGCGCTCTCGCGGACCGAAGCGGCCTTCTCGCGCTTTACATCGCCTGTGTCAACCGAGGCATCCTCGATTTCTACAACGGCGGCAAGGTTTTGCTCCAGAGCAATGTGGATCGGCATCACATCCTACCCCGGGCACAATTCACCGAACACGAGCGGCCTTCCGCTGACAACATCGCTAATATGGCTTTCATCGCCGGTGATGTGAACAAGTCTATCGGCCAGGCTGGACCCGAGGTGTATCTCAGGAAGGTCAAGACGCGCGTGTTGGAAAGTCAGTGCATACCGACCGACAGCGCCCTATGGGCGATCGATCAGGCTGAACTTTTCTGGGCAGCCAGGCGTGAACTCCTCGCGGAATCCTTCAACGAGTATGTTCGCGACTCGCTCCCACAGAGGCGGATTTAGCTTCAAGCGGTGGATGTCGACCGCAACGACAGGCATGGAATTTCGAATCGCCGATACGTTCACGGACAGTCTCACTAGACTAACTGCTGAAGAGCAAAAGGCGGTCAAGACCACGGCGTTCGACCTGCAGATGAATCTCGCGAATCCGGGGATGCAGTTTCATCGGCTCGAACGCGCGAGGGATCCAAACTTCTGGTCGGTCCGCGTTAGCCAAGACATCCGCCTGATCGTCCACAGAACCCCGACGGGTCTGATGCTCTGCTACGTCGGCCATCACGACGCGGCGTACGACTGGGCCGAGCGGCGCAAAATTGAACGACATCCGACGACCGGCGCCGCGCAGTTGGTTGAGATTCGAGAGACCGTCCGCGAGATCGTCGTGCCTCGGTACGTCGATGCGGCTCCCGCTATCGCGCCGGCGAAACCTCTATTCGCAGATTTGCCGGAGTGGGTGCTTTTGACGTACGGCGTCCCGCCCGAATGGATCGGCGAGGTGCGCACTGCCACCGAGGACACTCTCTTCGACATCGCAGAGCATTTGCCGCAAGAAGCCGCCGAGGCGCTCCTCGATCTGGCTACGGGAGTCAAGCCGCCGATCGGCCCGGGCATCCCTCCTCATGTCGACGCATTCGAGCATCCCGACGCTCAACGGCGATTCCGTGTCATTCACAACGCCGAGGAGCTCGAGCGCGCACTCGATGCTCCTTGGGAGAAATGGACCGTTTTTCTGCATCCGGCTCAGCAGCAACTCGTCGAACGTGACTTCCCGGGTCCGGCGCGAGCGTTCGGCTCCGCCGGCACAGGGAAGACAATCGTCGCCCTTCACCGGGCCGTTCACCTTGCTCGCACTCATCCCGAGTCGCGCGTGCTGCTCGCAACGTTTTCCGAGACGCTGGCGAATGCGCTCCGAGCAAGAGTGAGATTGCTCCTCGGCAACGAACCACGCATCGGCGAGCGACTCGAAGTCCACTCAATTGGCGCCATCGGCAGACGGCTGTTCGAAGCTCAACTCGGACGGGTATCGATCGCGACGTCGACTCAGATTCAGGATTTCCTGCGTGAGGCTTCTTCCACCGCTCAAGCTCACAAATTCAGCTCGCAGTTTCTCTGGACAGAATGGCTGAGCGTCGTCGATGCCCGCCAGATCTCGAGCTGGGAAGAATATCGAGACGTGCCGAGGCTCGGCCGGAAGACGCGGCTCTCAGAAGGCCAGCGCGCGCTGCTGTGGTCGATCTTCGAGAAAGTGCGCGCGAAGCTCACCGCAGAGAATCTGGTCACCGAGGCCGCACTCTTCACGCAACTCGCGGAGAAACTGAAGACGACGACGCGGCTGATCTTCGACTACATCGTGGTCGATGAAGCGCAAGACGTCAGCGTTGCGCAGTTGCGGTTTATCGCATCTCTCAGCGGCGGCCGGCCGAACAGTCTCTTCTTCACCGGTGACCTCGGCCAGCGCATCTTCCAGCAGCCATTCTCGTGGAAGGAGCTCGGAGTCGATGTCCGCGGCCGCTCCACCCGCCTCCGAATCAACTATCGCACCTCGCACCAGATCCGAAGTCAGGCGGACCGGCTTCTCGGGCCGGAGCTGTCAGATGTGGACGGAGTCACGGAGGATCGGCGCGGAGCAATTTCAGTTTTCAACGGCGTTCCCCCGCACGTTACAGTCGAGAAGAATGACGAGGAAGAGATTGCGCGAGTTGGTGAATGGATCAAGTCGCGACTCACAGAGGGCCTGAAACCGCACGAGATTGCGATTTTTGTTCGATCTGCCGATCAGCTCACACGCGCGAAAGCCGCTGCGAAAAAAGCGGAGGTGCCTTTCCTGATCCTCGACGACCGAGTCGAAACACGCCATGGACAGCTATCAATCGCGACGATGCACCTGGCGAAGGGCCTCGAGTTCCGCGCCGTCGCCGTGATGGCTTGCGATGACGAGATTGTTCCCCTCCAGTCCCGAATCGAATCCGCCGCCGAAGAGTCCGACCTCGAAGACGTGTACCAGACAGAAAGGCACTTGCTTTATGTCGCGTGCACCCGGGCGCGGGATCATTTGCTCGTGAGCGGAGTCACCCCGGCTTCGGAGTTCCTCGACGACCTGGTCGGTCGGGAAGCCGCACGGCAGAGATAGAGGCGGGACGTTCCGGTTTCACCAGGTGGACGGCTTGTGAATCTCCCCGTTCGCGTCGGAGAGTATCGGCGGAAGCAATGATTGCTTGAGTGCCCACGTGCGAACTTCTTTTATGAAGCTTGCGCAGTTCTTCAGTTCCACCGACTGTCGCTGATGAGGGTTAATGATTCCAACTGCTTTCTTCAGGTGAGTCCGCACGGCTCGGATTGGAGCCACAAGATCAGAGTCGTTCGAGACGATCGCCGTTACATCGTAAGAGTTTGTGAATCCGTCCACGAGCAATTCGGTCGCGAGGTTCACATCTGAACCCTTTTCCTTCATATCGATTACTTCGACGGAGCCGCTGCCGTCGGCGCGGGGGCGCTTGACAGCGTGTGCTTGAAATGAACCGAGAAACACTTCGACGTGGGGAATCGTCGCAAGGGCGCGCAGGTATGTTTGTTGGCGGATCTGCTTAGTCGGATCGGTCGTGGATGATTTCACGATGGCGGTGAAGTACTTCACGTGCACGATCTGATTTTTCGGCAACATCGCCTTGGCGAAACGGAACAGATCGAGCCACCGATACGGCGTGTTACGGATGCAGCCGTAGTAGAAGTTGAAGCCGTCAATGTAAACGTACGTTCGGTGCACAAAAAAGCAGAGGCCGCTTTTCAGCGGCCCCGCGCCCTCCGCCGAAGCGAGAGGGGTGATCGGCGATCGACTTTAGTCGTATCGCCCGAGGGTGTCAAACAATCGACTTAGCCATTCGCTTCCTGCAGGGACCCGCTCTTCACGCGCTCGCCGATCTCTCCATTCAGTAGAGTGTGCTGCAGCGAGCAAGCTTTGATCCCGAGCGACCCCACGCGTCTCGTGCGTTTGTGTAGACCGCGACGGTCCCTTGATCCTGGAATGTCTACGCGACGCAGCAATGCCAATTAATGACCTGACGGCTCGGGTCTTGCACGTTGCCTCAGCGTCCCCCGCCAGGAGAGCTCGCCTGAGAACCCCCCCGACGGGGCGGAGAGGTAAACGCATGAGTTCATTGGGATTGAAGCGGCGGCCGCGGCCGCTCATCAAACGAGTCGATACTGCCGTTGCCGATTTCACTACCGAAGTCGGACGAAAAGAGGTCCGCCGCAGGGACCTCCTCCTCAAAACCGGCGCGCTCCAGACCGCCATCCTCAACAGCGCCAACTTCTCCAGCATCGCTACCGATGAAAAAGGCGTCATCCAGCTCTTCAATGTCGGCGCCGAGCGCATGCTCGGCTACGCAGCAGCCGAGGTCGTCGATCAAATCACCCCGGCAGATATTTCCGATCCGCAGGAGATGATCGCCCGCGCCGCGGCTCTCAGTCTCGAGCTGTCCGCGAACATCACCCCTGGCTTCGACGCCCTGGCCTTCAAGGCCTCACGCGGCATCGAAGACATCTACGAGCTGACCTACATCCGCAAAGACGGGACGCGCTTTCCGGCCATCGTGTCGGTCACCGCACTGCGCGACGATCACAAGGCAATCATCGGATATCTGCTCATCGGCACCGATAACAGCGCGCGCAAGCAGGTGGAAGAAAAACTGCGCTTTACCGAGGAGAGCTTTCGCCTGATGGTGGAAAGCGTTTCCGACTACGCCATCGTCATGCTCAATCCCGACGGCAACGTGGTGAGCTGGAATACGGGAGCGGAGCGAATCAAGGGCTTCCTGGCGGAAGAGATCGTGGGCCAGCACTTCTCCCGCTTTTATCCCCCGGATGACGTCACCAACGGCAAACCGCAGCGCGATCTCGACGTCACCGCCGCCCTCGGGCGGTTCGAAGACGAAGGCTGGCGTATGCGCAAGGATGGATCGACCTTCTGGGCGAACGTGGTCATCACCGCCATTCGCGATCAGGCAGGCGAGCTGCGCGGCTTCGCAAAGCTGACCCGCGACCTCACCGCACGACAGCAGATCGAGACCGAGATGAGCAACGCCAAGGCGGCGGCCGAGAAAGCCAACCAGGCGAAATCCGATTTCCTCTCCAGCATGAGCCACGAGCTCCGCTCGCCGCTCAACGCAATCCTGGGCTTCGCGCAGTTGATGGATTCCGATTCGCCCGCCCCGACCACCACCCAGAAAGAAAGCATCGTCCAGATTCTCAATGCCGGCTGGTATCTGCTCGATCTGATCAATGAGATCCTCGATCTCGCGGTCATCGAGTCGGGCAAGCTCTCCATGTCGCTGGAATCGGTCTCCGTGGGCGAAGTCATGCTCGAGTGTCAGGCCATGATCGAGCCCCAGGCGCAGGGCCGTAAGATCCGCATGACGTTTCCACGGTTCTTCGTCCCCACCTGGGTCCAGGCCGATCGCACCCGGCTGAAGCAGGTGGTCATCAATCTTCTTTCCAATGCCATCAAGTACAACGCGGACGGCGGAACGGTTGTCGTCGACTGCTGCGGCGACAAAACTCCCGGACGCGTGCGCATCAGCGTGACCGACACGGGCGCCGGACTCTCCTCGGAACAGATGGGCCAGCTCTTCCAGCCGTTCAACCGCCTGGGACAGGAGGCCAATGCCGAACAAGGAACAGGCATCGGCCTGGTGGTGAGCAAGCGCCTGATCGAGCTCATGGAAGGTATCGTCGGCGTCGAAAGCAATGTGGGCGTTGGAAGTACCTTCTGGATCGAATTGAACGCCACATCGCAACTGCCCGCTGTGAAAAACGGTCATGCCGAAGTCGCACTGCCGCTTCTCGCCGGCGCAGCGCTGCGCACGCTGCTCTATGTGGAAGACAACCCGGCGAACCTCAAGCTCGTCGAGCGACTCGTCGCCCGGCGGCCCGACATGCGCCTGCTGACTGCCATCGATGGCATGATCGGCGTCGATCTCGCGCGCTCCGCGAAGCCGGAAGTGATCCTTATGGATATCAATCTGCCGGGGATCAGCGGCTTCGAAGCACTGAAGATCCTGCGAGGCGATCCGGCCACCGCCCACATCCCGGTCGTCGCTCTCAGCGCCAATGCGGTCCCCCGCGACGTCGAGAGGGGCCTCGAAGCAGGGTTCTTCCGCTATCTGACCAAACCGATCAAGGTCGCGGAGTTCATGGAGACGCTGAGCGCGGCGCTGGACTTCGTCGACAAAGGTGCCGGTGTGAATTGATGGATAGCAGGATCCTCATCGTCGACGATCAGGCGTCGAACGTCCGCCTTCTGGAGCACACGCTCCGCCGTGGCGGCTTCGATTCGATCACCACGACGACCGATCCTTGTGCGGTGGCCGCGCTGCACCGCGATCATCACTACGACCTGATTCTTCTCGATCTGGTGATGCCGGGAATGGACGGATTTCAAGTGATGGCAGGCCTGGCCAAAATCCAGGAGGGTGGCAAGCTGCCGGTGCTGGTCATGAGCGCCGATCCGCGCCAGGAAGTTCCCGCCATGCAGGCCGGGGCCAGGGATTTCATGAACAAGCCGTTCGTTCTGACCGAGGTCGTGACCCGCGTCTCGACTCTGCTTGGGGTCAGGTCTCCAGTTTCCTGTTTCCCGCCGGAAACAGGAAACTGAAGACCTGACCCCACTACTTCTACTCCTGGTGGAACATGCGGTCGCTGCGGTTGTGGAGTGGTAGCCTCGGTTGATGAGACGTGCGTTCGTCTGGAGCGCGGCAAAGGCCAGGCAGAACCTCGCAAAACACGGTGTCACGTTTGGCGAAGCACGTCTGTGTTCGAAGATCCATTAGCAAGGATTGATGATGATCCCGACCATTCGGTGGAGGAGCGGCGCGAGATCATATTCGGTCAATCGCGCCATGATCGCCTCCTCTTGGTAAGCTTTACGGAACGGGGGGACATCGTACGCATCATTAGTGCGCGGCTCCCTGACCCAGACGAACGGAAACGCTATGAAGAAGAAATCCTCTGAAGACCTCGACGACCTGCGACCCCACTACGATTTCGACTTCAGCAAGATGAAGCCCAACCGTTTCGCCGGAATGAAACTGTCCGCTCCGATCTATCTTGACGACGATGTCGCCGAAGTTTTCGATTCTTCCGAGGCGGTGAATACGGTCCTCCGCTCAGCCATTCGCGCGATGCGCAGCGCCGGCGTGAAGCGCTCATCCAGACGGACATCGTCCAAGAGGCGCGCCTCAAAGAAACTTCGGCTCGGCGGGCGTCAGACGTCATGACGGCTGCCACGGTTCGTTTTCTCGTCGTGGTCGAAGAAGCTGGCCAGAACTTCTCCGCGTACTCGCCGGATCTTCCCGGGTGGGTGGCGACCGGCGCCACTCGCGAGGACGCGGAAAAAAATATGTACGAAGCCATCCACCTTCACATCGAAGGCTTGAAGGAAGACGGGATCGAGTTCTCTGCCGGCCACTGCCGTTCGTAGTAACGGAGAGGCCGGCGACGAGCGATCAGTGGAAGCACAACTCCCTGCAGCTCGATCACCAGCCGCACCTTCTCGGATGGACTCAGCGATCGATGCGCTTCGTGAAGCGCCGCTTTTCCCCGCCGCAGCGCGGCGAGCAGATCCGGCGACGGATTTGGCGCGCGGTCTTTGTTCGACATTGGCGACCTACGGCAAGGTTAACCCATATCGCTTCAGAATTGCGTCGAGCAGCGGGCGGTCGATGCCTCCCTCCTCCAGCAGAGCCGCAACCCGTTCCAGACGCTTGTGCGTGCGCGCGGACGGCTCGAGGTAAAGGGCAATGAGATGTTCGGGGCGCATGACCCGCACCGCTACGTTTTCGATCTCCAGCTTCACCGCCTCGGCCACCGCTTCCTCGGCAAGCGCGTTGTGCACCGGGATGAGCTGGACGGGGATTCCGCCCATGATGATGTGCTCACTCTCCGTCGGATAGCCCTGCTGGGACGCCCACGCATAGAGCGGCTCCAGCGATACGAGCCGCGCCACGCTCGTGGGGAAAATCGCGAATACATCGAGATCAAACGTCGGAACCGGCTCGGACCAGAAGGCTACCGCAATCGCACCGCCGATTGCGTACTCGCTGATGAGCCGAGCGTCGCGCAGGCGATGGATGGCGAGCAGTGCATCGCGGAAGCTCATGACGACTCCGAACGTGAGCATAGCGGATTGCATCAAAAGTGTAAGTGGGGTCAGGTCTCCAGTTTCCTGTTTCCCGCCGGAAACAGGAAACTGGAGACCGGACCCCACGTCACAGCAGGCCGGTGACGACGAACAGATCGGAGAGGAAGCGGCGATAGCTGTACGCGTACGTCTGGCCGTCGGGAGTGATGAGCACCGGCATGATGTCCAGAATGCCGGCCGGATCGGCCGGCGCAATGATGCACCACGGCGACCGCTCGCCCGTCGCCACGTCCACGCGCTCGATGCTGGCGCTGATGCGCTCGCGGCGGTACACATAGATCCCGCGATCATCCGAGGACCAGCCGATCGGATCGTCGCCCGGTCCGCAACCCGGAGCCGGCCGGGCCTCGCCGGTGGCCACCGAATAGAGATAGGTCCGATGCTCGGCGCCGACCGACGCCACCATCTCTCCGTTGTTCGACAGCTCGATCGGCCACTGCGCCGGCGTGTCCGAGATCCGTCGCACGCTTCCGTCACCGTCGATGGGCATCTCGTACAAGCGCATCGGCTGCGAACGCTCGTTGCCCAGGACCAGCAGCCGCCGCTCGTCGGGGAAGAGCTGCCAGGCCATCAACTTGTCGAGGCGCGGATAGGGGAGCAGCCGCGTTTCTCCGGCACCGACCGGCGCCAGCTCCAGCCGCCCCGGTCCGTTCTCCATCACGATCGACGATGCGTTGCGCGAGAACGGGCGGCCCCGCCCGTATCCCTCGCCGATCCGCACCGCCGCACTCCCGTCGGTCGGTCGCACGAACGTCGTGTTCCGTCCACCGACCGCGGCAGCCTGCTCGACGATGAGCACGAGCTTGCCGTCGTCGCTCAGATCGCTGAGCCACGACCAGTCGAACCAGCTCAGGTTGCGTTCCTGCGTCTCGCCGATGCGGCCGGCCACCACTTCGCGGCGTCCGTTTTCGAAGGCGATCAGCACGCGGCCGCCGGCATCGATGTCGTGGAGCGTCAGGCGTCCCGGCACGGGAAGAACGGTGCGCTGCCGGCCCGACATGTTGATCCCGATCAGGTCGCGCCCGTGGCCACTCTCGGCAGCCAGCCATACTTCGTCACCCTTCGGAGTCCAGGCCACGCCCGCGGTGCTGTTCCAAACCTCCGATGAACGAACGACCGTGTGGCCGTCGTTGTCGATGACCACCAGAGAGCCGCTGTCATCTGCCCAGATCGGATGCTCGATGAATGCAATGCGATCGCCGCGGGGCGACCGCCGCGGAGACGTGAGCCACATCGCGCTCTCATAGACGACGGTACCGATCGGCGCTTCGATGCGATAGAGGCCGGCCGCATGCCGGATGATCATCAGGTTTTTTCCATCCGGCATCCATTCGGCGTCCTGCACGGTCTCGACGAGGGGGCGCGGCGCGCCGCCACCGAGCGGCCGGCGCGCGAGCGTGCCGCTGGTCGTCCATCCGCCGGTGAACCTGCGGCCGAGAGAGAGCGCGAGCTCGCCGGACGGCGAGACCGAAAGGATGTCCGCATCCGCCAGACCGAGGGGTCGCGGCTCGGGCGTGGACAACTGGGAGGAGAAGACTTCGAACGGCTTGTCCTCCCACGCCGCGCCGTAAATGATCGAACCATCGGGTGCAAAACGCGCCGACATCACGTAGCCGCGCCGGAAGGTGATGCGCTGGTAGCCGATCTCCTTCGGCCGCTCGCTCGACTTGCTCTTCTTCGGGCGCGCGGTGCGCGACGGCGATTCGCCGCTCAACGTCAGCGCGTCGATGGCGAACGCGACATCCTTCATCGACTCGAAGCGGCGCGACGGCGCTTTCTCCAGCGCGTGATGCAGCAGCCGCGCCAGACCGGGCGGCACGGTCGCGTCAACGATCGGCGGCGCGTCGTCCTGCAGCACCGCGCTCATCGTCTCTACGCTGCTGTCGCGGCGAAAGGGCTGGATGCCCGAGATCATCTCGTACAGAACGACGCCGAACGAGAAGATGTCCGAGCGTTGATCGATTGCCGTGCCGCGCACCTGCTCGGGCGACATGTACGCGGCCGTGCCGACGATCGTGCCGGGGTTCGTCCCCCGCTGGTTCGTTTCGGCGCGGCTGCCCGCGTCCACCTCGGCCACGATGAGCTTGGCCAGGCCGAAGTCCAGCAGCTTCACCCGACCGTCGGAGGTGATGAAGATGTTCTCCGGCTTCAGATCGCGATGGACGATGCCCTTCTCGTGCGCCGCCGCGACACCGTTCGCGATCTGCACCGCGTAATCGAGCGTCTTGCGCAGCGGAATCCGTCCCGCGGACAGCGTCTCGCGCAGCGATTCTCCTTCCAGGAGCTCGGAGACGAGATACGGCGCGCCGTCGTGTGTGCCGATGTCGAAGACCACCAGAAGGTTCGGATGGTTGAGCGCGCCGGTCGCTCGGGCCTCCTGCTCGAAGCGGCGCAGCCGATCCGCGTCCCGCGTAACATCCGGCGGCAGAACTTTGATGGCCACCTCACGCCCGATTCGCGGGTCGCGCGCCCGGTACACCTCTCCCATCCCGCCCGCCCCGATCGCGGCGATGATCTCGTACGGACCCAGACGTGTTCCCGCGCTGAGTGCCAGAGGAAGAAGGATAAGGGATTCGCGGCGATTCGGGGACCAGTGGCTTCCCAGCACGGCCGGACATAAATTCTTCGTAAACCATAGGAGCCGGCCCGTTTGGCCATGATCGTTCTTCGTTTGCAGTTCAACGGGAAGACGAACTTCGCAAAGAGCTTTCGCGATCACATGCGAAAGGGCAGCATCCGATCGTTCACCGCGGTACGAGGCCGCGGTGGATTGGCGATTCAGCACGTCAGCGAGCAGACGCCGGGAGTCGTCGAGCTGGCCCGCGGGAGCGGAGACGTCACCGTGAAGCTGAAGTGCCGGCCGGTGGAGAAGGAATGGCGGCTGCTGCAGGCGTTCATCGGGAGTCTGATGAGGCACTACCGAGACGAGCTGCGATCGATCGAGATCACGTTCGCCTGAGAGCGCGAAGGTGACGAAGAAGATTTTGCAGAAGGGCGGAGCAACGGGCGCCCGCTTTCGTGATCGACGATCCCAATCACCCTAGTAGCCCCTCTCCCGAGGGGAGA
>JBGPFD010000098.1:0-12190 GCA_041483175.1 Thermoanaerobaculia bacterium | reverse complement strand
CAGAGACTGGTTCCGATACGCTGCTGCTGTACGCCTTGTCTTCGCTGAACTTCGCGGCCTTTGTTGTCTTCAGTTTCATTCTGCTGCGGAGCTTGCTGAAACTGCGGCGCGAACGACGCGAGCGCCTGCTTGGCTCCAAAATCCAGACGCGGCTGCTCGCCTATTTCATTGCGCTCAGTTTGCTTCCGATTACGGCGATGGCTGCGTTCTCGTATCTTTTCATAAATCGCTCCGTTGAAAAATGGTTTGGCCGTTTGCCGGAAAGTGTCGTGGAGAGAGTGCGCGAGCAGCAGCGCGAAAGTTTGACCACACAGAATCGCAACTTCCGCGAGATGGCGACGCTCCTGGCCACGATGATCAAGGATAAGCCGCAATCCGAATGGCAAGCGACGCTGAATCAACTAGCTTCGACCGGTGACTTGTCGGTGATCGAAATAGTCTCCGGCAGCGGCGAAGTTTTGGCACACAGCGAAACTTCGATTCCAGAATCGCAACGCCCGGAGCTGAATGCGCTGTTGCAGCAAGCGCGACAGTCGAACTTGAGTTCTATCGAGGCGCTCACGGATGGTAAGGGATTTGATTTGACTTCCGTTCCTCTGAGCAGCGACTGGCGTCTGATCGTCGTGCCGCATCGTCTGGCTGACACCAACGTCAGCGACACCATCGCGCCGTCGCAGAGCGAATATCAGCACCTGGTTGCGCGGCAGCGAAAGGTGAGACTGTTGGGATTGTCCACGCTGGGACTAATGACCTTGCTCTTGCTGTTCGCATCGACCTGGGTCGCGATTCACCTGGCGCGTGGGATATCGGCGCCGATCAAATCGCTGGCTGAAGCTTCGAAAGAAGTGGCGCGCGGCAACCTCTCGCACCGGGTGGACACCGTGGGCGATGACGAATTGGCTCTGCTGGCAGAATCATTCAACCAAATGACCGCGGAGTTGGATCAAAACCGCCGCCACATCGAGGCGGGCGCGACCGCCTTGCAGGAAAAGAATCTGGCGCTCGAAGAGCGCCGCCACTATATCGAGACCGTTCTTGATTCCTTGTCGACCGGAGTCATCTCGCTCGATCAAAATGACTTTGTTACGACAATCAACGCTGCTGCCGCGTCGATCCTGAAATTGAGCGAGCCGCCGCCGGCATGGGCCAAGCTATCAAGTCTTTTGAGCAGCGACGATCGCATCGTGCTTGATCGTTTGCTGCGGCGGGCGCGGCGAACCGGACGCGCGGCGGAGCAGAGCCGCCTGACTCGCGGTTCGGCGGGCAGCCCGCCAATGCCGGTAGCTTTGACCGCGACCGCGTTGCGCGGAATCTCAAGCGAGAGTCGCGGCGTCGTGCTGGTGATCGAAGACCTTTCGGAATTGCTGGCGGCGCAACGCGCCGCGGCGTGGAGTGAAGTAGCCAGGCGAATCGCGCATGAGATCAAGAATCCGCTGACGCCGATTCAGCTCACGGCCGAGCACCTGCGCGCGGTCGCCGAACGCGGCGATCCTGCCCTTCCCGAAATCGTCGAATCGGCCGTGGACAACATCCTGCGGCAGGTGGGCATGCTGCGCGAGACGTCAAAGGAGTTCAGCGACTACGCCTCGCTGCGCCAGGTGCAGAAGCAACCGCTCGATCTGCGAAAGCTGCTCGAGGAGATCGCGGCATCCTACGCCGGCAGCCGCGAACGCGGGATCGACTTCCGCACGGAGATCGCGTCGTCGACCCCCGCGAATTTCGCGGGCGATCCGCGCTTGCTGCGCGGGGCGATCGCCAATCTGATCGAGAACGCCTTTCAGTCCGCGCCCGGCGGCATCGTGCGCCTCGGCAGCCACGCCGTCGATTCGAAGGTCGTCGTTTCCGTGGAAGACAACGGCCCAGGTGTACCGCAGGAGCTCCTCCCCCGCATCTTCGACCCCTACTTTTCGACGAAATCGACCGGCACCGGCCTTGGCCTGGCCATCGCCCGGAAGGCGATCGAGGAGCATGGCGGGTCCGTGCACGCGGAAAACCTCAATCCCGGATTCCGGGTGTCGATCGAGCTGCCGATAAGGTAGTTTTTCGGTTGCCAGTTGCCGGTTCCCGGATGTTCACAGGCAACCGGTAACCGGTAACCGGCTACAATCACAAGTTCCCATGAAACGCGCCCTCATCGCCATCCTCGTCGTTCTGGCCGCCCCACTGGCGCAGGGCGGAGCGCCAATCGATGAAACCCGTCTGACGTTGCGCGAGGAGCTTCTCCGGCTGATCAACCGCGACCGCACCAAGTTCGGCCTCCGCCCCGTCCAGCTCGACGCGTTCGCCTCGGCCTTCGCCGACGCCTACTGCCAACGGCAGATTCAGAACGGAACGAGCGGACACTTTACGATCGACGGCGAGGCGCCGTACATGCGCTACTCGTTTGCCGGCGGCAACGACGGGCTCAGCGAGAACGCCGCGGCATGGTCGGCGAATTACGGATTCAGCGACCGCGCGCTGTACGAGATGATGCGCCGCTCCGAAGAGGCCATGATGCGGGAGATCGCGCCGCGCGACGGGCATCGGCGCACCATCCTCGACCCGTACGCCACGCGCGTCGGGATCGGTCTTGCCTGGGAGCGTGGCGAATTCCGACTGACGCAGGAATTCATCCGTCATTACGTCGACTGGACGCGAACGCTGCCCCGCAGCGTGTCCGCCGGCGATCAGGTGCTCTGCAGCGGCCAGCCGCTGCCCGGCTACGAGATCGACGCCATCACTGTGCATCACGAACCGATGCCGCAACCGATGACCCCCGCGGTGGCCAGCGCGATCACCGCGTACAGCCTCCCCGACACGCGCCGCGAATACCTCCCGCGCTTTCCAACGCGCTTCACGCGCTCGATCAATGGAACAATCGAGCAGGTGGGCGAGATGTACAGCGATGGGCGCCGCGGCGATTTTCCGCTCTCGGCGGACGGTAGCTTCGCCTTCCTGGTCCCCTTCAGCGAGGGACCGGGCATCTACACGGTGGTCATCTGGGTAAAGGCCCACGGCGGACACGAAACGATCGCCGCCACCAATGTCTCCATCCGCGTCAACGACTCCGCCGAACGAAACTCGGCAGCGTCCTTCTCATCGCGGTAGCAGGGGCGTGCATTCCGCGCGCCCAGCGGGCGAGGACGCCCGCCGCTACACTTTTTATACGATCCACAGCGCCTGGTTTCTGGCCATTGCCTGCCCTGCCGACAGCATGAGTTGCACGAAGGTCTGCACGTCGAGATCGGCCTCGAGAAGCGTGTCGTCCTCAAGGTACTTCGCCGCGAGCTGCATCAGCTCGAGGTCATCGGTTGGAAGGGATGCGCTGGCGGCGAACTTCCGCAGGCTGTCCACCAGTCCCGGCAGGCTGGCAACATGAAAGGGATCGGCAAGATTGGGCACCACCACTTCCTCGATCCCGCGCAGAGGGGCGGTGACGAACACGGCTTGATAGGCGTCGATGCCGGCAAGCGCAGGGACGCGCTGCCGCAACGTGGCCCATCCGCGCGGGTCCACATCATCCGATTTGTACGGATCGCCCGGCTGGCCGTCCTTCAGCGCGAAGCGCTCCCGCAGCACGCCTTCGACAGCGCGTGCGACGTCAGGCCCCAGAACGTCTTGAGCGGAACCGGCGACGAAAGTCAGCGGCACGGCGGCCAGCTTACCACGCGGAATTTCCATACAATCGCGGGCCGATGGATCGCCTGAAGCGGATCGTCCCGTTCCTCAAGCCGCTGCTGATCCTGCTGCTCTTCGCACTGGCGCTGCGCATCCTGCAGGGGACGCTCGCGCGTTACCGCTATCGCGACGTTCTTGCCTACATCAGCTCCCTCCCGCTGAACCAGATCGTCCTCGCGACCATCCTCACGCTGCTCGGATATCTGGTGATGACCGGCTACGACACGCTCGCTTTCCAGTACATCCGGCACCCGTTGCCCTACTTCAAGATCGCGCTGGCCTCGTTCATCGGCTATGCGTTCAACAACAATGTCGGCCTGTCGGGGCTGGTCGGTGGCTCGCTGCGCTACCGGCTGTATACCTCGTGGCGCCTCAGCGCGGTGGAGATCGCGAAAGTCATCGCCTTCTGCACGGTCAGCTTCTGGCTCGGCTTCATCCTGCTGGGCGGCGGATTGTTCATCGCCGCGCCGCCCGAGGTGCCGGCGGCGATCCATCTGCCGTTCAACTCGATCCGCCTGCTGGGCATCGTCCTGCTGATTCCGGCGATCGCCTACATCGTCTGGATCTTCATCCGCAAGGAGCCGATGCGCATCGGGCAGTGGGAATTCGATCTGCCCACGGTGTGGCTCTTCGCCGGACAGGTTCTGACGTCGGCGATCGACTGGACCATCGCCGCCGCGGTCCTCTACATCCTGCTTCCCGATTCCCTGCCGATCGCGTTTGCGCGATTCCTGGCGATCTTCCTGCTGGCGCAGATCGCCGGCGTCGCCTCGAACGTGCCGGGCGGCCTGGGCATCTTCGAGGCGGTGATCCTGATTTTTCTGGCGCCGTTTTTTTCTGCGTCGGCCATCGTCGGGTCGCTGGTCGCATTCCGCGCGATCTACTACCTCCTGCCGCTGTTTCTGGCGATGATTCTCCTGGCGACGCACGAGATCGTCGAACGGCGCGAAGGAATGACGCGCGCCTGGCGCATTTTCGGGCGTTGGGCTCCGGGGATCGCCCCGAACCTGCTGGCCTTCACCACGTTCATCGGCGGCGCGGTGCTGCTTTTTTCCGGCGCCACACCGGCGCTTCCCAGCCGCCTGCACTGGCTGCGCCGGCTGGTGCCGCTGCCAATCGTGGAGATCTCCCACTTTTTCGGCAGCATCGCCGGTGCGCTGCTGCTGCTGATCGCGCGCGGACTGCAGCGCCGGCTCGACGCCGCGTACCAGCTCGCGGTGGGGGTGCTGACGGCGGGCATCTTTCTGCAGCTCTTCAAGGGAGGCGATTTCGAAGAGGCCATCATCCTGGGGATCATGCTCTTCGCTCTCGTCTCGTCGCGCCGGCACTTCCATCGGAAGGCATCCCTGGTCAACGAGAGCTTCGGCCCCGGCTGGATCGTGGCCATCCTGCTGGTGCTCATCTCTTCGGCGTGGCTCGGATTTTTCAGCTACAAACACGTCGAGTACTCCAGCGAACTCTGGTGGCGTTTTCAATTTCGCGCCGACGCGCCGCGATTTCTGCGCGCCTCGGTCGGCGTGCTGGCGGTGCTGCTCATCGTCGCCGTCCGACGCCTGCTCCGCCCGGCGATCGGAGAGCCGGACCCGCCGACGCCCGCCGATCTCGCGCTCGCGGAGACGATCGTGCACAGCGATCGCCGCTGCGAGTCGAATCTGGCGCTGCTCGGCGACAAGCCGCTGCTGTTCAGCGAGAGCCGCCGCGCATTCATCATGTACGGCGTCGAAGGGCGGAGCTGGATCGCCATGGGAGATCCGGTCGGGCCGGACGATGAAAAATCAGAGCTGATCTGGAAATTCCGCGAGCTCTGCGACCTGCACGCCGGCTGGCCGGTGTTCTACCAGATCGCCCGAGAGCACCTGCACCTCTATCTGGACCTCGGGCTGACGCTGCAGAAGATCGGTGAACAGGCGCGCATCAGCCTGCAGGATTTCTCGCTCGAGGGAAGCTCACGCAAGTGGATGCGCAAGATGCAGCGCCGCGTGGAGTCGGAGGGATGCTCGTTCGACATCGTTTCCGATCCGACCCCCATCCTGGCGGAGCTGCGCGAGATTTCCGATGCCTGGCTCGCCGAAAAACGGACGCGGGAGAAGGGCTTCTCTCTCGGGTTTTTCACCGAAGAGTACATCCGGCGCTTTCCGGTGGCGGTCGTGCGGCGCGGCGGGCGCATCCTCTCCTTCTCCAACCTCTGGAGCAGCGCCGGGCGGGAGGAGTTGTCGGTCGATCTGATGCGCCATCGCGCCGAGGCGCCGTCCGGCGTGATGGACTACATGTTCGTGCAGTTGATTTTCTGGGGACAGCAGGAAGGCCATCGCTGGTTCAACCTCGGCATGGCCCCGCTCTCCGGACTGGAGAATCGCGCGCTCGGCACCGTGTGGAATCGCGTCGGCGCACTGGCCTACCGATTCGGCGAAAACTTCTACAACTTCCAGGGCCTGCGCCAGTACAAGGAGAAATTCGATCCGCTGTGGGAGCCGATGTATCTGGCGTCGCCGGGAGGGCTGATCCTGCCCAGGATCCTGACCAATCTGGCGACGCTGATTTCGGGAGGATTGCGGGGAGTGGTGACGAAGTAGGAATTCCGAATGAAGAATTTCGAATTTCGAATGAAGAATTCAGAAAGATCCGATTCTTCGGTAATTCGTAATTCCTAATTCTTCATTCGAAATTCGAAATTCGAAATTCTTCATTCTCCCGCTCGCGTTCTACTGCCCGGTCCGATGCTGAGCACACTACTCCTCGCCGTCACCACCGCCGCCCTTCCTCTCATCGAAGTTCCCGCCACGCACGGGACCTCCGATACACTCGTGGTATTCGTCTCCGGCGACGGTGGATGGGCCAAGATCGACAAGGAAATCTGCGGAGTTCTGGCGGACAACGGCATGCCCGTCGTCGGCCTCAACGCGCTACAGTACTTCTGGAAAAAGCGCACGCCCGAATCAGCCGCGGGCGACCTGCAGCAAATCGTCGAGACGTATCTGCCGAAATGGAACAAGGAGCGCCTGCTGTTCGTCGGCTACTCGCGCGGCGCAGATGTTCTGCCGGCCATGATCAGCCGCCTTCCGGCGAAACTGCAGGCGCGGACGCGGCTGATCGCGCTGCTCGGTCCCAGCCCGAACGTCGATTTCGAGTTTCACGTCGCCGACTGGATGCGCAGCTCCTCGGCGGGCTACGCGGTAAAGCCGGAAGTCGACAAATTGGGCGCGCATCGCATCCTCTGTCTCTGGGGGGAAGACGACAGCGGCTCGCTTTGCCGCGAGTTGTCCGCGCCGCACATCAGCGTGGTGATGCTCAAGGGAGCGCATCATTTCGACGGCGGCTACGACAAGCTGGCGCGCATCATCCTCGATCATCTCCCGTGAAACGCCTGACGCTGATCGTGGCCATCCTGGCGGCGGCTTCGGCGCTGTCCGCCGCGGAAGACGATCGCTGCCAGGGAATCGTCGACGTCAGCCGCATTCCGCTCGTGGAACTCCCGGCATCGAGCCCGAGCAACCGTTTCGCGGTGATGATTACCGGCGATGGCGGATGGCGGCGCATTGACCGGAAAGTTACCGACAAGCTGCGGGCCACCGGCATCCCGATCGTCGGATTTCTTGCGTCCAGCTATTTCCGCGAGGAGCGCACGCCCGAGGAGAGCGCGTGCGCGCTCGAGCGGGTGATCCGGACCTACAAGCTGCGCTGGCACAAGGAGCATGTCATCCTGATCGGTTATTCGCGCGGCGCGGATGTGCTGCCGTTCATGATCAGCCGCCTCCCGGAGAACCTCCGCTCGTCCGTGCAGCTCATCGCACTGCTGGGGCTGGAGCCGTCGATCGATTTCAAATACAACCCGCCGTGGGCCTTCGGCCACTACCTTCACCACCAGCGGCAATACGCAGTGCTTCCGGAGCTGGAAAAACTGCGCGGAGACAACATCGTCTGCGTGTACGGCGAGAAAGAGAAAGAGTCGCTTTGCCGTTTGCTCGACCGCTCGCAATTCAAAGTGGTGCGCGAGCCGGGCGGACATCATTTCGCCGGCCGCTACCTCGACGTTGCCGACGTGATTCTGAGCGAGGCACACTGATGCAATGGCGAATCGTCTCTCTCGTTCTGGCGATCCTTCTCGCTGCGTGTCACGGTCCGACGTCACCGACTGACGCGCAGCCACAATCCTTCGGACGCCTTGCGGGTGTGGTGAAGATCGGTCCCAACTGTCCGGTCGAGAGCGCGACGCAGCCGTGTCCCACGCCACCATCCGCGTACGCGCTGCGGAAGATTCTCGTGTATGACGAGCACCGGACGAGGCTTCTCTTCACCGTGGATATCGATTCGCAGGGGCTGTACTTCATCGATCTGGTGCCGGCCCGCTACCTCGTCGATTTCAAAGGCGTCGGCCTCGATCGCAGCAGTGACGTTCCCGCCGTCGTCATCATCCATGCCAGCGACGTCACCACGCTGAACATCGCCATCGATACCGGCCTGCGCTGAGCGCCACTACGCACATTCGATCTGCGTCAGATCGACCGATGGACGCGCCGCAGACCAAACAGCCGCAGGGCCGTCAGATCGAGATCAAATGAATGCAGGGCCGACGAACGGCCCCGATTGCATCAGCTCAGGTGCTTGTTGACCAACGCAGTCATCTCGAACATCGAGACCTGCTTCTTGCCGTTGAAGATCTTCTTCAGATTGTCGTCGGCATTGATCATCCGCTTGTTCTGCTGGTCCTGCAGCCCGTGGGCCTTGATGTAGTCCCACACCTTCTTGGTGACTTCGCTCCGCGGTATCGGCTTGCTGCCGACGATCGGCGACAGGTCGGCGCTTGGCTGCACTTCAGCCGCCAGACCCTTCCCGCCCCCCTTTGAGCTTGATCCCTTTTTCGCAGTGGCCATCATTCTTCTCCAGTCATTTCCGTCGTATTTTCCTCGATTGTGTCGTAGCGTAAGGCAGAGGTCAACGGTTGCTCTCTTTCGAAGATTCGGGTAGCGGGGCTCCGATCTTATGGATCCATGGCTTTCCACACTCATCGGCCCTCTTTGAGCCGCAAACGAGAATCCCTCGATTTCGGCACATCCGGCTCGATCTGCCCGGCTTCGGCGGCTCCCCTCCACCCCCTGGAGAGCTCACCATGGCCGATTACTCCGCCGCGGCTTTCGCTGTCCTGGAGCACCTGGGCATCAGCCAGGCCATCGTTGCGGGCATCTCCATGGGCGGCTATATCACCATGCAGATGCTGCGCGATGCGCCAGGGCGGATCAGCGGGCTCATCCTTATCGATACCCGCGAACGGGCCGATTCCGACCAGGCCCGCGAGGACCGCACCAAGACCATCGCCGAAATTCAGAAACAAGGCATCCAGCCAATCATTGACGCTATGCTTCCAAAAATGGTGGTTAATGAACCGCGGCGCATGCCGTTTCGACGGGTGATGATGGCCGCTACCGCGCTCGGAATGATCGCCGCGCAGCGGGCCATGATGTCGCGTCCCGACTCGACCGCGACATTGCGTGGAGTCCGCGTGCCGGCGCTGGTCGTGGGCGGCGATCGCGATCCGATCACTCCGCCCGGCGATGTGCGCCGTCTGGCGGCGCTGATTCCGCGAGCCCAACTGACGATCATCGATCATGCCGCACACGCTTCGAGCTTCGATCAGCCCGAAGCGTTCAACCGCACGGTGACCGAGTTTCTCGGGATGCGTTTCGGGTCGAAGTGATCGAGCGCGTCGCGGATCGACGGGGCCTCGATTCCAAAAATTCGCAACGCGGCGGCGAGCGTCCGCCGTACGCGAGCGTCGTCGAGCGCCGGCAGCGGGAGCGCACCGTCGCGTTTCCCGAGTTTCGACCCGTCCGGACCGACGATCAGCGGCAAGTGCGCGTAGACGGGCGTCGGAAGATCGAGCGCGCGCTGCAATGCGATCTGCCGCGCCGTCGACCGCAACAGGTCGGCGCCGCGCACCACCTGCGTCACTCGCTGTTCGGCATCATCGACCACCACCGCCAGCTGATACGCGTAGGGACCATCGGCGCGTTTCACGATGAAGTCGCCCGTCTCCGCGGCGACGTTTTCTTCGAACCGGCCCATGACGGCATCGTCGAAGGCGATGCCTTCGTCAGGGGAGCGGAATCGAATCGCCCGCGCCGCCCGCCCCTCCGGCAATCCGTTGCGGCACGTCCCCGGATAGACGGGCTCCGACCCGACCGGCGCTGACGCGGCGCGCTGCAGTTCGGCGCGCGAACAAGCGCAGTCGTAGACGAGGCCACGGGCGCGCAGTTTCGCCAGCGCAGCGTCGTACAGCGCGGTCCGCTGCGACTGACGGACGACCTCGCCGTCCCATTCCAATCCGTAACGCCTCAGCGACTCGAGGATCTCCTCCGCAGCACCGGTCACCACACGCGGCGTATCGAGATCTTCGATGCGCACCAACCACCGCCCTCCCCCCGACCTGGCGAAGAGCCAGGAGCCGGCCGCGGCGACGAGGCTGCCGAAGTGCAGCGGTCCGGTAGGCGATGGAGCAAAGCGGCCGGTGATCGCCAAGGTCAGCGCGGCAGCGCGCTCTGAATCTGCTTCGCGAGCGCGAAATGCTTTTCGACCATTCCCCGCAATTCAGTCAGCTGCGTGCGCAGGACTTTGTGCCGCGCGTCCGGCGTCAACGTGGAATCGATGAGCCCCAGGAGTTTCTCCTGCGCCTGCACCTGCCGATCGATGTAGGCGCGGTCGAAATCGCGGCCGGAGAGAGCGCGCAACCGCTCCGTGGCCGCGCCGGAGGCGGCATCCATTTCACGGCTGACCAGTGTGTCTTCCGCCGCGACGTCCGCCTGCGACAGCGCCGCATCCGCCTTGCTGCTCTGCGCGGAATGCTCGCTGACCATCGCCGTGGCGAAATCGCGCACGGCGGCGTCCGTCGCCTTCTTCCGCGCCAGTTCTCCCTCGCGGACCTCGCTCAGATTGGCCACCCGCATGACCATGGCGATCTGCGGATCGGTCATCCTCTGCTGCGACATCGTGGTGCACGTGCCCAGCGCGACCGCCGCAAGAATCACGAAAATTCGGAATTTCATCGTCTGTTACTCCGCGTTATTCTCTTCACATGGCTCACGCCAATCCGGATCTCATCGTCGCGCTGCGGCAGAGCGCGCAGCGCCTCTGTGGAGACGTATCGTACCAGTCCGCGCTCATCCGCGACGGTGATTGGGAACACGAGCTCATCGCACGCTGATGCGAGTCCGTTTCATTCTCGTCGAGCCGCACGAAGCCGGCAACGTCGGCGCCACGGCGCGGGCCATGAAGAATTTCGGCTTCACCGAACTGGCCATCGTCGGATCGCGCCCGCAGGTCACACGCGATGCCGCCGAATGGTGGGCCAAGGGAGCGAACGACGTCGTGCACTCCGCCCGCCATTTCGACACCCTGAAGGACGCTCTCGCTGATGTGCACCTCAGCGTGGCCACGACCGCCGTGCGCGGGCGACACGTCTTCGAGACGCTCACGCCCGCCGATGTCGCGCGCGTCGCGCAGGAAAACCTCGGCGACGAGCAGATCCTGGCCCTCGTCTTCGGCCGCGAGGAGTGGGGGCTCACAGGCGCGCAGATCGCCACCTGCCAGCGGACGGCCTCGATCCCCACCTCGCCCGGCTGCCCGACGATGAATCTCGCGCAGTCGGTGGCCATCTTCAGCTACGAGCTTGGCAAGGGCCTGCGCCCGCTCGCGAACGCGCCTCAGGCGGCGCCGGGCGATCTCATCGACGCGCTCAACTCCCGCACGCGGCAGTTGCTGATGGACCTCGGATTCTTCGCCGACAAAATTCCGGACCGCATGTGCGCCGAGCTGCAGGCCCTCGCCGGGAAACGCGTTCTCACCACGCGCGAGGCCTCGCTGCTGCTCTCGTTCGTCGCGCACGTGGAGCGCAAGCTGTCATCGTAGGGCACGGCTGCGCCGTGCCGCACCCCCGGGAACGTCACGACGCAGTCGTGCCCTACGGTGGACGGATCAACTTTCGGCATCGGTTCCAGGTTCATTTCGGAAGTCGCTTCTTCTCGATCTTCACCAGCACGGTGTATTCCGGATCGACCATCTCAACGACCGGCGTGCGCGCGTTCTGCGAAACGAACTCGTACGCGTCCATTTCACTCAACCCGCTCACCTGCTGCACCCATCGGACCATCTCGCGAAAGGCGATGCGCGCTGCATCTTCCAACGGGCGCGCGGCGCCAAGGGTCATCATCCAGTCGGCATTCTCGATGCGCGGCCACGGCGTGTCGTGATGTTTGATCAGATCGACCGTGAGGTCGACGTTCATCGCTCCTTCGACGGCGGTGCCGATGATCTCTCCCTCGCCCATCGCGTAGTGTCCGTCTCCGAACGACAGCAGCGCGCCGGGGACCTTCACGCCGAGGGAAACGCTATTCCCGGCGCGTACCTCGGGGCAATCCATGTTGCCGCCGAACGAGTCGGGAACGACGGTCGAGCGAGCTTCGCCGAACGGCGCAACGCCGAGACATCCGAGAAACGGCGCCAGAGGCACTTCCCACATCTTCTTCCCGTCGAGCGAGCACGT
>JBGPFD010000097.1:0-12425 GCA_041483175.1 Thermoanaerobaculia bacterium | reverse complement strand
CGGTCCGCACGAAGTCGAGGATCGCCGGCCGTTCGCCTACACCGCCGGGAAGCGGATGTTCGGCTGGTTCGCGCGCTTCGGCGTCGGCGAAGCGGAGTTCCGTGAACGCGTGCACATGTGCGCGGTCATCCGATGCTTTCCCGGACGCGATACGAAAAACGGCGGCGATCGCGTCCCGCATCCGGCGGAGATCGCCAACTGCGCGTCGCATCTCGATCGGGAGATCCGCCTGCTCGCGCCGGCCCTGATCATCGCCGTCGGCACGCTCGCCGCGCGGGAGCTGGTCGGCAGCGCCGAGTTGCGCGTCGTGGTCGGTCAGGTGCACCGCGTGAAGCGCGCCGGAAAGTGGTTCGAGGTCATCGTCCTTCCGCATCCCTCGGGCCGATCGACGTGGACCAACAAGGTGGAGAATCGCGCGCTGCTCGACCGCTCGCTCGATCTGATCGCCGCGCATCCGGGTTGGCGCGCTACGTTCGAGACGTAGCGCCGGCGGGACGTAGCGCCGGCTCTCAGCCGGCGCCAAGCCGCCTGAGAGGCGGCTCTACGCTCGCGTTCCCGCGGCCACGCCGGAAAGTGGTTCGAGGTCATGGTCCGCGCGCTGCGTTTCGAGACGTAGCGCCGGCTCTCAGCCGGCGCCAAGCCGCCTGAGAGGCGGCGCTACGCTCGCATCCTACGTTTCGGCGAACGCGGCCCGCGTCAGGTTCTCGTGCCCGGTCTGGGTGACCACCACGTTATCCTCGATGCGGATGCCGCCGAATTTGCGGAACTCGTCGACCTTCGGCCAGTTGATGTACTTCGCGTTCTCGCCGTTTTTCAATTCGCTGAGCAGTAAGTCGATGAAGTAGAGGCCGGGCTCGATGGTGAAGACCTGGTCGGTGTCGATGGCGCGGGTGATTCGAAGATAGGGGTGCCCCTCCGGTTTCGGAATAGTCTTGCCCGTCGCGTCGGCCATGAAGCCCCCGACGTCGTGCACCTGCAGCCCGAGGAGGTGGCCGACGCCGTGAGGGAAGAAGGCGCTGCTGATGCGCTTCTGCACGATTCCGTCGGCGTCAATGTCTCGGGTGATGTCGAATCGCTGGAGGATCTCCGCAATCTTGCGGTGCGCCAGCATGTGCAGATCGGGATAGCTGACCTTCGGCTTCACCGCGGCACAGATTTCCTGCTGGCCGGCCTGGAGCGCTTCGATCATCTGCGCGAATTCGTCGTCGCGCTGTGAATACGTGCGCGTGATGTCGGAGGCGTAGCCGTTGACGCCCGCGCCGGCATCGATCAGAAACGAATGCCGCCGCGATTCGTCGATCCGGCCGCGATCGTGATTCAAGTAGTGCAGCACGGAGGCGTGCTCGTTCAGCGCGATGATGTTTCCATACGGCAGCTCTTCCTCGGTATGGTTGGCGGCCTTCAGGTATTCGAGATGGATTTCGTACTCCGACGCGCCGGCGCGGAACGCGCGCTCGGCCGCGCGGTGACCGCACGCGCCGATACGGTTTGCCCGTCGCATGCACTCGATCTCGTACGGTGTCTTCCAGGCACGCGCGTAGTGCAAGGAATTGAGGAGCGACGGCGGATTCAGCTCGCCCGGATGTTCTCCTTCATGCTCGCCGATGAAGGCGATGCGGCCACCGCTGGGAAAGTGATTCTTGGCCTCTTCGGGCGTGGCGATGATCTTGATGTCGAAGTGCCGGCCCCAGGTGCCGGCCGGCGTGTCCGCCGGTTTGTACCAGTAGTCGGCGGGCTGAAAGAAAATCAGCCGCGGCTTCTGCCCCGGCGTGTAGACGAGGTAGCAGTTCGGGTTGTCGAGGATCGGGACCCAGCCCTTGAAGTGCGGATTTGGCCTGAAGGGATACGAATTGTCGTCGAGGAACGCGTAGCGCAGCGCGCCGGAGAAGAGGATCAGATGATCGAAGCCGCTGGCGGCCAGCGCACGGTCGTGGCGCTCTTTCAGCGTCTGCAGGTGCGCCGGATAGAAATCCGCAAGGCGGTCGGTCATCGCCGCGGAGGATACCACCGCATTTCATTCGCTCAACGCATCGGCCGCCGGCACAACGGACAGAATCCCAGCCGCAGGTTGGTGGTGTAGCCGCAATGCTCGCAGACGGCATACTGTTTCGCGTCCTTCATCTGCTCCAGCTTGCGCCCCGCCTCCGCGCAGAGGTTCGCGTGTTCGACTTCCACGTCGCGCGTTTCGTCGAAGACCTTCGCCGCCTCCGCATCGTGATTGGAGGTGCACGCCTGGATCCCTTCCCGATACGCACCATCGCGTTCCGCGATTTCGGCCAGGACGGCTTCGTTAAGATTGTCGCGGGTCGAACCGGCCTTTACGGGCCGCGCCTGCTCGATCGGCGGAGCGAGGCCGCGCGCATCCATCAGCGCGGTGAACCGCCGCAGGTGAACCGCCTCCGATGACGAGGCGGCGTGGAAGAGGGTGGCGATGCCGCCGTAGCCTTCGGCCTCCGCTGTCACGGCGAACGCCTCATACCGCGCGATCGCCTGGCGCTCGCGCGTGACGGCGTCGTTCAATGCCTGCTGGATCTGGATTGGCGTTCGCTGCGCAGCGGCTGAGGCGGCGGCGAACGCGGTCAGGAACAGAAGCGACGTCCATTTCATGGCCGGCCTCCGGAGCACATCGTGGGGGTGAGCGGCTGGGCGGAAAAGGAGGCCAGTCACTCCGATCGGGTGACGCGGCTCACGAAAGAATGGTGAGAGAGGCGCCTCCGCTTGTATTGAAACGCCTCGGGCGCCCTGCTATGACGAGAGATTCTCGGCGATGGACCGCAAATGATCGGCGATTTCCCGGACCGACGCGCGCGGCACGGTGGCGCTGTCGAAGCGGACCAGGACGGGATCGAACACGCCGCGTTGCAACAGCTCCGCGCGGACGGCGATGAAACGCTTTCGCAGTTCAGGCGCAACGACATCCCCCGCCTCGCTCAACGCGCGCGCGACCTCCGCGGCCGTCGTTTTCAGCTCATCCAACGTCATCGGCCTCTCCTATCCAATCCGAGCTTCCGGAGCAGCTCCTCGTCGTCCGATCCGACGTGCAGGAACGACGTCACGCCGCGTTCGCGCAGCTCTTCGTCGGACCGGCCGTCGACGTTGATCAGGCCGAGGTGCGCGAGGTCGCCGGAGACGCCGTCGATATCGTATCCGACCCAGAGGGCGAAGCTGCGCTCCTCGCTCGGTCCGAGGGAATGGCCGACGTGGGTGAATTTCTTGATATAGCGTGCCACGGGCGTGCGCGAGCTGATCATCTTCGTCGGTCTTCAGGGGGCGGGCAAGTCGACTTATTACTGTGCGCATTTCGCGCAGACGCACGACCACGTGGTACATGTGATCGCCTGCGAGTAAGACGATGGCCACGCCGGAGCAACTGCTGCGCAAGGTCTTTCCGCCGATGCTGGCGACGCTGGTCAGCGATCCGCCGGCGGAGGCATCGCAGTGGACGTACGAGCTGAAATACGACGGCTTTCGCGCGCTGGCGGCCACCGTCGGCGGCAAGATCGCCCTCTGGAGCCGCAATGAGCTCGATCTGGCGACGCGATTCCCGGCCATCGCGCAGGCGGTTTCGAAGATCCGCGTGGCGGAGGCGGTGTTCGACGGAGAAATCGTCGCTCTCGATGAGAAGGGCGCGCCGCGGTTCCAGCTCCTGCAGCAGGGCCAGCGCGAGCTGATCTTCATCTTCGACCTGCTGTGGCTGGACGGACGCGATCTGCGGAGCGAGACGTACGAACGCCGCCGCGCCGTGTTGCAGAAGCTGTTGCGGCGCTCTCCGGCACGCGTCCGCATCGTCGAGCAGCTCCCACCGCCCGGCGACGAGGCGCTCAAGCGCGCGGCGAAGGCCGGCTACGAGGGGATCATCGCCAAGAAAAACAGCTCCTGCTATGAAGGCCGGCGCTCGAAGGACTGGCTGAAGATCAAGGCTCTCAACCAGCAGGAATTCGCCATCATCGGATGGAATCCGAGCACGCATTCATCGAAGGAGATCGGCTCGCTGCATCTCGCGGCGAAGGGAGACGACGGCGAGTTTCATTACGCGGGGAAGGTCGGGACCGGGTTTTCGGCGAAGCAGCGCGTCTGGCTGAAAAACGGTCTGTCGGAGGACGTCATCCCCGCGTCGCCGGCGAAGGATGCGCCACGCGTGCGCGCCGCTACCTGGGTTCGGCCGCGCCTGGTCGCGCAGGTTGCCTTCACCGAGTGGACCGCGGATCAGCGACTACGGCATCCATCGTTTCTCGGATTGCGGGAGGACAAAGCGGCGCAGGAGGTGGTCATGGAAAGGGCGTTCGATGTTAGGAGCAACCTGACGCCTAACGCCCAACGTCTAACACCTGTCGTCCTCACGCATCCCGGTCGAATCCTCTACCCACGCGACAAGATCACCAAAGAGGATGTCGCGAAGTACTACGAGGCGATGGCCAAGCCGCTCCTTGCCGTGCTGCGCGACCGGCCGCTGGCGCTCGAGCATTGGAATGAGGGCATCGACCGCCCATCGTGGTTCCACCAGAACATCGGTCGCGAGGGCCCGTCATGGCTGACGACGGTCGCCACCCCGACTCGCGTCGCCAGCCGGAAAACCGTCCGCCACCTGGTGGTCGACAATCGCCAGACGCTGCGGTGGCTGGCCCAGATGTCGGTGTTGACCATTCACATGTGGTCGTCGCGCGCCAGAAGTCTCGAAGAACCCGACTGGGTGGTGTTCGATCTCGACCCGGCGAAAGGGAAGGGGATCGAGCAGGCAATCGAGGCGGCGATGGTCGTGCGCCGTCTGCTCGAGAATCTCGATCTCCCGAGCGTGCCGAAGACTTCCGGCAAGCGCGGGATTCACGTCTTCATTCCGCTGGCCGCGGGCACCACGCACGAGGAGGCCGCTGATTTCGCCTGGTCAATCAGCGGCGCCATCGCCTCGCGAGTGCCGTCGATGACCGTGGAGCGCTCGATTGCCAGCCGACGCGGACGGCTCTATCTCGATTGCCTGCAGAACGGCTACGGCAAGACGATGGTCGCTCCGTATTCGCTCCGGGGGATCGACGGCGCTCCGGTCTCGGCGCCGCTGAAGTGGGAGGAAATCGGCAAAAAGCTCGATCCGAAGAAGTTCAATCTGCGCTCCATGCCCGATCGGCTGGCGAAAGTGGGAGATCTTTTTGCCGCAGTATTCAAGAATCGGGTGAAACTGCCGAGCCTGAAATAGCAGAATGCTGCCGCGACCCCTCATCCGCCCTTCGGGCACCTTCTCCCCGCGCGGCGGGGAGAAGGATCTCGAGGCCCCTCGCCTCGTGCAACGGGGAGAGCGTGGCGCGAAGCGCCGAGTGAGGGGATAGACTCAACCAATGAATCGGGCGATCGTCACCGGCGCATCGAGCGGAATCGGCGAGGCGATGTCGCGCGAGCTGTCGCGGCGTGGGTATGCGGTTGCGCTGCTGGCGCGGCGCGAGGATCTGCTGCAGCGGCTGGCCGCCGAATTGCCGCATGCGGTCGCAATCAGCTGCGACGTCACCGACTCCGGCGCCGTGAGTGACGCGGTCAAACGCGCCGAGAATGCGCTCGGCGGGCCGATCGACGTGGCCATTGCCAACGCCGGCGTCGGCGTGACGGCCTGGGCAGCGAAGTCGGTCGCCGACGCCGAGTTGATGATGCGCGTCAACTACTTCGGCATGCTGCATCTGTTCGACGCCGTCATCCCCTCGATGATGGAGCGCCGCTCGGGGCATTTCGTGGGGATCGCCTCGCTCGCCGGCCTGCGCGGTCTTCCGACGAGCGCCGGGTATTCGGCGAGCAAGGCGGCCATGCAGGCGTTTCTCGAGGCCGCGCGCGTGGAGCTGGCGCCGTTCGGAATTCGGGTTACGACCGTCAATCCGGGATTCATCGCCACGGCGATGACCGAGAAAAACACGTTCAAGATGCCGTTTCTGATGACGGCCGAGGCGGCGGCGAAGATCATCGTTCGCGGGATCGAGCGTGGCGCGCGCGTGGTGGAGTTTCCGCGACCGATGTCGGTGGCCGCGCGATTCGGCCGGCTGCTGCCGGCGTGGATGTACGACCGCATGATCGGCGGATATGCGCGCCGCTCGGTCGACCCGGCGAGAATACGGCGATGAAACGGCTGTGGCGCGAAACGCTGTGGGTTCGTGGTTGGGCGTTGCGCAACGTCTTCCTGCTGTACTTCATCCATCCTTCGATCGTCGAGGTGAACGACGATCGCTGCGAAGTCGTCATCCCGCTCAACTGGCGCACGCGCCGCCGCGACATCCACGCGATGTACCTCGGCGTTCTGGTCATGGGAGCCGATGTCGCCGGCGGCCTGATCGCCTTCAACCTCATCGGACGCTCGAAGGAGCGCGTCTCGTTTGTGTTCAAGGACGTGAAAGGGGAGTTCTTCAAACGGGCGGAGGATGACGTGCACTTCGGTTGCGAAGACGGCGAAGCAATTCGCGCGCTGATGCAGCGGGCGAAGACGAGCGGTGAGCGCGAAGAGACGACCGTGCATGTCACCGCCACGGTTCCGTCAAAACTCGGTGCGGAGCCGGTGGCGCGCTTCGCGCTGACGCTCTCGGTGCGGTATCGATAGCCTTCGGAATGCGGTGTCCTGGCGCGCCTTCAGAGCGCCAGGGCGGCGGCAGGCCGCCGCACTCCGAAGGCTGGTCACACGATCACGCGGGATTGTGGATGAACCTGCCAGCGGATCTGCAACAGAGCGTTGACGAAACGCGCGCCATCGTCCGCTTTCACTTTCCGTGGTGGCTGCGGCCGTTTCTGGTGCGCGGCGTCGCCGGCATCACGCTCGGGCGCCGCATTTATCTCGACAGCGGCGTGAGCGACGTGCGGCGGCTTCTTCGCCACGAGCTGGTTCATGTGCGGCAGATCCAGCGCCTCGGCGTGCTCCGGTTCTACGCGACGTATGCGCGCGATTACGTCCGGAATCGGCGACGGGGATGGTCGCCCGCGGAGGCCTATCGGCGTATCCCCCTGGAGATTCAGGCGTTCGCGGCCGAAGAAGAAGAATCCGTATAATTGAGACGGGGCTCTGAGGTCGATGATTCAGTTCCACTCGCTCGAAGTCCCGCAGCTCGAGCGGTTTCTCGAGCGGCACAAGAGCGGTCTGCCGTTCCGCGGCGATATCGATCTCGACCTCGTCCTGCGACAGATTCTCCAGAAGGCGAATGAGTTCGTACCGTCGGAATCGGGATCCATTCTGCTCGACGATCCCTTTCGCAAAGTGGCCTCGCGCCACGAGAACGAGCTGGTGTTCATCGCCACCTTCGGCGAGGCAGGACGCGATCTGGTCGGGCAGCGTCTTTCGGCGAAGCGGGGCATCGCCGGACAGGTCTATCAGACCGGCAGCCCGCATCTCTCCGAAGACGTCAGGGACGACGCCTTCTTCTATCCGGAGATCGATGAGCGGCTGGGACATAAGACGCATTCGGTAGTCTGCGTTCCGATCTACATCGGCAAGCACGTCTGCGGCGTGCTCGAGCTGATCAACCGTCTGGACGGGCAGGCCTTCACGGAGCGTGACAAGACGTTGCTGGAGATCTTCGCCGGCTACACGTCGTTCACCTTGCAGAACGCGCTCGACGGCCGGCGCGCGCACGAGCTGGCGAAGAAGGACGATCTGACCGGGCTGTGCAACGATCGATGGTTCAACGTCCGGCTGACCGATGCGGTCGCCGAGGCGCGGCAGAGCGGAAAACCGGCCGTGCTGATCTTCATGGATCTCGATCAGTTCAAGACTGTGAATGACTGTCACGGCCATCTGGCGGGGAGCCAGGTGTTGCGGGAAGTCGGATTCCTGCTGAAGCGGATCGTGCAGTCGGAGAGCGCCACCGTCGCGCGCTACGGCGGCGATGAGTTCGTGCTGATTCTCCCCGACACCGCCCTGGCGGACGGCATTGCAGTGGGGGAAGAAATTCGCACGATCATCGCGGCGACGACGTTCCTCGATCGCGAGTGGGCTTTGAACAACCCGCCGCTGCACCTGCGGGGGATCCTCACGGCTTCGGTCGGAATTGCGGAGCACGTTCCGACCGCGGACGCCAGCATGCCGGTGGAGCAGGAAAAAAGCGATCTGCTGCGCCGGGCCGATGCGGCGATGTATCGGGCGAAATCTCTGGGAAAGAATCAGGTTGTCGTGAGTCGCGTCGGTGAAGACGCTCGCATGTCATCCCGGGGATAGAAACATCTGCTATCCTCGCGCATTCTTGAATTCAGAAGGAGGTTCCTGCATTGGCCAAGATCACTGCGGAGTACATTTGGATTGACGGGCAACGGCCGACGTCGAAACTGCGATCGAAGACCAAGATCATCGACCCGGTGAAGTCGCTGAGCGACGTGCCTGAGTGGGCCTACGACGGTTCGAGCACCAGTCAGGCGAGCGGCCACTTCAGCGATCTGCAGCTTCATCCCGTCAAATACACTCCCGATCCGCTGCACCACGAGGGAAACATCCTCGTGCTGTGCGAAGTGCTCAATCCGGACGGCAGCGTGCACTGGAGCAACACGCGCGCGCATCTCCGCGAGGTGGCCGAGAAGTACAAGGATCAGGATACGTGGTTCGGCATCGAGCAGGAGTACACGTTTTTCCAGGGCGCACGTCCTCTCGGATGGCCGGACAACGGATTCCCCGCTCCGCAGGGCGGCTACTACTGCGGCGTCGGAAGCGATGAAGTCTTCGGGCGCGACGTGGTCGAGGCGCATACGGCGGCCTGCATGCACGCGGGAATTCACATCGTCGGCACGAACGCCGAGGTGATGCCGGCGCAGTGGGAGTTCCAGGTCGGCGCGATCGGAGCGCCCGAAGTGGCGGACGACCTGTGGCTGGCGCGGTGGCTGCTCTATCGGGTAGGAGAGGAATTCGGGGTGAGCGCGACGCTGTATCCAAAACCGGTGAAAGGGGACTGGAACGGTGCCGGTGCGCACACGAACGTCTCGACCAAGGCGATGCGAGAAAAGGGCGGCATCAAAGTCATCGAAGAAGCGATGAAGAAACTGGAGAAGCACCACGACGAACACATCAAGGTTTATGGCGCGCACAACGAGGAACGCCTGACCGGATTGCATGAGACCTCGCCCATCACCGCATTCCGTTACGGGCAATTCGATCGCGGAGCGTCGGTTCGCATTCCGATCAGCACGGTCAACGCCGGGCGAGGTTATTTCGAAGACCGCCGGCCGGCGGCCAACATGGACCCCTACCAGGTTTGTGCGATCCTGATCGAAACGGTTTGCGGCGGTTAGTCGTATACTGGTTGCGGGCAGCCCGGCTGCTCCCGATGACACAATGGAACTGACACTCAACATTCTCTGGTTCGCGGTTGCGGTGGCGACCTTGGTGTACAACCGCAACCGGCCGCGCCGCGTGTTGCTCGCGCTACTCTGTGCCGTCGCGCTGTTGTTCCCGATCATCTCGGTTTCTGACGATCTGAATCAGAGTCGGACGTTCAACGAACCCGCGGCTGCCGTGGCCATGATCATGGTGCTCATGGTGGCCTTCTTGACCATCGAGCGCCTCCGCACCAAGCCGCAGCGCGCGTTCGCCACTCACATTTCCACCCCGTCCGACCCCCGCTCGCCACCCGCCCGCTGACGCAGTCTGCGATCGTTGTTCGCAGGCGTGAAGCGGCGGCTTTCTCGCGCGCTGGCTACCCCCTGAAGCCGGCGTCCGGGCTGCGGGATGCCGCCACTTGACGGCTGCGACACGATGGAAACATTCCTCAATCTCCTATGGCTCGCCATCGCCGTGACGGCGTTGCTCACCACGCCGCGGCGATCGATCCACGCTTTTCTCGCGATCGGCTGCGTTCTGGCCGTGCTGTTTCCGGTCGTTTCGGTTTCCGACGATCTCATGGCGGACCATGACTCGTTCGAGGAAGCGCTAGCCATCGTCGTCGAAGCCGTTATTCTTCTAATCGCGCTGGTGTCCGTGGCGGACATCGAACCAGTTCGACTCCGCCGCGCCGCCTTCGTGCCGGTCGTTTCTGCCGATCCTCGCTCGCCTCCTCGCGGCTGAACTCCTGCCTGTCCGTTTCCGATTCGAGGAGGTATGTATGCGGCCGTCTCGATGGTCGCTCCTGCTGTTGATTCTTTCCGTCCTGGCCCACTGCAGCGCAATTGCGGATCGCGCAATGCCGATGGCAGCGGTCGGGATGACTGAGGTGGACGATTTGCCCGTGGTGCAAATCGAACCGCCGCATCGCGGCGCGTCGCTGGCGGTTCTGGTCAGCGGCGACGGCGGATGGCGGGCCATCGACCGCAACGTCGCTGCCGGGTTGCGGGCGCGCGGCTACGGCGTGGTGGGGCTGGTGGCCTCACGATTCTTCGCCCGCCGGCGCACGCCGGATGAAGCGGCGAACGCCCTGCAGAGGATCCTCGAGCATTACACCATGGCCTGGCATGCTCCGCGGGTGATCGTGGTCGGCTACGCGCGCGGCGCCGGCGTCATCCCGTTCATGGTGAATCGAATGGCGAAGCCGTGGCGCGACAAGGTCATCACGCTCGCGCTGATGGGACTCGATCGGACGATCGATTTCGAGGTCACCCCGCTGGATCTGCTGCGGACGCACGCCGCGCCGGCGGAAATTCCGGTGCGCGGGGGAATTGAAAAGCTTCGTGGCAAACGAGTCCTCTGCTTCTACGGCGTCAACGAGGACGACTCGCTCTGCCCCGAGCTTACGCGCTCGGTGGCCATCTCCATCGCCGAGTCGGGAGGGCATCACTTCGCCGGGAACTACGACGACCTGGCGCAGACGATCTGGAAGTGGAGTCGAACGTAATGCTCTGCACTGGTCGCGGAGCGGCGGCATTCTCGCGTGTCGGCACCCCCTGGCCGACATCCGGGCTGCGAGGGTGCCGCCGTTCGGCGATCGAGCGAGTGCGTGGAGGGTCAAATCATGTTCGAGGGAATTCTCCAACCAACACATCTTCTCCTGATTCTTGCCATCGCGTTGCTCATGTTCGGACCGCAGAAGCTCCCGCAAATCGGCAAAGGGCTTGGGGAAGCGATCCGCGGATTCCGCGAAGGTATTCGTTCGGGCGGCAATCAGATCGAAGGCGGCGGTTCGCACTCCGACCCGCCGCCGGCACAGAAGTAAGGCTCCGCACCGGTCGCCCAGCGGCGGCATTCTCGCGTGTCGGCACCCCCTGGCCGACATCCGGGCTGCGAGGGTGCCGCCGTTCGGCGGCCGGTGTTACTCTTTCGATCGATGCTGGCGCGACTGTCAGTCACGCTCCTGATGCTCGCGCCGGCCGCGGGTTTCGCGCAATCGGCGGAATCAGACATCCAGGACAACAGCCTGTTGACGGAAGAGGCATACAACCAGGAGCGCGCCGTCGTGCAGCACATCAATTTTTTTCAACGCGATCGGCGCACGCACCAGTGGGTCTACACCTTCACTCAGGAGTGGCCCGTCCCGGCGCAGACGCACCAGTTGAGTTACACGGTGCCGATGGTGGGCGGGGTCGAAGCAGATCGTGGCGCGCGCGTCGGTGACGTCGCGCTGAACTATCGATATCAGCTCCTCGGCGATTCCGAGGCGACATGGGCTGCCACGCCTCGATTCACGCTAATCCTCCCGACGGGAGACTGGCGCCATGGCGAAGGGAACGGCGCGCTCGGCTACAACGGAGCGATCGCCATCAGCTATGCGCCAAAGGAGGCGTGGAACTTCCATTTCGACGTCGGCGAGGTGGTTACGCCCCAGTCTCACGGAGTGACGCACACCTGGACCCTCGGCAACAACATCGTCTGGCGCCCGATGCATGGATGGAACGCGATGCTCGAGACGTGGTTTCAGCGCGATGATTCGGAGAACTCGCTGGTGGTCAGTCCCGCGATGCGCTGGGCTTACAACTTCGCGAACGGCCTGCAGATCGTGCCGGGAGTCGGATTCCCGATCGGCATCGGCCCGAGCGCGGGAGAGCGGGCGGTGATTCTGTACCTCAGCTTCGAGCACCCGTTCCGGCGCTGACGCGCGTCACGTCAGCGGATGCTCATTTGCGGCACCGACAGCAGGAATCCCGCCGGATACTGCACGTAACCGTCGATGTTGCTGCGCATCACGGCGACGTTCGTCTGCAGGTAGAGCGAGATGTACGGCAGGTCCTCCTGTACGGTCTTCTGGATCTCTACGTAGTCCTGCTTCCGTGTGGCGCGATCGAACGTTGATCGCCCATGCAGGAGCAACTGGTCGACCTTCGGATTGTCGTAATAGCCGCGATTCTGCCCCTCCGGAGGCTTGTTCTTCGAATAGAAGATCACGTGGTAGAAGTCGGGATCCTGAATCCCGTTCCGGCTGAGTGAGTACATCTGGAAGTTGCCCTTCTGGATGTCGGCGTAGAAGGTGGACATCTCGTTGGACTGGATCTGCATCTTGATGCCGACCTGCTTCAGCATCTGTTGGATCACCTGCGCGCGGGAGTTGGCTTCGGCATCG
>JBGPFD010000096.1:0-12457 GCA_041483175.1 Thermoanaerobaculia bacterium | reverse complement strand
TGCGCCCCCCTTGCAACATCCGTTCGTGTCGGCTCGGCGCCGGCTAAGAGCCGGCGCTACGTTAGGTAGCGCCCCTTCGACATCCGTTCGTGCCACGTAGAGCCGACTCTCAGTCGGCTCGGCGCCGGCTAAGAGCCGGCGCTACGTTATGTCCCCCCCTTCGACCCACTCGCGCCAGAGCCATCGGTATTCGCCCGACGTCGTCACCAAGCCTCGCCGCACCGGATTTGCACAGACATACTCTGCCTTCTCGCGCAGAGATTCGTCACGCCTCACTTCGTGGTCGAAAGATTCGTGCTGCCAAAGCGAGTTTGAGCGGCCCAGCAGGCGATTGACGTCGCGCGATGAGCATCCTTTGATGCCTTTCAGGATCACGGCCAGCGCAAATGACCAGCCGTACGCATCTGCAGTAGGCGTAAGGATCAGGTGGACATGCTCCGGCATGACCACCGCCGCATGCAGCCACATGCGACGGCGATGATCGAATACGATGTGCCGCAGAACAACGTCACGGGCGATCGGTGGAAGGATCCAACGACCGCGGGTGATGAACGTTACGAAGTACGTCCGAAAATCGCTTTGAAAATGCGGGAGGTTGCGCTGATACGCCCGTCGGCCGGAAATCACGCGCAGAACGTACCTCGGAGAACCGCCGCAGGCGCATTTATCCACCCAACGTAGAGCCGACTCTCAGTCGGCTCAGCGCCGGCTAAGAGCCGGCGCTACGTCATGTAGCGCCCCTTCGACCTCCGTTCGTGCCACGTAGAGCCGACTCTCAGTCGGCTCGGCGCCGGCTAAGAGCCGGCGCTACGTTATGTAGCGCCCCTTCGACCTCCGTTCGTGTCGGCTCGGCGCCGGCTAAGAGCCGGCGCTACGTTGGTTTCTAGGCGCGCAGCGCTTCCACCGGCTCCAGGCGCGAAGCGATGATCGACGGATAGAGTCCGGCGAGCAGGCCGATGGAAACGGCGAAGCTGCTGGCGACTGCCAGACCGAACATCGACACCGGCAGCCCCGCGGGGAAGAACCTGGCGATGACGCGCACCAGAGCGATTCCACCCGCCAGTCCGATCATCGCGCCGACAACCGAGAGGGTCACCGATTCGATCAAAAACTGTCCGAAAATCTCCGCGTTGGTGGCTCCCATCGATTTTCGGAGTCCGATCTCGAACAGGCGCTCGGAGATCGAAATCTTCAGCACGGAGAAAATGCCCACTCCGCCGATGAGCAGGGACACCGCGGCGATGGAGAAGAAGACGATGCGCCAATTGCGGATGATTCGCTGAATGTTTCCCCGCTCTTTCAGGATTTCCTTGCCGACGTTCTCCACGCGCACGTCGTGGATCCCGTTGTGCGCCTCGGCGTAGAGCCGGGCGGTCTCGTCCTCCGCGTCGATGCTCTTCTCCGGCACGACCGCCTTGGCCAGCATGTAGGAGATGGCGTTTGTGCGGCCGAACATGTCGCCGTAGATCGAGAACGGCACATAGACGCCGCCGGTTTCCTTGCGCATGTCGTCGTCGTTGACGAATTCCATGTTGAACTTCGTGCCGACGCCGATCACGGTCAGCCGGCGGCCGCCGAGGTTGACCTGATGTCCGATGGCCTCTTCGCCGCCGAACAGTTGCTGCCGCAACTTGAATCCCAGGACGCAGACGGGAGCGAAGCCGGCGTTGTCGCGCTCGCTGATGAATCGTCCTTCCGAGGTCTTGCGATTCTTGATGGTCACGAACGCGGGCGTGATGCCATAGACGTCGACGCGCCGGGTGACGGTGCCGGCGGCGATCACTCCGCGGGTCTCGCCGACCGGACCGATTGCCGGCACCAATTCGTTGTTCTCGAAATAGCGCGTGTCTTCCGGGCGAAGGCCGCGCGAGAGATACGCCTTTGCCGCCTCGATCTTGTCGGTCGGCTTGCGTTGATTGATCACCAGAACGCCGTCCAGTCCGAGGTCTTCGACGCCCTGCCACACGGCGGCCGCAATGCCATCGAGGACCGACAGCACGACGACCAGCGCGAGCGTCCCCAGGATCACGCCGATCAGCGTGAAGAATGAGCGGAGGGGATGGGCTCTCACCTCCTCGAGGCTGGTGCGAATGGATTCAGTGATGACCATTTCGTTCTTTCGTTCCCGATTGCCGGCAACTCATTCCGTCCTCAACGCCTCGATCGGATTCAGCCGTGACGCGCGCAGCGCCGGATACATACCGAAGATCAGCCCCGTCCCGGCGGCAAAGATCAGGGCCTTGGCGATCGTATCTGGCGTGATGATCGCCGGGTCGCGCGTCAGCGCGGCGATCGCGTCGGTGAACACTTTCCCGACGAACAGCCCGAGAAATCCGCCGAAGATCGACACCAGCACCGACTCGGCGAGGAACTGGCCGAAGATCTGCGCCGGCGACGCGCCGACTGCCTTTCGCGTGCCGACCTCGCGCACCCGCTCGTTGAACGACGCGAGCTGGATGTTCATGACCACGATCCCGCCGACGAGCAGGGAGATGATCCCGCAGATCATGAAGGTCATGTCGTACATCCGGTTGTTCTGCTCGTTGCGTTTCAGATTGGCCACGCGCGACAGCACTTCGTAGTCGGTGACGCCATGCTCCCGATGGAGCACCTTGCGGATGGCATCGACCGTTTCTTCGTGACTCTTCACGTCGATCATCCGCAGGTTCATGTAGCTGACTTTGCCGCGCTCGAGCGTTTCGCCGCGGCGCGTGAAGAACGTGGTGATCGGGATGTAGATCTGCCGGTTCATCCAGCGCATCACGTTGCGCTTTTGATCGAAGCTGAAGTACTTCTCCTCCATCACGCCGACGACCTGATAGCCGGTGCCGTTGATGGTGACCGTCTTGCCGATCGGATTGTCGGTGGAGAAAAACTCCTGGGCGCGCTCCGAACCGAAGACCACCACGCGCGCGCCGCTCTGAATGTCGCTGTCGGTGATGAAGCGGCCGCGCGCGGCGTGGACGTCGTTCATCGGCGAGTAGCCGGGAACGACCCCCATGATCTGGCGCTGCTTTTCGATCTCGCGATAGCGGACGGCCATCTCCTGCTGGCTGACCGGCGAGACGAGATCGATCTGCCGGACATCGCGCTTCAGAGCGACCGCATCGCGGAACGTGAGCCCCTTGGACGCGAGCGCCTTCGCGTCGAGCGTCACTTTCCCCGTCGGCCTGTTCCAGACGAAGATCTTCTGGATTCCGCCGCTGAGGCGGTAGTACTCCATCGAGGCGGTCTTTCCGGCGACCGAAAGCGAGAACGTGGCCACGATCGACCCCGCGCCGAGGATAATGCCCACGAGCTGCAGCAGCGTGCGCCCGAGGTGATCCTTGATGTCGCGGATGCCGTCGATGATCGACTCGAGGAGAATCATGAGCGTCCCGCCTCAGGCGTCAGGCGTCCTGGAGTTCCCCGTCCACGATGAGCCCGTCCACGATCTTGATCCGCCGCTCGGTACGGGCGGCGATGGTCGGATCGTGCGTGACGAGGATGATCGTTTCCTCGCCGGCGAGTCGCTCGAAGATGTCGATGATCTCCGAGCCGGTCTTCTGATCGAGATTGCCGGTGGGCTCGTCGGCCAGCACCAGCGACGGATTGTTGACCAGCGCGCGGGCGATGGCCACGCGCTGCCGCTGTCCGCCGGAGAGCTCGTTCGGCCGTGCCTTCGAGCGATTGCCGAGGCCGACGCGATCGAGCGTGGCGTGCGCGCGGTCGCGGCGCTCATCGCCCGGCAGGCCGGCGTACAGGAGAGGCAACTCGACATTCTTCAGCACCGTCGCGCGCGGAAGAAGATTGAACGTCTGGAAGACGAAGCCGATTTTCTGATTGCGGATGCGGGCCAGCGTGCGCGGCGACAACTCCGCGACATCCTGGCCGTCGAGCCAGTACTTGCCGGTGGTCGGCGTGTCGAGGCAGCCGAGAATGTGCATCAACGTCGACTTGCCGGAACCCGAGGGTCCGATGACGGCGACGAATTCGCCCTCCTCGATCGCCACATCGACCCCACGAAGGGCCTCCACGGCGTTCTCCCCCGCGTCGTAGATCTTGGTGATCTTCTCGAGCTGGATGATGGCCTTCGATTCCATGGGCTGTTCGAGCAGTGCAGTCATGACCTTTAGCTCTTAGCTCTTAGCTCTTAGCTCTAAGGCCCGCCCTCCCCGCGAGCTGCGAGCTGCGAGCTGACACCTAATCATCATTCTCGTTCTTCTTGTCGTTCGGCAGAGTGGGATCTTCGAGGGCGATCTCCTCGCCGGCCTTCAGCCCTTTGACGATCTCCACGCGCGCGTTGTCCGACAGCCCGCTGACGACCACGCGCTTCTCGAAAAACTTCTTCCACGCGTCCTTGTCCAGCTTTCCGTCGCTCTTTTTCTTCTTGTTCGCCTCAGCGATGGCCTTGGCGTCGAGCTTCTTCCGGACGTAGACGATCTCCCCCTCGTCGCGCTGGAAGACCGACTCTACGGGGACGGTGAGCACTTTTGCCTTCCGTTCGCCGGTCATCTCGATGTTCGCGGTCATCCCGGAGCGCAGCTCGCGCCCCTGCGCGTCGAGGCGCACTTCCACATCGAACACGCGTACCTTGTCATCGATGCGCACTGCCGGCGCGATGCGGTCGATGCGCCCGGCGAACGAGGCTTTTGTAAATGCGTCGAGCGTCACCTTCACCGGCATTCCGACGTGGATCTTGCCGATGTCGACCTCATTCACCCCCGCCTTGACGATCATCTTCGAGACGTCGGCGACCGTGAATAGCACCGTGCCGGCGTTGAAGGACGAGACGCCGGAGGTGATCGACTCGCCAATCTCCACGTTCTTGGTCAGCACCGTGCCGTCCATCGGCGCGACGACATTCGAACCCTGGAACTTCTCCGGCGATTGATTGATCGGGATGCCGCTCTTCTCGACGATGTTGTACTTTTCCTGCGCCCGCTCGAACTCCTGCCTCGCCGCGAGGAACTCCGATTCGCTGTCGCGGTTCTGTTTGGTGGCCAGCAATCCCTGCAGGAAGAGGCTGTGATCCCCCTCGTAATTCTTCTTCGCCTGCTGGTAACGGATCTGCGCCGCGCTCAGCGCGTTTTTTGTGTCCGCGAGCGACTGCGCCTGATTGAGGTCCGGCTCGACGCGCGCCAGCACGTCGCCGCGCTTCACCGTGTCGCCGTCGCGATGGAAGATGTCCACCACCTTGCCCGAGACCGCGCTCTTGACGTCGACCTTTACCTCCGGCTCGACGTTCCCCACCTCGGTGACTTTGACCTGGATGTCGGCGATTTCGGCCTTACCGGTCTTCACCGGCAGTTTCGGATCCTGATTGCCGTTTCCGCGGGCCTTCATGGCCACGAACGCGGCGATGATGATGACCGCCAGTCCGAGGGCCAAGAAAATGGCAACTTTCTTCCTTCGTTTTGACACGGCCATGCCGCACCTCAAGTGGATTGCTGCAGGCTATAACGCTGCGAAGGGAGAAAGGTTTCACGGAGAGTCCTGGGAGCGTGTCGGTTCTACAAGGACGCCAACTGCTCCTTCGGATAGCTCTTCGCGTCAACCTTCGGATGCGCCTGGGCGATGCGGCCCTTTTCGTCGATCAGGTACCCGATGCGGCGGGCGTATTCGTCTTTCGGCGAGATGGCGGCGCCGTAGGCGATGCCGATCTTCCGATCGGTATCGCACAGCAGCGGGAAGGGAAATTTGTATTTCTCCGCAAACTTCGCATTGTCTTCGACGTTGTCGAAACTGACGCCGAGGATCTCCGCGTTTTTCGCCTTGTACTGATCGATGAGGTCCCGGAACCCGGAACCTTCGGCGGTTCAGCCGGGGGTATCGGCCTTCGGAAAAAACCAGAGCACGACCTTCTTGCCGCGGAAGTCCTTCAGCTTCCGGCGCTGGCCGCGATGATCGGCCGCTTCGAAATCGGGTGCCGGATCGCCAACCTTCAACATCGACGCACCTCCAAAGACTGACTGCCAGGCGAACCGCAATGCGCCGCTGACGGACACGGGGCGCTATTGTAGTGCCGGGTCGGTCCTCCCAGGACTCAGGACTCGGCACTCAGGACTTCAAAGGTAGCGCAGCATGAAGTTGATCAGCTTCTGTTTGAACGCGGTGTATGGCGGGTAGAACAATTGAATCGAGCTGAAGCGCGTCGGCTGCTCCAACACCGCTCGCGCATTCGAGAAGGCTTCGAATCCGAAGCGGCCGTGCGCCTTTCCGATGCCGCTCTCCCCCACGCCGCCGAACGGCAGATTGATCTGATAGAAGTGCAGAAGCGTGTCGTTGATGACCGTCCCGCCCGCCCGCGTACGGCCGATGACGGAGCGGATCAGCGATCGCGACCGGCTGAAGAGGTAGAGGACCAGAGGGCGGTCGCGCTCGCCGATGATTCGCAGCGCCTCGTCGATCGTTCGGTAGGTGATGACCGGAAGGATCGGGCCGAAGATCTCCTCGCGCATGAGCGTCGAATCGGCAGAAACGTCCGCGATGACCGTCGGGGCGATGCGCCGCCCGTCGAACACTCCGCCGGTGACCAGTCGGGCACCGCGTCCGACCGCATCGTCGAACAAGCGTTTCATCCTCTGCGCGTGGCGGTCATTGACCATCAGGCCGCTCTGTTCCGCCAGCGGCTGCATGCGCTCCAGGAACGCATCGCGCACCGACTCGTCGACCAGGACGTAGTCCGGGGCGATGCAGATCTGGCCCGAGTTGAAGAACTTGCCCCAGGCAATCTTTTTCGCCGCCTCGTCGAGATCTCCCGTGCGGTCAACAATGACCGGAGATTTGCCGCCAAGCTCCAGCGTCACCGAGGTCAGGTGCTCGGCCGCGGCATGCATGACGATTTTCCCGATGGTGCCGCTCCCGGTGAAGAAGATATGGTCGAATCTCTTCCGCAACAGCAACTCGGCAATCAAGGCGTCGCCTTCGATGACCGCGGCCTCGCTCTCGTCGAAGAGGTCGCCGACGATCCGTTTCATGCACGCACTGGCATGCGGTGTCATTTCCGAAGGCTTGAGAATGACGCAGTTGCCGGCAGCGATCGCCGAGACCATCGGCCCGAGCGTGAGATTGATCGGAAAGTTCCACGGCGAAATGATGAGAACCACGCCCTTCGGCTCGGGGTGTATTCGCGAGCGAGACCCGAGCAGCGTCAGCGGCGTGCCGACGCGGTGCGGCTTCATCCATCCGCGCAGATGCCGCATGGCGTGTCGCGCCTCGGTGAGGACCGGAAACACCTCGGAGAGATCGACTTCCGCGGCCGGCTTGCGGTAGTCGGCCCACAACGCGTTGGCGATTTCCTCGCGCCGCGCCAGAAGCGCGTCGTGCAGCCGCCGGATTTTTGCGATGCGCTCGCGTGCGCCGGTGGCCGCAATCTCCGCGCGGCGGCTCTGCTGTTTGTCGTAAATGCGGTCGATCTCGGCTGCCACCGGGGAAGAACTGAAGCGCGGCTCGACAGACATCAGGCAGATTCTACGGGAAATCGATCTCGGCGATATCGCTGAATCGCAGGTACTGCCACACAGCCGTCAACCGCTCGCGCCCCACGAAATCGACTTCGTTTCCCCGGCAGCTGTCGTTGAAATAGGCGGCGGTCTTCTCCCCCGATTTCATCTCCACGTTCACGGTCATGGTCGGCCCGGCCGTGCAGCAGGGAGCGAAATTGACCGACGTCGCCGGTCCTACGATGCGTGCAATCTCCGTTTTCGCGGGCGCGAACGGCGAACCGTCCGGCTTGCAGAAGTTCGCCGCATCACTCCGCGCATAGCCGGAAAACGGAATCAGATAGGCGAACTGCGACGTGCCGAGATCGAGAACGTGCGTTTCCCCCGAGGTCAGCTTCACCGTGAGTGACGGGCGAGGCGTGGAGAGCGTGAGATCGAGCGTTGCGCCGCTGGCCGGCGTGAAGGTGACGGTCCGCGATTCAAAGGCGAAGTCCTCGACGGCGATAAGCGCCGGCCGGTTCGCCGGCACCGCCAGGCTGTACTTACCGTCGGTCGCCGTTCCGTTGCGGTTCGAGGAACTGCTGCCGCTGGTCACGATCGCACCGGCGACCGGCGCGCCGCTCGCGTCACGCACGACGCCGCTGAGGGTCACCGTTGGGAGAGGCGTCACCGCGTGCTCACGATTGGCTGCCGGAAGCGGCAGCGCGACGAGCAGCATCACCGGACAGAGAAACCGGGTCAGGGACATGAAATCTCCTCCAGCGCAGCAATCGCAAACGGTGTTACGGATGCCGTCGATGGTTCGTCGCGCGCCGCTCAGGCGCGGCCGAGAACCTTGGCCACCGTCTTCGGACTCTTTGCCGCCACGCGCAGCAGCGCCTCGGCGGGACCGTCGGGATGATGCCGCCCGTCTTCCCACGCCTGAAGCGTGCCGACGCTGACGCCGATCATCATGGCGAAGGCGGCCTGCGACTGTTTCAGCTTGTAGCGGATCGCCCGCACATCGTCCGGCTGCATCAGGTGCCGTGGCGCGGGCAGAACCGCCTTGCTGGTCTGCTTCACGGGATCACTATACTCCGCGGCCTTCGGAGTGCGGCGCCTAGGCACCGCCTTGAGGGCACGAGGGCGGCGGCAACCCGCCGCACTCCGAAGGCTGCGCACGCTGCGCGCCGCGTATAGTGCACCGGTGCAGGAATTTCCGGCGGCGCCCTGGCCTCCGGTCCTCAGAATCTCGTCCGCTCTGGTGACGCTTCTGGTCGTTGCCGTGGGCTACGGCGGGTCGAGGAATGTTCCACCGAGCGGGGCCGCGCATGTCGTCGGAGTGTTTGTCGTGGTTTCCATTCCGATCATGCTCGCAGCCAGCGTCCTCTTCATCGTCACCGGCTTCGCGGTCGATCATCGATCGCTCTACGTGCGGCGGATGCTCTGGTCGACGCGAATCGAGCTTGCGCGCGTGCGGCAGATCTGGCGCGACCCCGACGCGATCAAAGGCTCGATCCGCATCTTCGGAAACGGAGGTCTCTACTCGTTTTCCGGCATCTACCGCAGCAAGAGGCTCGGGAAATACCGGCTGTTCGCCACCGACCCGGGACGGGCGGTGGTTATGGTCCACGATGCGGGAACGGTGGTGATCACGCCGGCCGATCCGGAGGCATTCCTCGAACACGTTCGGCTTCTCTTCCCCGACGCGCAAGGTAATCCGCACGAAGCACCGCGTAGCACTCCAGATCGACGTACTCATCCCATTTCTTGAAGTGCCGCCGCAGAGTGCCCTCGTGCTGCATGCCGATCTTCTGCAGCACTCGGCCGGAAGCGGGGTTGCGTGAGAAGTGCGAAGCGAAAATGCGGTTCAGCGAAAGCGTCTCGAATCCGAACCGCACGACCGCTTCGGCGGCTTCCGTTGCATAGCCATGTCCCCAGTAGGGCACGCCGATCCAATAGCCGATTTCGGCGTGATCGTGTTCGGCCGCCACGTGCAGGCCGACCGTTCCGATCAGATCTCCGCCATCGCGCAGCGTGACCGCGAACGCATACTCGCCCTCCGCACGTCCTTCGCCGTGCGCGGCGATCCAGCGTTCCGCTTCCCCCTCAGGATAGGGATGCGGAATGCGCAGCGTGTTGAATGCGACCTCGCGAGAGCCGACCAGCCGTTGTATCGCCGGCGCGTCAGCGAGCGTGTAGTTGCGCAGCACGAGCCGCTCGGTGGTAATGATCATCCTATGATTTTATGCCGTGACGAGATCGCGGACCCGCTGCGCGATCTCATCCTTCCCCGCATCGACCCGTTCGTGCTCGAGCGCGTCGAGCAACGAGCGGAGCGACCGGTACGCATCGCCGCGATCGGTCGGCTCGCGGAGCAGCGCCGCCGGCTCGATCCCTCGCGACAGCAGATATTCGTCGACGGCCTGCCTCGTTTCGCCAACGGTCGGCCGCACGAGGCGGCGCACGGCGGCCCGCACGCGCAGACTACGCTGCGAACGCGCGACGCCGAGGACAATCAGGATGAGCACAGCCAATCCGGCAGCGAGCCAGCCGGCGAACGCGCCCGTCGTGACCCGTCGCCGCACCGAGGCCAGGCGCGGCGGCGGCTCCTGCGGCGCGGCCGCGCGAACCACCAACGTCGCGGCCGAGCAGCGGAGATTTCTCCGCACTCCCGCTGGAGTGAGGATCGAAGCGGAAAGCGGCGGCACCACGAACGCTCCGTCGCGCGCGGGGAAGAGCAGCATCTGCCAGCGGCGGGTCATGTTCGCGTCGTCATGTGTGCGATCGACGTTCAGACGCCCTTCGACGATCTGCACGGTGGCGTCCGGCGTTTTCTCGAATGCTGGAGGCGTTGCCGACCGCAGATTCGCGCGGCCGGAGAGCGCAACACTGACGATCACCGGGCCGCCGTTGCGTTGCCCGGGCGCGCCGCAGAGGAGTGTCACGTCGCCGACCGCCATCACCGGCGGCCCGGCAGGAATCGGTTCGGCGCGGATCATCAGCGGAGCGGAGCGGCGATGGACGTCGACCTCCATCCCCTCGAACAGCCCGAACGGATCGCTGGTGCGGATGCGTTTGACGATCGACGCATTCACTCCCATCGCCGGCACGGTGACCGCGCCGGCGTGGAGCGGAAAGAGAGCGGCGCGGCGGATGGACACCTTCTGCACGACCATCCCGTTGAGCATGATCTGCTGCGGCTGCTCACCGCGAATATCCAGCTCCTCCGACCAGAAGTCCTCGAGCTTCGGGATCTCGGCGATCGCGTACTGCTGCACGCGGGTGGCGTTGTAGAGCACCCAGGTGACCACGACCTCCTCGCCGGCGAACACGCTGGTCTTGTCGGCCTGCGCGACGAGAAAGATCGGATCACGATTGGTGGCCATCAGCTCGCGCAGAATCTTTGACGGATCGTTCGAACCCGCGGCGGCGTCAGGCAGCACCTGAATGGAAATCGGAGCGAGCGTCTCCACCTGCCTGCCACTGCCGTGCAGCGTGACCGGCCCGACCACCGCTTCCCCCGGCGCGTTCGGGTGCGCCGTGTATCGAAACACCTTCCGCTGCGACGACTGGCCGTTGATCCACTGGAACTCCGACGAGATCGACGGCGGCCCATCGATCACCAGATTGCGGAGCGGAAGGCGAATGGAGTCGATGGAGGCGAAGGCATCTTCGAGGGTGACCGTGATGGTCATCGTGTCGTCGAGCTGCATCGTCTTTTTGTCGACCGAGATGTCATTCGCAAATGAATTTCGAATTTCGAATGAAGAATTCAGAATGAAGAAAAGGAAAACGAGGAGGCGCCGGATTTCTAAATTCTTCATTCGAAATTCGAAATTCTTAATTCACCATCCGACGTGTAGCCGCTCCCCCCGCCCATGGTGCATCCTCGCCAACTCTTCCTGTTCCTGCTGCTGCACGGAACGGAGGAGCGCCTCGTCGCTGGTCTCCCGATTCTGTTGCTGATCGGCAGGGACGGGCTGGCGGCGCGCTTGCGAGGGGCTCGGCGACGATCCCTTCTGCGGCGATTGGGAGCCGCCGCTCCGCTCCATGGCGTTCTTGCGCAGCAGCGCGATTTCCAGGTTCCGTTTTGCCGCTCGGTCGCCGGAATGCAGACGGAGAGTCTCGGAATAGTCGCGAATCGCAGAGTCATAAGCCTTCGAATCGAGAGCGCTGTTGCCGCGATTGAAGAGGGCGCCGGCGCGCAGGCGGCCGTCCTTCATCGCCGTCGCCAGCGTCGACGACCCCTGCTCGCGCTCTCCCGCGGCGATCTGGGCCGTGCCGAGATTGAACGCGCGTTGTGGCGAGGGAGCGATGCCGTTGGCTTTGGCGAATGCCGCCGTCGCCGCGGCGTACTGCTTCGTGGCGAACGCCTTCACGCCATGCGCAGTGGCGGCGTGCGAGTTGGTGTCGCGCCACAGCTGCGCCAGATTCAGAGCCAGCAGGATCGCCGCGATCATCGCTCACGCCCCTCATCCGGCCTTCGGCCACCTTCTCCCCGCCGTGCGGGGAGAAGGCACTCCAACGCCGAGTTCCCTCGCCCCGCGAAGCGGGGAGAGGGTGCAGCGAAGCGGCGGGTGAGGGGCCACCCTTTCACTCCGCACCTCGATTGAGAAGCGAGCCGCCCAGCAACGCGAAAAAGGCGAACGCCAGAGGCCACTGGAAGCGCTCGATCGGAACATTCACGTTCTTCCGCCGCTCACGCCCGCCCGGCGGAGCGGCGATCGTATCGAGATCATGTTCCGCGAACGGATTCGCGTAGAACCGCCCTCCCGTTTCCCGCGCCACGCGCTCCAGCACCTCGGGATGCGCGTACGTCCGAACAATGTCGCCGTTGTCGTCGCGCAGATCGCGGCCGTCCTCGCGGGGGATCGTGCTGCCGCTCGTCGATCCCACAACGATCGTCGAAACGGCAAACCCCCTCTGCCGTAAATGCCGCAGCGCGTCGTCGAGCCGGCTGCCCTGATCTTCTCCGTCGCTGATGACCACGACGTCGCCCTTCTGCGCCGGGTCGGAGTCGAGAAGCCGCAGAGCGGCGAGGAGGCCCGCGC
>JBGPFD010000095.1:0-12466 GCA_041483175.1 Thermoanaerobaculia bacterium | reverse complement strand
GTTCGTGCAGGACAACCATTCCCGCTCGGCGCGCGGCGTGCTCCGCGGGCTTCATTATCAGGAGCCAAACGCGCAGGGAAAGCTGGTCCGCTGCACGGCCGGCGTGCTGTTCGACGTGGCCGTGGACGTCCGTGCCGGCTCACCGCAATTCGGAAAATGGGTCGGGGTCGAGCTAAGCGAGCAGAACAAGCGGATGCTCTGGGCCCCGCCCGGATTTGCGCACGGTTTTTGCGCCCTGACTGACGGCGCCGACCTGCTCTACAAATGCACTGCGTTCTACGATCCGGAGAATGATCGATCGATTCTCTGGAACGATCCCGATCTGGCAATCGATTGGCCGATCGCCGCGCCGCTGCTGTCGCCGAAGGACGCCGCGGCGCCGAGATTGAAGGATGCGCAGGTCTTGCCGAAGTACCGCAGCTCTTAGCTCTTAGCTCTTACTCTTAGGGAACCCCTGAACAAGGTTCGTGTAGGGGCGGGCGTCCCCGCCCGCCGGGCCGGCGAGGACGCCGGCCCCTACACACCCTCTGAACTGAGGGCTGCGAGCTCCGAGCTGCGTGATAACCTGACGAGCATTTCCGCGGGAATGCACCTCACCACGGAGTCGTTGATGAGTTCCCTACGCGGGGCTGTAGTTCAGTTTGGTTAGAACGCCGGCCTGTCACGCCGGAGGTCGCGGGTTCGAGCCCCGTCGGCCCCGCCAAATGGAATCAAAAGTTTACGACCGCCACCCGGCGGCCGTTTTGTTTGGCACCGTTGCGGTTGTGGATGTGAATTACTCGGCTCTCACCACGACGTTGCCCGAATTCGCATCGACCGACTCGATGAACGGAAGCACCCTGCCCGAGCCGCCGACCACGTCGACATCGACCTGCATGTTTCGTAAATCGCCGAGCGCGTCGCGCAGCGGACCGATGACCTTTCCGGCGAGTGCGGGCACAATGAGCATCTGGCCGGCAGTCACGGTGAAGTCCATCTTTGAAATCGCCTGGGAGCTGACCGCCAGTCCGGCGACGAACATATACCGAAGGGTCACCCGCACGCTCGCCGCGCCCCCCCCGACCTCGGCGAGAATCAGTGAGCTTTGCGGCCCAAGGTGCATGTCGTCCACGCCCGTAAAACGCGTCCCCTGCGACGAAGCAAGCGCGTTCGTGAGCGGCACGACGGGCAAGGATGCACCGAACGATCCGACGCGCGCCGGATTCGTCATGGTCATCCGTCCTGCCGCTGTGACCACACCGGCAGGCGCTGTTAGGCCGAGCAACCCGTTCATCGGCGAGATCGATGTCCGCTGCGTTTCCAGCGGCCGCAGGGTCGAGGTGCCCAGCGCGGTCACGTGAACCGCGCGACGCCGGCCGATTGGCGCAGGGGTGAATTTTTCGAGGGTCACCGGGACGGAATTCGCTGTTTCGTTCGAAACGAACACGTCGACCTGCGCCGATCCTTGTGGCGCCATCACCACTGGAATGACCCAGGCATTCGTTCCGGTCGGTGAATTACGGGTCGTGTCGACCACAGGCCAGGAAGCGAATGTGGCGTTGTCGGAGACGATGGCCGTCGCGCCGATTCTGCCTCCTCCGAGATTTGTCACCCGAATGCTTGTCGCACCGGCCGGAACGATGTCCAACAATTCGATGGAGCGAAATGCGTTGACCGTGTCGACGCGCCTCGTGCCAACGGCGGCACCGGCGGCGTCGAAGAAGTCGCTCTGAACCATAGTGCTGCTGCCGCTCATTTCCTGCAGGTACAGCGTGGTCGAAAGCGTGTTGCTCCTTTCGACTCCGGTCAGCATGAGGCTCGCGGCATTTCCAATCGCGCGATCCGAGCGCAAGACCGGCAGCGCCGAATAGAAGACCCGGCCGTCGCCTGGATCGGCGATCTGCACCGCGGCGACGGAGACATTCGTCGTCAGACCGCCGCGGATTTGAATGCTTCCAGCCTCGCCGCCGACTTTACCGAAGACGCTCGCCACGATGGACGGAAACCATAAGGCCAGGCTGCCGGCCGGCTGTGCGATTTGCGACGCCAGCGACGAGCTGCCGGCGATCGATCGCGCGTAATACATCTTCAGATCGGTAACCGCCGGATCCCCGCGTCGCGCGGAGAGAAACAGATCGCCGAAAATCCGATTCCGGTAAGAGAGACCCGGAATGAACAGTGCGAGCTCTCCGGGATTGAGCGGCGGTGGCTCGCCCGGCGCGACGCCGGGCTGGACGACGCTGACGACGTTGATTGAAACGCTTGTATCGGTAGCGCCACCGTTGAGGAACCGCAACGACAGCGTTCCGATGACGCCCCCGAGCGGCGCCGAGGCATCCGGACGCTTGCTGGGATCGATAATAAACGTAGCCTGACCGTCCTGACCCGCGCCGATGTTGACGAAACTCGTCTGTGGCACGAGCCACGATGTACTCCCGACGGCCATTCCTTGCATCGCTGCATCGCCTCTGTTGCGAAACGAGGCGGCGCTCGAAATCTGCTGATTTGGCCCCGGGACAATGAACCCGGCGAGCGCTGACTGCAGAGCAGCGGAGCCGCCGGGGAAATCTGGCTCGATAATGAAGTTGTTGGCGGCGGGTTTCGGCGCGACCATCAGCCGTACAGCAATGCTGATCCCATTTTGCGGAACGCCGCTTCCGGTGATGGTTACGGAGCTGGCCAGGATCGCTTGCGACGATTGCGTCGTCCCGCGAATGGAAACCGTCTGGGTCCCGCCCGGCGGGAGCACCGCGCCGGTCGGCGAGAGCGCGAAGAATGTCGCATTGCCCTGAAAAGCCAGCGCGGCATTGGCGTCGCCCGTGTTGGCGATGGTGAAACTGTCCGAGGCCGGAGCACCGCCGGTCGTCTGCACCATTCCTTTTGGAAATACGATGACCACTACGTTCGGTCCGGCGGCATCAGCGGCGGCGACGAAGATAGCGGACGCAATGACAGCAGCAGCGAGATAGCGCATTGGAGGTAATGTTTTCACATCGGTTAATGAAAGACCACTAAGTCTGCTCCACGCAGCCGATCATGTGCGTTCGCCGTCTTGCATCGGGAGCGATCGATCGGTTTCACCCGTCGATCATTGGTCGCGCCGCGTTCGCTTCCGGCGACGGCGTATCCTGCCGCACATCGCGCGCCTCCCCCTTAGAACATCAGTCTCGCTGTCTGTCGCCACGAAATGACACCCCGGGGGGATCCTTTCGTACGTAAAAAAGGGTCCCATCCTAAAGGGTGGCCACCAGCATCGCGCACTCGACCGCCGAGACGTCTGAATCTCATAGACCACGGTAAAATCCTCGCGGCAACCACTTATCTGCTTTGGTTTACGGATTGGGATCTTGAAATGAACACTCTTCGTGATGACGCAGTAGCTACCCTATCTTTGACAATCTCTGAACTGGAGGGCTGTGTGCGGAATATTGAAGGCCACGACGACCGCGCGGCCGCGATCCTCCGCTCTGCAAGGCCACACGTGGTGGCGCTGCGCGACAAGTACGCTGACGGTGCGCCGGCGCGAGGACTCGCCTTGAAAGGCGACGACACCTCCGGCGCCGAAGCTACCTCTTCACTCGGAACACCTTCACCGGCCGCGAGGCGCCGATCCTTTTCGCCGATTCCGTCCACTCACAAAACGACTCACAAAACGTGACCATCGAAACGCGCAAATCGGCATGTTTCCGTGGTCAGGGTTCTCGGCGGGATTCGTAAGTCGCTGAGTCGGCTCAGTAACTTACGATTCCAGCCCCGGCCTGTCACGCCGGAGGTCGCGGGTTCGAGCCCCGTCGGCCCCGCCAGATCCGATCCGCATTCTCATTGGCCTCGAAGATCGTCAACATCTGCCAAATCACGGGGCCTGCCCACCGCCAGTTTGTTCCGAATCAGATCCTCACGCGAAAGGAACGGCAACGCTTGTCCATCCACGTCGAATGTGTCACGACGGGACCAGGCTTCATCGAAGTGAAGACCCGTAGCGGCGGTCAGAATGTCGATGCGAGCCGGCGCGAAATCCCGGGTGTGGAGAGGTTCTCGAGACGCAATTCGTCGAGTGGCGCGCCGAATGTGACCAGCGCTTCCCAAACTCGTTTCGCATTGTCGGCAGTTGGGCGAACCCAGATGTCGAGATCGCCGGTTGCGCGCGGCCGGCCGTGCGCGGCCAGCGCATGCGCGCCGACGATGAGGAATTCAGCTCCTGCGGCGAGTAACGCGTCCAACATCTCGGCGAAGTCGCGGTTCATCCCATCGCCCATCCTTGAATGTCCATGCTTCGCGCGTGAGTTGCCACACCATTTTTACTCGCTGCGCGGGCGTGAGACCAGCCACGTCATCCGCCTGTTCAGCCGTCGCCAGCCTCGTTCGTTTCGTCTTGTAGCCGGAGCGATCGATGCGTGTCACCCCTCGATTATAGGCGGCGGCGCTCGTGAAAAACGCCCGGCCTGTCAGGCCGGAGGCGTCGGTGCGTCCGGCTGGGCCTGGTGCGCCGCCGCTCTCGCCCAGCCGCTCCTCGACACCACGAGCAGCGCGGCGCCGTAAGACGCGAAAGAGATCACCAGGATTGCCGCGGTGCCGACACGCAGATCTTCGGCCAGCAACTTCATTCCGCCGATGACCAGCACGGCGCGCGCGAGGATGCTCGCCTCGCAGTTCCCGATCAGCCGTCCCACGACGGCGAGGAGCGAAGCGAAAATCGCCAGCACTGCCGTCCGCAGGAGTGCGGCGTTGGCCATCGCGGGAAGCACGACAGCGACCGTGCCGGTGAACGCCATGCAGAGAAAGGCGCTCAGCAGGACGACTCTCTCTCCGCGCCCCTCGAGAAGAACGAACGCGACAAGGGCCACAAGCCCGGTGGCCAGCGCGGTCGGCGGCAGCTCGATCGACCCTCGTTCGCCGGCAAATGCGCCGATGGTCGACAGCAGCAGGCCGCCTGCAAGCGCGGCGGCGACGATCCAGACGACGCTCTGCAGGGCCATCGCGCGCACGGCCTTGCGCCGCGCGAGCGCCGCGGTGCCCAGGCCGGCAGCGGACCAGATGAGCGACGCGGCCGCGGCGCTCGGCATCAGCAGCAGCGTTGCCCCGCCGACACCGATCAGAATCGCGACGGTCGACTGTACGGTGACAAAGATGTCGCGTTTGCGGCCGATCGTGGCCGGCGCGACCCATAGCGCGCTGAAGCAGACGAGCGCCGCGACCGTTCCCGGGCCGCGGGTGACGATGAGAATCAAGGCGATGATGTTCGAGGCGAGCGCAGTGGGCCAGGCGGCGAACTCCCAATCCTTCGCGAAGAGCGTCGTCGCCGCTCCGATGGCGGCGAGGGCGACGAGCATCGCCGCGGACGGTCCGATGGCGAACGCGGCGATGATCGCGGCGGCGCTGCCGGTCCAGGCGAGCGCTTGCTGCTGGTTACGCACAGCGACCCAGAGGAACAGCAATCCGAGGGCTCCGACGGCGACGCTGGCCACGATCGCCGGGATGATGTGAAAGCGGATGGTCGTCTCCCACACCAGCGGAAAGGCGATCACCGCGGCGGTCACGGCGTGAAACAGTGCGGCGCGCACTCGATGTGCCCGCGCGAGCCGGTCGGCATTCCAGGTCCACACGCCGGCGTATGCCAGACCGAGGATCGCCCCGCCGAGACGCGGAAGGACGGCCGACTCGGTCAGCGCACGCATCACGAACGCGCCGCCGAGGATCAGGATGCTGATGCCGAAGAGCCCGAGAGCGCCGGTTTCCGTGTCCGTCGAGGCAGCGGGAAGGACAGCCGGGGGCGGCTGTCCTCCACGGGATGGGCGATGCTCGAGTTTCGCCAGACGCGCATCGATCGCCTGCAGCGCCGTTTCGAGCCGCTCGATTCGTGATTCGAGCTCGCGACCATCGCTCACAAGGTATGAATCTTCAGCGCAAGCGCCCCCAACACGAGAACGATGAGGCCGAGCGCGACGATGAGGCCGTGGCGGCGGTACGACAGCTCGTTGAGCTCAACGTTGCCGGCGATCAAAGCGGCGCGAGCGTGATCCAGCCCCTCCTTCGCTTTTTTCTGCAGCTCGTCTCCACCGCTCTTCGCCTGCCGCTGGGCGGCTGGAGTGAAGGTATGCACGAGCGCCTCGATCTCGATCTGATTGTCGACCGCGTCATCGAGCTCCGCCCGAGTCTTGCGCACTTCGACGCCGCCGCGCTGCGCGGCCAGCAGGATGCGCTCCGCGCGCGCGATCATGCTGGTCAGGCCTCGCGTGGTGTTCACGATTTCCTGCGCCGTCGCTCTCCCGTTCGGATCGCCGGCCGGGTGGCAGTCGATGCAGCGGCGAACCGTAACGTCGACCTGATCGAAGGTGTAGTGCGCCTTGCCGATGCGAAACTTCTCGAACAGTCGCGCGAACTCCGGCCGGAGCTGCGACTTCGCTCCGGGAGCGACGCCCGTCAACTGATGGGTCGGGAGGTGCTGCGCCTGATCGACCAGCCAGTCGAAGCGCGCGTCGCCGGTCAGATGGAGGCGGTCGGCCGTCGCCAGCAGCCGCTTTCGCATCGCCAGATAGCTCGCGGCTTTGGCCGATGGCTCGGCCACGACGATGGACAGCGGCCCGATACCCTCATGGCAGAACGCGCATGGCGTCTCGGGAACCGCGCCGAGCATGGCCACGCTCGGCCGAACGATGGCGTGGTTCTCATGGCAGGTCACGCACTCGTTGAATTTCGGGATCTGCAGCTTCGCACGCTGATCGTCGTGGCAGTCACCGCACTTTGCGCCGGTGGCCAGCATGTCGTTGTGCTGATTCCACTTCTGATATTTGGCGCTGTTGCGGAACAGCTCCGCCTCGCGCAGATGGCAATTCCCGCAGACAAACACCAGCCGGTCGACGCCCGGCGGTGTCGCGCCGTGATTGCCGTGGCAATCGTTGCAGGTGGGCGCGCTCAGATCGTCCTTGTTGAACATCGCGTTGGCGTGCACGCTCACGCGCCAGCGCGCGTACTGATCGGTGGGGATGTGATACGGCGCCATCCGCTTTGCATCGGAATGGCAGCGGCTGCAGGTCTCCGCGACGTGCGTCGGATAGACCGGCGATTCGGGCTGCGACTTACGCCGGATGTTGTGGACCGAGTGACAGTCGATGCAGGTGGCGACGTTCGTGTCGCCTTTCTTCAGCAGCTCGCCGTGCTTGCTCGTCCAGTACTCCGTCACCTGGTCGACGCGCATGGCCGGACTGAAGCGCTTCATGAATTCGGCCGACGAATGGCAGCGGCCGCAGAATTCGGGAATCGCCGTTCGCTTCGGCACGGCGCGAAATGGATTCTCTTTGAAACTCGGATCCATCGCCGCGGTCATGTCCTGGCCGAGCTTCGGATCGGGATTGCCGCCGTGACAGTCGTGGCACGACAACTTTACCTGGGCGTGCACGTCGGAGGGGAACGTCTTCACCTTCGCACGCCCAGCCTCGTCGAACATCTCGCCGCCGTGGCATTGGATGCACGACGTCGCTTGCGGCCCGGCGGCCCAGACGGCTCCGGCGACGAGCGACACGATCAGAATCAATGACCTTTTCATCGCTGCTCCTCGCTCGATCCTCGGGTGATGTAGGCGAAGATCAGGAGAAGAATCCCGGTCAGCGCCACGACGTACAACGGCACCAGCGACTGGTATCCGAAGCAGGTCATCACCACCATAAACGCGATCGCCAGGGCACCGCCGATGGTCCAGAGCGGGCTCCGGCCGCTGCGCGCAGCTCCCCGATCGAGGAACGGCACCAGAAGAAGCAAGAGGCCGGCGAGGCCGAACAGGACGATGGGAATCGCTTCGTATTCGATCCCCAGGATTTCTCCGCCGGGCACGAGCTTGAGCGTCTGGAACATGAAGACGTAGTACCACTCCGGACGGATGTTCGCGTACGCCGGCGCGAAGAGGTCGGCCTTATCGCCGAGCTCCCACGGAAAGAGCGCAGCCAGCGCGCCGAGAACGCCGAGCGCCAGGATCCATCCCGAGAGAACACGCAGCGCGAAATCGGGGAAGAACTTGAACGGTCGCCGCCGCTGCGCCTCATCTTCCGCCGCTTTCGGCACGCTCATCCCTTTCATCTGTACCAGAGCGAGATGGACGACGAGAAACACGAACGTGATCGCCGGAAGGATGGCCACGTGCCAGCCGTAGAAGCGCGATAACGTCGCGTTGCTCACGCGATCGCCGCCGCGAAGAAACCGCAGAATCCACGGTCCGACACCGGGAACGACGCCGGCGATGTCGGTACCGACCTTCGTGGCGAAGAATGAAAGCTGGTTCCACGGCAGGAGGTATCCGGAGAAGCCGAAGCCGAGGATGAGGAAGAAGAGGATCACTCCGCTCATCCAGGTCACCTCGCGCGGCGGCCGGTACGACTTGAGGAAGAAGACGCTTGCGAGGTGGACGAAGGCGAAGAAGACCATCAGGTTCGACGACCACGAATGAATCGATCGGATCAGCCACCCGAACGGAACGGTGGTCATGATGAACTCGACCGACTCGAACGCTTCCTGCGACGACGGGCGGTAGTAGAGCATCAGCATGATCCCGGTGCAGACCTGGACCAGGAAGAAGAACAGCGTCATCCCGCCGAGGTAGTAGAAGACCATGAGCCGATGCATCGGCACGGTCTTATGGGACGCGAATTCGCGGATCGTCGGCAGCGCCAGTCGGTCATCGAGCCAGGAGGAAATCGCTTCCACGTAACGGTTCATGCTTCACGCTCGCGAAACGACAATGGTCGATGCCCCCGGACCTTTGGCCACGAGGTTGACCTTGAACGGCGTGAGCGGCCGCGGAGGCGGACCGGCCACGTTGCGTCCGGTCAGGTCGTACTGGCCGCCGTGACAGTTGCAATAGACTCGAGTGTGATCCTTCTGATAGGTGACGATGCAGTCGAGATGCGTGCACGTCGCCGACATGGCCCGAAAGTCGTTCTCACCGGCTTTGATGAGAATGACCGGCTCCGCGCCAAAGCGGAGAATTTTGAAACCTTTGTCCGCAAACTCTGGATCGGTCGTCTGCCCTGCCTCGACCTGGTTCGTGCTCGCCTCGGCGATTTTCGGCGGCGTGATGAATCGCACCACCGGATAAACGATCGAGACGATCAACGCACCGAAAGAGGTTCCCAGAAACCAGTTGAGTAAACGGCGGCGATTGAAGCTCCCTGCCACATCTTCCATGTCGCCGCCGCCTCTACTTCTTGAACCCGCGAATGCACTCGACGACGGCCTTCAACTCGTCGGCCGAAAGCTTGCTGGCAAAGGCGGGCATCTTCCCCTTGCCGTCGCTGATCGTTTTCTCCAGCTCGGCGTCGGTTTGCTTCTGCACCTCGGGGCTGGCCAGCGACTTCACCTTGAGCGTCTTGCCGACAGGGGTGTTGCCGGTGCCGTCGGCTCCGTGGCAGGCGGCGCATTTCGACTTGTAGAGCGCAGCGCTGTCGGCGGCGAACATCGGAACGCTCCAGGTCAATGCGAGCGCAATGAGGACAAAGCTCATGCTGATTCGTACACGTCGGGACATCCTCTTTCTCCTTCTTTTCAGACCGTTTGGGCGAATGAGCGCAACTCGCCAAGAGAGTACGGGCCCGTCGATCACCAGTGGATGACCGACATCACACTCTCGTGTGCGCGGTATTAAACCTTCAAAGCCAGGGCTCCCGCAATCGCAAGCGCCGCGATCAGCAGGACGAGCAATTTGGGAGAGAGTCCGGGCGTGGCCACAGGAGCCGCGACGTGCACCACCGCATTCATCGCCGTCCCACCAGGAACGCTGTGGATGGCGCAGTAGTACGGCCAATCTCCCGCGGTGTTGAAAGTGTGCGAGAAGTTGCCTGTCGAAAGAGAGCCCGAGTTCCAGACCTCCGGACCGCTGTTCGTGTTGCTGGTCGACGTGTGCAACGCGCCGGCCCAAACCCAGCGAATCGTGTCGCCTGGGGCGATCGCCACGCTTGCCGGCGTGAAGCTGAGGCCGGGCCCGACCGCGACGTCGACCGTGGCGCCGACGGCAATCCCGGGGGCAAGCGCGAGGGCGGCAGCGATCAGCAGCTTCATTCGGCTCGACCAAACATATCCCGTTCGGAGAACGAATGCTTCACAGGCGTCGTTTCGTTACAATCCCGCTCCCCGATGGCGCAGAAATTCTACCTCACCACCGCGATCCACTACGTCAACGACGATCCGCACATCGGCCACATGTACGAGAACATCGTGGCCGACGTGCTCGCCCGACATCGACGACGGATGGGCGACGACGTCTGGTTCCTCACCGGCACCGACGAGCACGGGCAGAAGATCGAGCGCTCCGCGGCGAAAGAGGGAATCCTTCCGATCGAGCTCGCCGACCGCGTGGTGAAGACGCATTTCGAATTATGGAAGACGCTGGAGATCGGCTACGACGATTTCATCCGCACCACGCAGGTGCGGCATCGCATCGGCGTGCTGGAACTGATCCGCCGCATTCAGGAGCGCATCCCGGACGACATCTACCTCGGCGAGCACGCCGGCTGGTACTGCCAGAACGAGGAGACGTTCATCCCCGACAATCAGGTCCGCGACAGCCGTGACGAGAGCGGACATCCCGTCGAATGGACGACGGAGAAGAATTTCTTTTTCAAGCTTTCGCGATATGCGAAACCGCTGCTGGAGCACTATCGAGGGCATCCCGATTTTGTGATGCCGCGGACCCGCATGAACGAGATCGTCTCGTTCGTGGAACAGGGACTGAAGGATCTCTCTATTTCGCGAACGTCGATCGCCTGGGGAATTCCGTGGCCCGGCGAGCCGAAGCACGTGGTCTACGTCTGGATGGACGCGCTGACGAACTACATCTCCGCGCTCGGATTCGGGAGCGCAGAGGACGAAAAGTTCCGCCGCTACTGGCCCGCGGACGTGCATCTGATCGGAAAGGACATCATCCGCTTTCACGCCGTGTACTGGCCGGCGTTCCTGCTGGCCGCCGGAATCGAGCTTCCCAAACGGATCCTGGCCCACGGGTGGTGGCTGCGCGACAACCAGAAGATCTCCAAGTCGCTCGGCAACGTGGTTCGGCCGTACAACATCATCAACGACTTCGGAGCCGACCCCTTTCGCTATTTTGTGTTGCGCGAGATGGTCTTCGGCCAGGATCAGAACTACTCCGACGAGGCGTTCCTGGCCCGCTACAACGCCGACCTTGCCAACGACCTTGGCAACACGATGTCACGGGCGCTGAAGATGTCGGAGTCGTACTTCGGCGGAAAGACGCCGCCCGTTCCGTGCCACGACAACGACCTGCTCCGCGCCTCGAAGGGACTGGTGCCCGAATATCTCCGGGCCATGGACGAGTATGCGTTTCAACGGGCGCTCGACGTGATCTGGCGCTTCCTTGTGGCCGTCAACGGCACCATCGTGGCGCACGAGCCATGGAAACATTTCAAGGAGCGCGGCGCGGACGAGTCGCTGTCGCGGATCATCTGGAACTGCCTCGAGTCGCTGCGAATCATCTGGGTCATGCTCGCGCCGTTCATGCCCGTCCTGTCGCGCGACGCGCTGGCGCGCCTCGGCAGCGACGCCGAAGGCATCGGCCGCCGCGCGCTGGAATGGGGCGGCCTGCCGAACAACGTCCCCATCCGCGCCGGCGCCCCGATCTTTCCGCGCGTCGAAGTGGCAACCTATATCGGAGGAACGATGTCCAACCCACCCATCGAAACTCCCCGTGCTGCACCGCCCGATCTGGCGAAGATCACCATCGATCAGTTCAAGGAAATCGATCTGCGCGTCGCCGAAATCCGCGCGGCGGAGCGGGTGGAGAAATCGAAAAAACTGATCAAGCTGATCGTGTTCGACGGCGAAGGCGAACGGACGCTCGTCGCCGGCATCGCCACCCGCTACACGCCCGAAGAGCTGGTGGGACGGAAAGTGGTGATCGTGGCGAACCTGCAACCGGCGAAGCTGATGGGTGTCGAGTCGAACGGGATGGTGTTGGCGGCCTCCATTGACGGCGAGCCATCGCTGCTGAGTGTCGATGCCGGCGTTCCAGCCGGGACGAAGGTAAAGTGAGCAGGCAGTCTCGCCGGATTGAACTGGTCCGGCTTCCAGGCCGAGCCCTCGGATACGTCCACTGACGAGCTTTCCAAAAACGGCGATTGCCCCGCACGCCGCTCGGAGTTAAATTGTCGGCAGTCGCTGACCCTCGAAACGGCAGCGACCTAGCCGGCGCACTCTAGCGCGCTGAGCCCGTTCCTCCGGCCAAGGAACGGGCATTTTTTTTGAAAACTCCCGGCATGCCGCGTTCCCGGCAGGTCTAGAACCGGTATCCCACGCCACCCGACACATACATCTGGTGGAAGTCGATCCGGTCGACCGTGCCGTCGGCGTGGTTGACCTCGGCCGTCGAGCGCGCCGGGCCATACTTCGCCCCCACCTGCAGCATCCACCCCTTCGAGAACAGATACTGCACGCCCGCCTCGGTCATCAGCGCCGCGTGGTCCGGCTGCCCCATGTGTCCGTCCGGCGT
>JBGPFD010000094.1:0-12467 GCA_041483175.1 Thermoanaerobaculia bacterium | reverse complement strand
GAGAACATCTACCGCGCAGGCGCTGATTACGCGCTCTCCATCAGCGACATCTCCGGCGAAATGCTCTCCGCGCGCCTCCTCGGCCGCGTCGCACGTTCGCGCGAGGAACAGCGGAAAGTGGCACGCTTTCCCGCCGCCGGCGCGCCGGGGCGCTCGATCGCCGAACTGCCGGTCCGCACCCTGGGCTGCTCGGTTCTGGCCATCGCGCGTGGCGGCCGGTTTCTGACCCGCATCACACCCGACATGCGCGTGGAACCCGGTGACGAGCTCTACATTTCGGGAGATCGCGACGCGCTGCGGGAAATCGTGTTATGAGAGGGAGGCGAACATGAAGAAACCGGCAACAGAAATGGTCCTCGCACGCGTCGCCGGCCCGCTTGCCGTCTGGGTGGTGACGCGGCTTCTCCAGCAGCCGTCGGTCAAAGGAGCGCTGCGCCGAGCCGATTCGCGCGCGCTCGATCAACGGGACAAGGCACGGCGCGGATTGCAGCGCGCCGGAAAGAACATGCGTTCGAATCCGATCTGGGTGGCGGCCGGGCTTGTCTCCATCGTCGTGGGAATCGGATTGATCACCCGCGCTGCGCGGCGGACGTGAAGTCGGCTCCCCCTGCTGCCTCGCGTTGTTCGCGATCACGGTCATTCAGAGCACGAGCCCTTCTTCATTCTGCGTTCTTCATTCTGCGTTCTGCGTTCTGCGTTCTGCATTCATTGTGACTAGAATCGCGCCGTGACCCAGATCCTTTTTACCGGATACCCCGGATTCCTCGGCTCGGCGCTTCTCCCGCGAGTGCTGCGGCGATCGGCCGACACGACTGCGATCTGTCTGGTGCAGCCGAAGTTCGCCACGCTGGCGCGGCAGCGCGCGGCGGAATTCGGCGATCGCGTGCGCATCGTCGAGGGCGATATCACCGCGCCGATCGATCTGCCGACCGCGGACATCGTCGAGATCTACCACCTCGCGGCGATCTACGACATCTCGGTGAAACGGGACGCCGGCATGCGCGTCAACGTGGAGGGCACGCGGCACGTGCTCGATTTCGCCGAATCCTGCCGCTCGCTCGCGCGTCTGCAGTACGTCTCAACCTGCTACGTGAGCGGCCGTTACGACGGCCTGTTTCGCGAGGATGATCTGGACGTCGGGCAGCGCTTCAACAATTTTTACGAGGAGACGAAGTTTCTCGCCGAAGCGGCCGTCCGCGCGCGTAAGGGACTTCCGGTGACCATCTATCGCCCCTCCGTGGTCGTGGGCGACAGCAAGAGCGGCGCGACGCAGAAATACGACGGGCCGTACTACGTGATCCAATGGATCCTGCGGCAGCCGCGCCTCGCGTTTCTTCCGGTCGTCGGGCGGCCGGCGCACTACCGCTTCAATGTCGTGCCGCGCGATTTCATCATCGACGCACTCGACACTCTTACCGCGCGCGCCGACACCGCGGGAAGGTGCTATCAGCTTGCCGACCCAGCACCGCTCACAGTCCGCGAGATCATCGATGCCGTCGCGCGCGCCACCGGCCACACGGTCGTGCGTATCCCCTTGCCGGGCGCCGTCGCGAAATTCGCCATCGACCGGCTTCCCGGCGTCTACCGCCTGCTGCGCATCCCCTCCGCGGCGGTCAACTACTTCACGCAGCCCACCGCGTACGACACAACGAACGCGCAGCGCGATCTCGCGGGCTCGGGGATCTCAGTGCCTCGCTTCTGCGATTACGCTCCGCGGCTCGTGGAATTCGCCCGCGCCCACCCCGAGGTCAGCGCGGCGGGCATGGCCTGACAACGGGGCGACCTCCTCGCCGAAACGCTCCATCTCCTCCGCCTGCGGGCTGAACTGCAGCAGCGTCAGGTCGATTCCCGCCCGTTGCAATGCATCGAGCCGCTCGGCGATCCGCTCCGGCGGTCCGATCAGATCCGTCCGCAGCCCGCGATTGGAGACCGAATACTCCTCCACCGACATCGCCTGCTCGAGCTGCGTCCCGGCGAGCCACTGCTGGTAATTGGCAAATCCCGCCGACGAGGAACGGACGTCGGTGATGCGGGCGCGCTCGCGGAGGGCCTCCTCCATCGTGCGCCGGCAGATCACGAATGCGGCGACGCCGAAGATCAGCGGCGGCGCGCCGGGCGCCAGCCGCTCGCGCCGCGCGCGCATGTCGGCGATCTTTCGCTCCAAGTGCTCCACCGCATCGCCGTGCATCACGTACGCGTCGACCTCGCGGGCGATGAGATTTTTCGCCGCCTCCGATTCGCCTCCCGCGTAAACCGGCGGCAACCGCAGCGGCTTCGGTTCGAGCACTGCGTTGTCGATGTCGTAGAACGCACCGTGATGGGTGAAGCGCCGCTCGCGCCACAATCCGCGCACCACCGCCAGCCACTCCTCGGTGCGCACGTAACGCGCATCGTGAACGTCGAACGGCAGACCCAACTGCCCTGCCTCATCGCGCCACCAGGAGGAGACGACGTTCAAAGCCACGCGCCCACCGCTGATGCGGTCGATGTTCGCCGCCTGCTTGGCCAGCAGTCCGGGATGATGAAAGTTCGGGCGGACAGCGACCATCAGCTCCAGCCGGCGCGTGGCCGCGGCCAGCGCGGCGGCCGTCGACCAGGCGTCGAGGCTCGGCGCGTCGACCCCTTTGATGTCGTTGAGGTTCAGCTCCGCGATCAGCGTCAGATCGAATCCGATCCGTTCGCTGCGCACGGCGAGATCGCGCACGTACTTCCACGAAGCCTCCATCCCTTCGTCTTCGACGTTGCGCAGCCATCCCCCGAAGACCGGCATCCAGTACCCGAATCGCAGCGCGCTCATGCCACGGCCTTCTTGAACACCCGCTCTTCGAGTGCATCGACGAGCCGCGCGGTAGGATCGAATCCGATCACCTGCAGCGGATCGGCGACGAAGTTCGAGAGCGCGTTGACGTCGTAGAAATAGACTTCACCGTCGCGGCCGCTCTGGAGATACTCGATGCCGCCCACGTCGATCTGCGCGGCGCGGGCAATGCGTTCCGCGGCATCGATCAGCTCGCGCGGCGGCGTATACGCCTCCACGGTCAGGCCGGCGTTCGCCGCGCCGGTCGGGCAGGCTGCGCTCGACAGTTCGCGGCCGTCGACGGTCTTGCAGACATCCGCAGGGCAGAGATTGAAGTCCGCGGTGTCGCCGAGGTGGATCCGGATGCCGTAGAGGTAGCGGCCTTCGAGGGTCTCGATCCTGACGATGCTGTTGCCTCGGGGCCGGTGGTACTCCTGCGCCAGCAGCACGCCGTCGATTCCCGCGGCGACCGTGCTGCCGTACACGGCCTTGATCAGGTCGAGCATGCGCTCGAAGCGCACGATCCCCGCACCGCTCCCGCCGATGTTCGGCTTCACCACGATGGGGAACTGCAGCGCCTCGGCGGCGCGCGGGAGCGACTCGATGTCGCTGACCACGCGCGTCCTCGGCGCGCGGATGCCGAGCTTCGCCAGCAACGCGATCTGCAGCGCCTTGCTCGTTTCCACCCGAAATGCCGCGCTGCCGTTGATCACCTCGACGCCGTGCAGCTCGAGCCACTCGAGAAGATCCCGGGTCGAGAAAATCGCCGCCGCGCGCCCCCGCTTCCATGCGGAGGGACTCATGCGGTTAAAAACGCCCGACCATGCCGGGGGCGGCGCGGCCGGATCGAAGTCGTAACCGTCGGTGTGTACGCGCACGTACGGCGTGCCGCGGCGGTCCAGCTCCGCGAACAGCGGGCGGAACCAGTCGGGATGTTCGTAGAAAATTGCGAGGGGGCGCGTGAGGCTCATCCGTGCATCTCCTTTTTAGATGCACGACGCCACGCAACGGGCAGAAAAACAAAAAACCCGCAACGGAGCGCCGTGCGGGTTCGGTGAATCGATGTTGTCGAATCTACGTCGACGACGCTCCTTCACCCGCACTTGCGCGTGGACAAGGGCACATGCCGGTGTGGAAATGCGTCATCAGGCGTGGGTTATACAAGCGGGTGCGCGGACGTGTCAATCGGAGGCAGCGATTGAAGCAGATCCGTAACCTGCGGTTCCCGGGCGGCATCCAACTCGACGGAAACTTTTTCAGACCGCGCGCCGTTCGGATGCGCAGGAGGTCCCCGTGAGCAAGGTCTACGCCAGCGTCATCGTTGGACTCTCGCTGTTCGCGCTCGCAGCAACTGGAGGTTGGATGAATTACAAGAAGCCCGCGGATCCCGAGCTCAAGAAGAAGCTGACCCCGATGCAGTACGAAGTTACCCAGAACGAGGGAACCGAGCCGCCCTTCCACAACGAGTACTGGAACAATCACCAGCCCGGCATCTACGTCGATGTCGTTTCCGGCGAGCCGCTGTTCAGCTCGCTCGACAAGTTCGAGTCCGGCACGGGATGGCCGAGCTTCACCAAGCCGCTCGATCCGGCCAACGTCGTGAACAAGACCGACCGCAGGCTTTTCATGGTGCGCACGGAGGTTCGTTCGAAGCATGCAGACTCGCACCTCGGACACCTCTTCGATGACGGTCCGCAGCCGACCGGCCAGCGCTATTGCATGAACTCCGCCTCGCTGCGCTTCATCCCGGCCGACAAGCTGGAGGCGGAGGGCTACGGCCAGTACCTGCCGCTCTTCAAGAAGCAGGAGGCCCACAAGTGACCGAGACCGCCACGCTCGCCGGCGGATGTTTCTGGGGCGTGGAAGAACTGATCCGCAAGCTGCCCGGTGTCGTCGACACCACGGTCGGCTACACCGGCGGCACGCTGGCCAACCCGCGTTACGAGGACGTCAAGACCGGCCGCACCGGCCACGCCGAGTCGCTACAGATCGTGTTCGATCCGGAAAAAATCACCTACGAGGAGATCCTCGACCACTTCTTCCGCCTGCACGACCCGACGACGTTGAACCAGCAGGGGAACGATCGCGGCACGCAGTACCGCTCGACGATCTTCTACCACGACAAGCGGCAGCGCGAAGCGGCCGCGCGCGCGAAACAGAAAGCGCAGGAGAAGTGGCCGCGCCCGATCGTCACGCAGGTCGTACCGGCCACGCAGTTCTGGCCCGCGGAGGAGTACCACCAGGATTACCTGCAGCGGCTCCCGACGGGCTACAACTGCCACTATCTGCGCTGGTAGTAGAGTGACGCGCATGAAGCAAGCGCTGCTGGCCTTCGCAGCGCCTCTTCTGTTTGCATCGATGTTGCGGTGCCCTGGCACCGGCTTCAAGGCGGCGGCAAGCCGCCGCACTCCTAAGGAACCTCTGCACAACCGCTTCGTGTAGCCGCGGACCTCCACGCCCGCCGGGCCGGCGAGGACGCCGGCCCCTACACCCGGAGGTTGTGCAGAGGTTCCTTAAGGCAGGTATTGCACGGCTGCGTTTCCGATCGCGAGGTTTGCGTGATCCTGGAGGAAGACGGCGACGCCGACGTGCTTCCATGAGGGATCGGCCAGCAGCGTGATCGTGCCGTTCGCAACGCGGAGCAGCCGCCGCACGATTGCATCTTCGGTCTGTGTGCGCCCTTCGTTCTCGCCCGCGCCGATGTGCGTGGTAACGCCGCCCTCGAAAAGCGCGAGCATGACATCCGTACCGGGGGGCGCGTCCGCGTGCACCACCGCGGTGATCGCGGTGCCCGCGCGGGACGCCTCGACGCGCACGCTTCCCACCGGCGCGCGCCGCGATGCGTCATCGATCGCGCTCCGCAGTGCGGTCGCGTTCGAGCCGACGAACTGGCGCGATCCGTTCACCACCGCCTGCGGCGTGTAGGCCCCTTCGAGGCGCAGCGCGCGGACGTAGAACATCTGCCGCCGCGACCAGTCAGCCGACGAAAAAGGATCGCGCCACCCGAGCGAATCCCAATAGTCGACGTGAAACGCGAGAGGAATCACTTTGCCGCGCAACGACGCGTCGTGCGCAATGTCGCGGATCAACGCCTCGGCCGGCGGACAACTCGAGCAACCCTGCGAGGTGAACAATTCAACGACGACCGGCGTCGAGCCCGGCGGCCTCTGAAACATCGTCGCCGCCAGCAGCAGAGCGCCGGCGGTCGAGAGGATCAATGCGCGCATACGCCTCCGGAGCGTCGATTGTACGTCGCGGCGCCTGCACCAGCACGACGCCGCCGAGGATGATGCACATCGCAACGATGGAGACCGGTGTCAACTGTTCATGGAGGGCAATCCATCCGAGAAGCACCGCGACGAGAGGGTTGATGTAGGCATAGACCGACATGCTCGTGACACGCATGTGCTTGACCGCGTAAATGTACGATGTGTATGCGAGCACCGAGCCGAAGATCGTCAGATAGGCCAGTGCCGCCAGGCCGGTGCGGGTAACGACCAGGTCACGGCTCTCCCCGATTGCCAGACCGATCGCGGCCACGATGATGCCTCCCGTCAGCATCTGAATCGCCGACAACATCAGCGGTGGCACGTGACCAAGCTTGTATTTGCCTCGCATCGTTCCGTACTGCCAGGCAATCGATCCCACCTGCATGGCGAGCGCGCCGAGGATGAAGTGCAGGTCGAAGGCCTTGCCCGCGCCGCCGGGCGTGACCAGCATGCCGACCCCGACGAAGCCGGCCAGCATGCCGATGCCACGGCGCAGATCGATCCGATCGCCGTCGCGGCGGAACCATTCCATGATCGCGGCCCAGAACGGCGCGGTGGCCACGAACACAGCGGCAAGTCCGCTCGGCACCCACTGCTCCGCCCACACCACCGAAAGATTTCCGATGGCCACCATCAGAAAAGCCACGAAGACGAGGTCGGCGAGCACCCGCCCGCGGCGCGGCAGAGTGTCGCCGCGGAGCCGCGCGAAAGCGAAGAGGATCGCGCCGGCGATGGTAAATCGCGCGCCGGTCAGCAGCAGCGGCGGAATCGTGCGCACGGCGATGCGGATCGCCAGATAGGTCGTTCCCCACACGATGCAGACCACTGCAAAGGCGGCGTAGCCGAGCGCGCGATCGCGATTCATACATCCTGCCCGAGTGTCACGCCGCCGACTTTCTCACAATGCGTGCGCATGACGATGGTCGTCTTCGTCGACAGCGACAGCGGCGCCGCGGTCAGCCGGTTCACTAGGTCGTTCAGCGAGGCGATGGAGCCCGTGCGCACCTTGATGAGGTAACAGTCGTCGCCCGCGACGGTGTGCGCCTCGAGGACTTCGTCCCCCTGCAGAATGCGCCGGAACGTCTGCCACGCCCTTGGCGCGAGCTGTCCCGTTCCGCGACAGGAAACGAACGCGGTAATGTTCTTCCCCAGGATCGTGGGGTCGACCACCACGGTGGTTCCGCGGATGACGCCGCTCCGTTCGAGCTTCTCGATCCGTTCGGCCACCGCGGGACGCGACAGCCCGATGCGCTCGGCGATCTGCGCCGCGGGCGTGCGGCCGTCGCGCGCGAGGAGTGCCAGGATCGCTCGGTCGAGCTCATCCAATTCGAAGGCCATACCGCAATTCTACAAACATTTCGTTCGTCAGAAAAGCAGTAGGCTTTCGAATCGTCAGATCGCGGCGGCTTCAGGCTCCGAAACGCGCGCCGGCCGGGCCACGGAGGGAGGGTAGCAATAGTCGGTGCGCTGCGCGGCGCAGCGCAGGAGCTCGCGCTTCAGATACTCGACCTTCACTTCTCCGTCGGGGTCGGCGAGAAGCCGGCGCAACGCCACACGCCCGAGGACGATGGTACGAAGTTTGAGCGTGCTGCTGCGGACGGCGTAGCGGATGGCATCGCGATCGTCGGAACAAGCGCGCAGCGCAGCCGGATCGAGAACACTGACGATCGTATTCGCCAATCGCGTTTCGTCGATGTTTCGCGTCGTCGTGCTCATCGGCTCCTCCCAGGTCGTTTGGTGCTATAGACGTCGGGACCGGGCAAAGGTTGCCATGCGCGTGACGTTTTCACCGATCGGAAACAGCGCGGCCGCGAGGCCGAACGAGACCGTTCTCGACGTCGCCCGTCGCGCCGGAACGCCAATCGGAAACTCCTGCGGCGGCATCGGTATCTGCAACCGATGCCGGGTTCGCATCGTAGAAGGAGCGGAGAACCTTACACCGCCCACGCGCTTCGAGAAAACCCCGACGAACGGCTGGCGTGTCAGGCCGTCGTTCTCGGGGATTGCGTGATTACGACGACGTATTGGTGACTCAGAACTCGGGTTCTTACCAGCGGCCGCGATTGCGAAGGAACATGCAGTCGCCGTAGCTGTAGAAAAAATAGCGATTGGAAATCGCCTGCTGGTATGCGCGGTGGACCGTCCGCATGCCCGCGAATGCGGAGACTAACATCAGCAGCGTCGACTCCGGGAGATGGAAGTTCGTCAGCAGGCGTGAGACGGCCCGAAATTCGTAACCGGGCGTGATGAAGATGTCGGTCTTCGCACGGCCGGCATGGAACCGGCCGCCACGAATCGCGCTCTCCAGCGCGCGCACGGTGGTCGTTCCGACCGCGACGATCGACGCTGCCTCGTTGAGCGTCTCCGCCGCCTCTTCGCTGATCTCGTAGCGCTCGGAATGCATGCGGTGCGCTTCGATGTCGTCGGCCTTGACCGGCTCGAACGTGCCGATGCCGACGTGCAGCGTGATGCGCACGATCGGATTGCGTTTCGCGATCTCCTCCAGAAGTTCTCTGGTGAAGTGCAGGCCCGCGGTCGGCGCCGCGATCGCTCCCCGCTCGCGCGCGTAGACCGTCTGATACGACTGGCGGTCGCTCTCCTGCGGCACGGGTCGGGAGATGTACGGCGGGAGCGGCATCACGCCGATGCGCTCGATCTCGGATGTGTCGCCATCGAAGCGGAGGACGATCGTTCCCCCGCTCTTTTCCAGCACGCGCGCGCCGAGGCGATCGGAGAACCGCAGCGCATCGCCGGCGCGGATGCGCCGGGCCGGCCTGCACCAGGCCTCCCATGTCGCCGCGTCCCGTTGCTCGACGAGCAGCACTTCGATCGGTCGCTTCATGGACGCCTTTGGCGCGGCGAAGAGGCGCGCCGGGATCACGCGCGTGTCGTTGAGAACCAGGACATCCTGCGGCTCGAGCAGCGAGGGGAAATTCGCGAAGCTGTCATGCGCGATCGACGGCTCGCCGTCGCGCGGAGTGACCACCATCATCCGCGATCGCCCGCGCTCGCGTGGCTGCTGGGCGATCAGTTCGGGAGGCAGTCGGTAAGAAAACTCTGTGCGTCGCATTCGTTGCCGGTTCCCGGTAACCCGCAACATACAATACGCAGTCGTGGTCAGGGCCCGTGTCATCACCTGCTCCGACGCGGCTTCGCGCGGCGACCGCGAGGACCGTTCCGGACCCGCGGTGCGCGCGCTGCTGGAGGAGAATGGCTTCGAGGTCGACGCGGTGGTGATCGTGGCCGACGACATCGACCTGATCGCCACGGCGATCGAGGACGGCACCGGCGACGGCGCCCGGCTGGTGGTCACCACCGGCGGGACGGGAATTGCCCCGCGCGACGTGACGCCCGAAGCGACCATGCGCGTGTGCGAGCGCCTGATTCCCGGCTTCGGCGAGTTGATGCGCAGCAAGTCGCTGCCGAAGACGCCGATGGCGGCGCTGTCGCGCGCGCAAGCGGCCACGCGCGGATCGGCACTGGTAGTGAATCTTCCTGGATCAGTGAACGGTGCACGTGAAAATCTTCAGGCGGTACTTTCCTTGATTCCACATGCCCTCGAATTGCTTTCTGGAAATCGCGTTGAACACGAAAGGCAGAAGGCAGAAGGCGGAAAGCAGAAGTGATATTTTCCTTCTGCTTTCTGCCTTCTGCCTTCTGACTTGCCATGAACGTTCGTCCGGGCCTGGAAATGCTTCTCGATAATCCGCGGCCCATCGCCGGCAAGAAAATCGGCCTGGTGGCCAATCAGAGCGCCGTCACGCGCGATCTGCGTCACGCGGTGCGCCTCCTGCACGCCGGCCGCGGGTGGAAACTGACCGCGCTGTTCGGCCCGGAGCACGGCATCTGGGGGGAGGCGCAGGACATGGAGCACGTCGAGCAGTCGACCGATCCGCTCACCGGGCTGACGGTCTATTCGCTCTACGGCCGCGACGAGAAAGATCTGGCGCCGCGCCGCGAAGTGCTGAAGACGCTCGACGCGCTGGTGATCGACCTGCAGGACATCGGCTCGCGCTACTACACCTTCATCTACACCATGGCCCTCTGCATGCGAGTGGCGGCGCCGCTCGGCCTGCCGGTCATCGTTCTCGACCGTCCCAATCCCATCGACGGCGTGCACCTCGAAGGGAACATCCGCGAGGAGAAGTACTCGAGTTTCGTGGGCATGTTCCCGCTGCCGACACGCCACGGCATGACCGCGGGCGAGCTGGCGCGTTACTTCAACAGCGTGTTCAAGCTGGAGTGCGATCTGACGGTCGTCCCCATGCGCGGATGGCGGCGCGGGATGTGGTGGGGCGACACCGGCCTGCCGTGGGTGATCCCTTCGCCGAACATGCCGACGGTCTACACGGCGGCCGTCTATCCGGGGATGTGCCTCATGGAAGGGACGAACCTCAGCGAGGGACGCGGCACGACGCATCCCTTCGAGTTCTTCGGCGCGCCGTGGCTCGATCCGTTCAAGCTCGCCGAGCGGCTCAATGGCGCCGGCCTCGCAGGCTGCCGCTTTCGCCCGCACTATTTCCTCCCGCTGTTTCAGAAACACGCGGGAAAAGTCTGCGGCGGCGTCGAGTTGCACGTCACGAACCGCTCCGAGTTCGAGCCGTATCGCACCGGCCTCTGGTGCGTGAAGATCGCCCGCGACATGGATCCCGAAAAATTCGACTGGCGCCGCGAGACCTACGAATTCGTCTCCGACCGGCTGGCCATCGACCTCCTCGCCGGAAGCGACCGCTATCGGACGATCGTCGAAAGCGGCGGGAATGTCGACGACTGGGTCGCCGAATGGGAAGAGTCCCTGCGCGATTTCGCGCGCGTGCGCGAAGAGTTCCTGCTGTATCGGGCGACTGATTCGCATTGGGAGTGAAGAAGTTGCCGCCAACAAATGCTGGACATCCTCTACGAAGACTCCGCCCTCCTCTTCGTCAACAAGCCGCCGCATGTGATCGTGCAGCGGGCCTACGACGAGAGCGAGCCGGTGCTGCTGGAGATCGCGGCGGCGCACGCGGGAACGTTGTTTCTACTGCAGCGGCTCGACCGCGGTACGAGCGGTGTGATGTTTTTCTCCAAGCTTCCGGAGATCAACGCGCGGCTGACGCGGCAGTTCGAAACGAAGCAGATCCGCAAACGCTACCTGGCGCTCTGCGAGGGCGAGCTCGCCGAGCGGCAGACCATCGACGCGCCGATCGCGCGCATCGGACCGATCTCGTTCGGCGTGCGCGATGAGGGGAAGCGCGCCCTCACTTCCATCCTGCCGCTCCGCGCGCTCCGCAACGGCTCGCTCGTGTCGATCGCGCTGCACACCGGCCGCACGCATCAGATTCGCGTCCACCTGGCAGCGATCGGGCATCCGATCATCGGAGACTGGCTATACGGTTCGCGAAACGCGCCAAGACCGATGCTTCATGCCGCCGAGGTCGCCCTGCTGCATCCGCTGACGAATCAGCCACTTCGGGTCGCCGCGCCGCTGCCGGGCGACTTTTCCGAGGTGGCTGTCGAGCGCGGAATCCTGTCTTGCATCGAGGACATTCTGACCCTTGCGGAGTGCGGCTAAATCATTGAATCGGTTAGAATAAAGACGTGCGGGCGACCGTTACCCTGACCATAGGAGATCGCCATGAGACTCTGGAGCAAGATCGCAATCGTCCTTGCGTTCGTGCCATTGGTCGCCTCGGCACAATACAAGGATCTCGACACCGCGCTGGCCAACGTAGAGCGCGGCTTTGGGAACGGTGACTCGCAGGCGATCGTCTCCGGGATCGCGGACGGGGGTCAGGTGATGCTGCAGTTCCCGGGGCTGATTCAGCAGAGCGGCTCGAATTTCTACGGCCGTGATCAGGCCGCTTATCTGCTCGACGGACTGTTCAGCAAGGTGAAACCGAGCGAATTCAACCAGAAGAGCGCCAGCAAGGTGAGCGCGGAAAACCAGTGGCACATCACCGGCAACTGGACGATTCAAAACGCGGGAAAACCCGAAACTCGCGAGCTGTACATCACGTTGCTGCACAACAAAGACGACCGCTGGTCGATTGTTTCCGCGCGCTCGGCCGGGAAATGACGCCGCCACGGACGTGAATCGATCGCGAATTGCATGGATCGCCGTCGCCGTCGCGACGGCGATTCGTCTTTTCCCGCAGATCCAGTCATTCGCTGCCTCTCTGGCCGTCGCCGTTCTGGCGATCATTGCGCTCGCCGTTGACGGTGTGTGGACACGCCGGACGACGACGCGGACGGCCGCTCTGGTTCTGATCAGCGTCGCGCTGATCGATCTGGCTACCTTCGCCGTCGCGGAGCGGATCGGCGCGTCGTTCGCGCAACGCTCGACGATGCACGTCGACCGCGAGGTGCAGCGCGTGAAACGGAAGATCACCGCGACGGAATCGCAGCTGCAGCAAAGTGCGGAG
>JBGPFD010000093.1:0-12727 GCA_041483175.1 Thermoanaerobaculia bacterium | reverse complement strand
ATGGCAGATGTTTCTCGCGCCGTGGTGTCGCCACGCCGCGCGCTGGATTCACAGCGACCGATCCCTCGCGCATGAGGTATTTGAAAAAGGATCGCAGCGCCGAGAGATGGCGCGCGCTCGACGCGCGACTCAGTTTTTTGCGCGCCAGATGCGCCAGGTAGGCGCGAATGGTGAGGTGATCGACGCGCTGCCAGTCGAGCTGATCGCGCGCCAGCGTGAAATAGTCGTTGCAGAGAAACGAGGTGAACGATTCTAGGTCGTCACGGTAAGCGGTGACAGTGTTGATGGAGACGTTTCGCTCGTACGTCAGGTAATCGAGGAAATCACCGATCTCGTTGCGCACACCCACCCTCCGCTGTATGTTAACGTACGCTTCCGCCCGTGTCAGACCAAGCTCTGAAAAAGACCCCGCTGAATGCCCTCGAGCACGAGCTCGGCGGAAAGATGATCGATTTCGGCGGCTGGGAGCTGCCGGTGCAGTTCACCGGCATCCTCGACGAGCACCAGGCGGTACGCACTCGTGCCGGCCTGTTCGATGTTTCGCACATGGGCGAGATTCTGGTCAACGGTCCGGAAGCGCTCAAGCTCCTGCAGAAGGCGACCTGCAACGACGTCTCGAAGCTCGAAGACGGACGCGCCCAATACAACGGCCTGCTCTATCCGACGGCCGGATTCGTCGACGACATCCTCATCTACCGCATGGCCAAGGACGACTACTTCGTGGTGGTCAACGCCGCGAACAGCGACAAGGACTTCGAATGGCTCGCGCAGTCGGCAGAAGGAATGGACGTGCGCGTGCGCAACGCGAGCGCGGAGTACGCGCAGCTCGCGCTGCAGGGGCCGGAGTCGGAGCGGATCCTGCAGCCGCTGACCGATGTCGACCTTACATCGATGAAGTACTACCGCTTCGCGCGCGGAAAAGTCGAGGGCGTGCCGGCGATCGTTTCGCGCACCGGATACACCGGCGAGGATGGATTCGAGATCTACGTCGCTCCCGATCAGGGGCCGCGGATTTTCCGCAAGCTGCTCCAATCCGGACAGGTCGTTCCATGCGGCCTCGGCGCACGCGACACCCTTCGGCTCGAGGCGAAGATGGCCCTCTACGGGAACGACATCGACCACTCCACAACACCCCTGGAGGCCGACCTCGGCTGGATCGTCAAGATGGAGAAGGGCGACTTCGCCGGCCGTCAGGTGCTGGAACGCCAAAAAGCGGAAGGGCCGCGGCGCAGGCTCGTGGGGTTCGAAATGATCGACCGCGGCATCGCCCGGCACGGCTACCCGATCGTCGACGGAAAGGAAGAGATCGGCGTGGTCACCAGCGGCACGCACTCGCCGACATTGAAAAAACCGATCGGGCTCGCATATCTTCCGCTCGACAAATCGGCGCCCGGCACGGAATTCATGGTTTTGATTCGCGGGAAGGAAGCGCGGGCTCGCGTGGTACCGACGCCGTTCTATAAACGCGCCAAATAGATAGAAGGAGCAGACGAATGACTCCTGAAGACAGCCGATACGCCAAGAGCCACGAATACGTTCACGTGGAGGGGGGGATCGGCACGATCGGAATCACCGACTACGCGCAGAAGGAGCTGGGCGACGTGGTCTTCGTCGAGTTGCCGAAGGTCGGGAGCGAGATCGAGCAGGGCGACGAGATGGGAAACATCGAGTCGGTCAAAGCGGTTTCGGAACTTTTCGCTCCCGTTTCCGGCAAGGTGGTGGAAGTGAACGAAACGCTCGCCGCCAAACCGGAGCTGGTCAACACCGATCCGTACGGCGACGGCTGGATGATCAAAGTCAAAATGACCGCGCCGGACGAGGTCGATGAGCTGATGAACGCGGATGATTATGAGGATTACATTCAGGCGGAAGCAGGGAAATAGGGTGCTTTCTCAGTTTATGCCGAGCGCAGCGAGGCATCTGCGGCGGCATGGCGATCATGTCGATTCTTTACTGATCCAGCGGAGATCCCTCGCTACGCTCTGGATAAACTAAAAAATGCCCGACTCCAAATCCCACCGTTACATTCCCAACGCCGACCAGGATGTCCGCGAAATGCTCCGCGTAATCGGCGTCGATTCGATCGAGCGCCTGTTCGAGTCCATTCCGGACGACGTCAAGCTCCAGCGTCCGCTGGAACTCCCTGGTCCGTGGTCGGAGATCGAGGCGCGGCGCTGGTTCCGCGAGCTGGCGTCGAAGAACAAGAGCGCCGTGGATCACCTCTCGTTTCTCGGCGGCGGCGCGTACGCGCACTCGCAGCCGGCATGCATCGATCAGCTTTTGCTTCGCGCTGAGTTCCTCACCTCGTACACCCCCTACCAGCCGGAAGTCTCGCAAGGCACGTTGCAGTCGATCTTCGAGTACCAGACGCACCAGTGCCTGCTGACGGGACTGGATGTAGCGAACGCATCGCTGTACGACGGCTCAACTGCGCTTTGCGAGGCGGTGCTGCTTGCGGAACGCATGGTGAAGGATCGCACCAAGGTGGTCATCGCCAGATCGGTTCACCCGCAATACACCGGGACCGTTCGCACATACGTGCAGAACCTTGGCTACGAAATCGTCGAAGTTGGCTGGACGAACGACGGACGCATCGACATCGAAGCGCTCCGCAAGGCCTGCACGAACGACGTCTTCGCCGTCGCCGTGCAATCGCCGAATTTCCTCGGCGTGCTGGAGGACTACGACGCGGTCGCCGCGGTGGCGAACGGCGTCGGCGCGGCGAAGATCGCCGTGGTGGCCGAGGCGACGTCGTTCGGGATCGTGACGCCGCCGGGCGAGCACGGATTCGACGTCTGCGTCGGCGAGGGGCAGGCTTGGGGGATCCCGACGCAGTTCGGCGGCCCGTATGTCGGCTTCATGGTCGTGCGGGAGGAGCTCAAGCGCCACATGCCGGGGCGGCTGGTCGGCGAAACGGTCGATGTCGATGGCCGCCGCGCGTACGTTTTGACGCTGGCCACGCGCGAGCAGCACATCCGGCGCGGCAAGGCCACGTCGAACATCTGCACCAACGAGGCGCTGATCGCGCTTGCGGCGAACATCTATCTGTCGCTGATGGGGAAGGAAGGGCTGCGAGAGGTCGCCATGCAGTGCCTGCAGAAGGCGGCGTATCTGGCCGATCGCTTGCGCGCTATATCATCCGTTACTATACCGTTCAGTGGACCGGTTTATAACGAATTCGTGGTGCGCACGCCGTTTCCGGCACGGGAGATCCTTCTCGATCTCGAGCACGAGAAAATCCTCGGCGGGCTGCCGCTCGACGAGTTCTATCCCGATCAGCACAACGATTTTCTCGTCGCGGTGACCGAGCTGCATTCGCGTGAGCAGCTCGATCGTCACGCCGAGGTGTTGAGCGCGGCGATCGCGAGGAAGCGGCGATGACTACGACTCTCAAGCAGGAAACCGCCCCCGCCCCTGCCCCCGCCCCGCAGGGCGCCAGCCGCGGGGGATTGCTCTTCGAGCATTCCAGGCCCGGCCGCCGCGGCTATCGCCTGCCGCCGCTCGACGTGCCGGAACGAACCGATCTTCTTCCGCGGGGGCTCATGCGCGGCGTCATCGCCGACGAGGTCGAGGTCTCGGAAGTCGACGTCATCCGCCATTTTACGCGGCTGTCGAAGCTGAATGTGTCGATCGACGCCGGCCTCTATCCGCTCGGTTCGTGCACTATGAAGCACAACCCGCGGCTCAATGAGGAGCTGGCGCGCACGCCGGGATTCGCCCTGTCGCATCCGCTGCAGCCCGATCATCAGGTGCAGGGAAATCTCGAGCTGCTGTGGACGCTGGAGCAGGCGCTGAAGGCGATCTTCGGCATGCCGCGCGTGACTCTGCAGCCGGTCGCCGGCGCGCATGGCGAGCTGACCGGAGTCCTCATGATCCACCAGGCGCTGGCCAAGACGGGGAATCCGCGCAAGTACATTCTCATCCCTGACTCCGCGCACGGAACCAATCCGGCATCTGCTGCATTCGCCGGTTACGAAATCCGCGAGCTGAAATCGAACAACCGCGGCACGGTCGACCTCCATGTTCTGGAGCAGGCAGTCGACGAAGATGTTGCCGCGCTGATGCTCACCGTTCCGAACACCCTCGGCGTGTTCGAGAGCGAGATCAAGCGGATGGCCGATGTGCTCCATCGCAACGGGTCGTATCTCTATTGCGACGGCGCGAACCTCAACGCCTTCGTCGGCATCGTGCGCCCGGGCGACATGGGCATCGACGTGATGCACTCGAACCTGCACAAGACCTTCTCCACGCCCCACGGAGGGGGCGGGCCCGGGGCGGGTCCGGTCGGCGTCTCGGAGCGGTTGATCCCGTTCCTTCCGGCGCCGACGGTGGAGCGGCGCACCGACGGCTCGTTCTACCTCGAGTATCGCCGTCCCGATTCCATCGGCCGGGTGCGCGCCTTCAATGGCAATTTTGGAGTTCTGATCAGAGCGCTCACGTACATCCGCTCGATGGGTCCCGACGGGTTGAGGCGCATCGCGCAGATCGCAGTCCTAAACGCGAACTACATCCGCGCGCGGCTCAAGGGAACGTATCACCTGCCGTACGACGCTCCCTCGCTGCACGAGGTTGTCTTCAGCGACAAGAACCAGGCGGCGCACGAGGTGCACACGCTCGATATCGCCAAACGGCTGATGGACTACGGGTTCCATCCGCCGACGATCTACTTCCCGCTGATCGTCTCCGGCGCGATGATGATCGAGCCGACCGAGAGCGAGCCGAAAGAGGAGCTGGACGTGTTCTGCGACGCCATGCTGGCGATCGCTCGCGAGTGCGTCGAGCGTCCGGAGCTGGTCCGCTCCGCTCCGCATACCACGCCCGTGCGAAGGCTGGACGAGGCCAGGGCGGCGCGGCAGCCCGTGTTGCGCTGGCGGCGCTGATCCGGCCACCGGCAATCGGGATTTGCGGCGCTCGCCTTGCAGTAGACTCACGTTAACGTGGCCTTCTTCGAAGACGAGGACGACGATCGCGATCGGACCATCTCGGTTCGCAAGCCGGCTGTGTCCGATCCGGCGAGCGTTGCCGACAAGCGGATCCAGGAACGCCGCCAGTCGAACACGCGCATTTTCTTCACCACGCTGGTGGTCATCGCCGTGCTGTATCTGGCGAAGCCGGTGGTGGTTCCTGTCGCGCTGGCCATTCTCTTCGCATTTCTGGCGACGCCGATCGTCTCGGTGCTCGAGCGAACCTTTCTACGCCGCACCGGCGCGATCGCCCTCTCGGTCGGTCTGGCGGTCTCCGCGCTGTCGCTCGGCGGATGGTGGCTCTATCAGCAGTTCAACGCGGTGGCGCGTGAATTCAACGAAACCGGCACGATCTCACGCGTCGAACAGAAGCTTCGATTTCTACGGCGCTCGTCGACAGGTCTCGCGGTGTTCGAGCGTTTCGAGCGCACGCTGCAGCGCGTCACCGAGCCGACGGAGAAGGAAGAGAAGCCGCTCAACGTCCGCGTGGTTCCCGACAAAACCGTGCGGGAGCGCTACCGCGACGTCGCGCCGACGGTGGAGTTTGTCGCGGCCGTATTCCTCGTCGTGGTGCTCGTCTTCTTCCTGCTCAAGGAGCGTGAGCAGATGCGCGACAAGCTGCTGCGGCTGGCCGGCCGCGCGCATCTGACAGTCACCACGCAGGCCATCGGCGAGACATCCCAACGCATCAGCCGTTACCTGTTGACCTTCGCTCTCCTTAACCTTGGCTTCGGCTGTCTTATCGGCGTCGGCCTCTTCTTCCTCGGCGTGCCGCACGCGCCGTTGTGGGGCGTGGTCGCCGGTCTGCTGCGTTTCGTGCCGTACGTCGGCGCGATTTTGAGCGCCGCTTTGCCGACGTTCCTGATGATCGCCATCGCCCCGAACTGGTACATACCGATCGCCGTCCTCGGCCTGTTCGTGCTGAGCGATCAGCTCATCGGCGGATTCGTCGAGCCGATCGTCATCGGGCACCGCGTGGGCATCTCTCCAATCGCTCTTCTGGTCTCGGCGATCTTCTGGGGATGGCTGTGGGGACCGGTCGGCCTCCTGCTGGCGACGCCGATCTCGGTCTGCCTGACGGTCGGCGGCGAGTTCATCCCGGCGCTGCGCATCTTCTCCATCATGTTCGGCGCCGAAGATCCGCTGGAGGGTTACCTCAGCTTCTACAATCGCCTGCTAGTGCGCGACCGCACTGGCGCGATCGCCATCGCCGATCGTCACGCCGAGTCGGACACCATGGAGGAGATGTTCTCCGATCTCTACATCCCCACGCTGACCTTTGCCCAGGAAGAGCTGGACCGCAAGAGGATCAGCCCCGCGCACGATCATTTCATCAAAGACGTCATCCGCGAGTTGATCATCCGCTTCGGCGATCGCAATGCAGTTACGCCGGACGAGAACCACCACATCGTCGCGGTGTCGGTCGCGGGCGAGCGGCTGTCGCTGGGCACGCTGATGCTGACGCAGTTGCTGCGCGAAGAAGGAAACGCGATCGACTACTTCACGGACCTTCCCGATCAGGAGCTGCTGGCGTTCATCACCGAGGTCAAGCCGGACGCGACTTTCGTTTCGTGCACGAACCCCGACCATCTGGAGGTGGGATACGCTCTGCTGCAACTGATCTCCACCAACTTCCCCGAGCTGATGATCGTCGGCGGCGGATCGGCGTTTGCGCGGGACCGGTCGAAGACGCTGGCCTCGGGCGCGACCTATGTTCCCTCGACGCTTGCGGAGGCGAAGGAAGACTTCCTGACGCGGCGCAAGGCGGCGCGGCGCAAGACGGGCCGTTCAATCACCCTCAGCGGAACGCGCTTCCGCGTTCCCCCGCCGGCATAACCGCGCTGCTTCGCTGCGTACCCGCTAAGAACCTCTGCGCAACGGCTCGTGTAGCGGCGGGCGTCCTCGCCCGCTGGGCCGGCGGGGGCGCCGGCCCCTACACTGCCGTGTGCAGATGTTTCCTAACCGGGCGGCCAGCTGAAGTTACGCCCGCCTAACACGTGAAAATGGATATGAAAGACGGTCTGTCCTGCCGCGGCACCCTGATTGATCACCGTCCGGTAGCCGTCGGCATTGAGGTGTAGATCGCGGGCGATCTGCGCCACGCGGACCAGAACGGTTCCGATGGTGGCCGCATCGGATTCCGAGAGATCGTCGACGCTGGGAATGTGTTTGCGCGGAATCACCACCACGTGGGTCGGGGCCTGCGGATTGATGTCGTGGAAGGCGACTACGTCGGCGTCCTCGTAGACTTTTTTTGCCGGAATCTCGCCCAGCGCGATGCGGCAGAAGAGGCATCGATCAGTTCCAGCCATGGCGCGATAATACGATGACCCGCGGAATTCCTGCGAGATCGCTCCGCACTTCCTGCACTTCGAAATGATGCGCCGCTGCGATGTCGCGCACGGCGCTCTCCTGTCCGAGACCCATCTCCATGATGACGCGCGCGCGGCCGGCATGGTCGAGAATGCGAGCGGTGATCTCCGTTCCCGCGGGGCCGGGTGTGAGCGCGACGCGCGGCTCGTGATCGCGCACCTCCGCGGCCAGCGTTGCGACGTCAGCCGCCGCGATGTAGGGCGGATTCGAGACGATCCAGTCGAAATCCCGTACGAACGCCGAAAGAATGTCGGAAGCAACGAGCGCCACCACACCGCGCGCATTGCGGGATGCGACTGCGAGCGCGCCGGCGGACATGTCGGTGCCGATCACGTCGAGGTCCGGCCGCTCGAGCGCGAGCGAGATCGCGATGCATCCGCTGCCGGTGCCGATGTCGACCACGCGCGCGTTCCGCTCGATCCGTTCGATGGCCGTTTCGACGACGAGTTCCGTCTCCGGGCGCGGGATGAGCACGCGGTCGTCTACGTAGAACTCCCGTCCGAAGAATTCGGTCTTGCGCCGGATGTACTGCAGCGGCTCGCCAGCGAGTCGCCGTCGCAGCGCCGCGTCGAGCGGCGCGGGATCGATGCGCGTTTCTCCGTGCGCGAGCAGATACGTCAGCGGCTGACCGAGGAGGTCGCCGATGAGAACGTCGAGGTCGCGCGGATTCACGCCGCATCGAGCGGCCTCGTCGCGGTAGCGGGCGCGCAGCACATCAATACGTTCGTGAGTTGTCATTTCCGGCTACGCTCGGGGTGACAAGTCATCAGCGTCGGTCAGCTCCAGAAATACGTCCTCCAGCGCGCGGTTGCTTCTCAGCTCCCCGGTCGTTCCTTCGGCCACAATGCGCCCGCGATTGAGGATGCTGATGCGATCACACACGGCTTCGGCGATCGACATGGTGTGCGTCGTCAGGAAGATCGTTTTCTGCTCGCCAGCAAGACGGCGCAACAGCACCTTCACCTGCTTCTGCGCCAGCGCATCGAGTCCCATCATCGGCTCATCGATCACCAGCACCGAAGGGTCGTGCACCAGTGCGGTGACGAGCACCAGCTTCTGCTTCATGCCGTGCGAAAAATTCTCGATCCGCGCGTCGAGCCACGCCTCGAGGCTGAAGTAGTGGATCAGTTCGAGCGCCCGCGCTTCGCATTCGCTCCATTCCTGGCCGTAAAGATTGACCACGAATTGCAGCAGCTCACGGCCGGTCAGTTTTTCGTAGAGGTATGGGCGGTCGGGGACGTAGCCGACGACTGCCTTGGCTCGGGCACTGTCCGTGGCGAGGTCGAAACGGGCGACGTGCACCGTGCCTGAGGTCGGCAGCGAGAGGCCGGCCAGAATGCGGATGGTGGTCGTCTTCCCCGCTCCGTTCGGACCGAGAAAGCCGTAAATCTCGCCGGGAGAGACACTCAGCGAGACATCGTCGACGGCGGTGAAGTCGCCAAAGCGCTTGGTCAGATGCCGGATTTCAATCATCCGAGCCTGTATTATCCGCTGCCGGAAAACCTTCGGCGGAGGGAGCCGTAAAGACCAATGGCTGAACGTGAGCAGCTCGATGACCGTGCCCTGGTGGCCCGGATCCTCGGCGGCGATCGCGACCGTTTCACGGAGCTGGTCCGGCGCCACGAAAAGCGCCTCATCAACTACGTGTACCGGATCACCCATCGCTACGAAGAGGCTCACGATCTGGCACAGGACATTTTCGTGAAGGTCTACCTAGCTCTCGATCGCTTCGATCCGAAGTACCAGTTCTCGACCTGGCTGTTCCGGATCGCTCAGAACGCCTCGATTGACGCGCTGCGCAAGAAAAGCCTTCCAGAGGTTTCCATCGCCTGGCCGTCGGACGAGGAGCCGCAGAGAGAGCGCGAGTTCGCCGACACCGGCGTCTCGCCTTACCGCGCCCTGAAGAACAAACAGCTCGGCGCGGCGATCGAAAAGGCGGTGGCCAATCTGCCGCCCGACTATCGCGAGCTGATTCAGCTCCGCCACTTCGCCGAGCTATCCTATGAAGAGATCGCCTCGATGAAGAAGCTTCCGCTGGGGACCGTGAAGAACAAGCTGTTTCGAGCCCGGAATCTGTTGAAGAGTGAGCTCGACACATTCGTGGAACCGCTATGACCGACGACGCCTGCCAGCGATACACCCACGATCCGGAAGCGCACGCCGGCCATCTCGCCGTCTGCGAGAAATGTCGCGAGATCGATACCGCGCTCAGCACGGTGGTCGCGCATCGCCCCATCAGCGTCGGGGCCCTTCCGCTTGCGCCGTGGGAGCAGGCCACCTATCGGGCGTGGCCGCTGGTGGTCATCGGCGCCCTGGCTGTGTTGGCGATCGCCTTCGCCCTTTGCTTTGCCGCAGGCATTTCGCTGCTGCGCGCGATCGTCACCGGCATGTCGGCCGCGCAGCTTCGCGGAACCATTACCATCGCCGCCGACGCGCTCCGCCGCGCCTCGCTGATCTGGCACGTCGCGTTTGGCTTCTGCTTTTTCCTCGTCAACACCGTTCTCGTTCTACTGCTTCGCCGCGCGCCGCGGGGGATCGATGCGTAAGGGCCTTCTGGTGACGGCGATCCTCGCTGCGACGGCAGTGACCGCAACGGTCGCCGCGCCGTCGCTGCAGATGCCGCTCGGCCCGGGGAGCCTCAGCGCTGCGGCATCGATGATGACCAGGACCGCGGTCATCGTCTCGCTGCTCTTCGTCTGGATCGTCGCCGCCCTCGCGGTGACACTCGCCAGCGGCCGCGAGGTTCGTTACTCGTCCATCGAATTGCGCAGCGCGCCGTTGCACTGCTTCGCGCTCGGACTGGTCACCGTGACGAGCTTCGTGCTGACGGCGATCCTCTTCAGCTACCTGATTCCATATTTAGTCGGTTTACCGCTGCTGATCGCGCTCGGTCTCTTCGCGTTCCTGGCGAAGATCTACGGCATGATCGCGGTTTTTCACGCAATCGGAACGCTCGTTGCCGGCGCGCGCTCCCGCGACGACTTGGCGCAGCGGCGCTGGCTGCGCGGCGATCTGGCCATGGTGCTGATCGGCGTGCTGCTCCTCGGCGCGATCCGGCTCATTCCAATCGCCGGGACGGTCGTCTGGAGTATCGCCTCGGTGTTCGGAATCGGCGTCGCGCTGGCGACGAAGTTCGGTCGCCGCGAGCCGTGGTTTCTGACCTGGCGGGCGGCCGAAGCGTAGAGACGCCTCTCAGGCGGCCTTCCGCCGGCTAAGAGCCGGCGCTACACGTTCTCCACGATGGCCCGACCGAACTCGCTCGTTTTCAGCAGCGTCGCCCCTTTCATCTGCCGCTCGAGGTCGTACGTGACGCGCTTCTGATCGATGGTCTTTCCGATCGCGCGCTCAACAGCCTCCGCGGCCTGCGCCCACCCGAGGTGGCGGAGCATCATCACGCCGGAGAGGATCAGCGAGCAGGGGTTCACGCGGTCCTGGTTGGCGTACTTCGGCGCGGTACCGTGGGTCGCCTCGAAGATCGCGACCTCATCGGACTCGTTCGATCCGGGAGCCATGCCCAGCCCTCCGACTTGCGCCGCGAGCGCGTCCGACAGGTAATCGCCGTTGAGGTTCATCGTGGCGATGACGGAGTACTCGGAGGGGCGCAGCAGCACCTGCTGGAACATCGAGTCGGCGATGCGATCCTTGATCACGATTTTGCCCGGCGGGATGGCGCCGTTCACCTCGGACTCAGGAATGGTCTCGTTGGGAAACTCATCGCGCGCGAGCTGGTATCCCCAATCCTTGAAGGCCCCTTCGGTGAACTTCATGATGTTCCCTTTGTGCACGATGGTCACCGATTCACGCTTCGCGGCGATCGCGTAGAGAATCGCCTTGCGGATCAGCCGCTTCGATCCGAACTCCGACACCGGCTTGATGCCGATCGCGGAGTTTTCGCGGATCTTTGTGCTGCGCTGCTCCAGCTTGTTGATGAATCCGATCAGATTCGTTGCCGCCTCGGAACCGGCCGGCCATTCGATTCCGGCGTAGACGTCTTCCGTATTCTCGCGGAAGATCACCATGTTCACTTTTTCCGGCGCGCGGACCGGCGACGGCACGCCGTTGAAGTATTTTACCGGCCGGACACACGCATAGAGATCGAGGACCTGGCGCATGGTCACGTTGAGCGAGCGGATGCCACCGCCGATCGGAGTCGTAAGCGGGCCCTTGATCGATACGCGATAGTGGGCGAGAGCGTCGAGCGTTTCCTGCGGCAGGTACTCGCCGTACATCGCGTTCGCCTTGTCGCCCGCGAAGACCTCGTACCAGGCAAAGCTCTTCTTGCCGCCGTACACCTTTCGCACCGCGCCATCCATGACGTACTGCGTCGCGTGCCAGATGTCCGGCCCGGTGCCGTCACCTTCGATGAAAGGAATGATCGGATTGTCAGGGACGAGGATCCTGCTGCCGTCGAAACCGATTCGCTCTCCCGATTTTGGGGGTTTCAAACGCTCGCTCATCGGGGCGGAATGTAGACGAACGAGCGTCAAAAAGCGAGGGAGGCTCACGCGAATCGGTGCGGATGATCACTTACGGATTTTCTTCGGCGTCTCAAGCATCTTGGGGATGCCGCGGAAGCGCTGGTCATTGAACAGGCAACGAACAAAAAACATCAGGGGCTCATCCGGAAATTCACTGTCACCGTGTAGTAGACATCGATCGGCTCGCCCTGGTAGGTCGCCGGGCGGAATCGCCAGCGGCTGACGGCCTCGAGTGCCGCGTCGCCGAGACCAAATGGCAGATCTTTGATCACTTCCACATTGTCGATCGTGCCGTCTCGCCGGACGATGCCGCGCACCACGACCGGTCCCTGCACTTTCGCCCGCCGCGCGGCATACGGATAGCGCGGCAGCACGCGCTCGATTTCTTCGGGCTGCGTACCCCCGAGCGGAACCGCAGAGTAGACACCATGATCAATCGGACTCGCCGGCGCGGTTTCTGCGGGAGGCGGTGGTGCTGCCGTCTCCGTCGGCGCCATGGAGGCAGTGGCCTCCGTCGTGCCGCTCGTTTCCGTTGTCCGAGTGCTCACCTCGAGCTGTCGCGTGCCGGCGGAGGAGACGTCGATCGCGTCGACATCGGCGTAGGCGATCTGACCGTCATGATCGATGGCGTAGAAGTCGTGATCGCGCGTGTAGACGCGCACCTGTTCCTCCGCGGGCATCTCCCCGACAATCGAATAGAAAATCCCCGGCCCGGCGTAGAGCGGCGTCCGTTGGGTGACGATCGCTGCGAGTGACGGCAGCTTCCTGATCGCCTCGTATCGCGCCAGGCGGCGCTGCCGTTCCGAGGTCCGCTCCAGGGCGTTGCGCTCGGCCCAGCCGGAGATTCCCTCCGGATCCTGCACGCGCACCCACGCGCCGCGATCCTCGAGCACCATCAGCTTCTGGCCCGAT
>JBGPFD010000092.1:0-12779 GCA_041483175.1 Thermoanaerobaculia bacterium | reverse complement strand
GAAAGCGACATCTGCCGCCGCGATCTGCTGGTCGAGGTCGAAGGCATCGTGCGGATCTAAAGCGCGAGCCGGCGGTGCCACTGCGCGGCGATCTTTCGCAGGTCGTCGATGTCCCCATGACGCCTGAATGCGCCGACTTCCTCGTCCGAATACTCTGGGGTGTCGCTGTTTGCTGCGAGCGCCGTGGTCCGCCCATCCGCCTCAATCCGCAAGTGCGCGGCGCGCTCGATCGCCTCGATGGCGTACGTCGCAATCTCCTTGTCGTTGTTTGTGATCGCCGCGTCGAGAATCGAAAGCAGAGGCTGCATGGAATGCGTGCCTCCGATCCATGGCAGCATTCTGATGGCAGGCTCGGTGCGGTAGTGAGCGCCGGCCGTGGCGACGGAGATCAGAAAACGGAAGATTTCCTCGTCGCCGCGAAAATACCGGAGCGGTGCCACCTCGCCGCTGCGCCTGGCGAACGAGAAGGCGAAATTCCGCCAATCGGGATCGCCACTTTTCCGCTCTGCGAAAGCGAGCATCGCCTCTTTCGCCGCGGCCGGGTGTACATGCTCCAGCATGCCTTGCAGTTCCTTCGCATTCTTGGCGACTGTGCCGGCCGCGCGGAGCTCGAACGAGCGGAGTTCCGGTTCGCGCAGAATCGCGCTGCGGGCGACTTCGGGTGCGAATCGCGCCACGAGATCGGCGCTATGGAAGACCTCCTCGCAATTCCACAGTTCGGAAGCCACTCTGAGCACCCGCTCGTATACCGGACGGCACGAGCCGGATCGGAGTGTCCCATCGCGCTCCGGAATCCAATGCGCCCACGTCAGCGTGGAGAGATCGAGCCGCGACAAGGCCAGGTCGGTGGCGACCCAGAGGCGCCCGTTTTCGAGCAGCAGATCGAAGACTTTGAATCCGCACGGCGCGTCGTCCCCCGCGAGCGGATGCAGCTCCTCGCGTTCCCAGTCGTAACGCGCAAGGCCCCACAAGTCCTCGTCTTTTTCATACTGCTGCCACGCGCCGAGCCACAGATCGTGACCATCGAACACGATGCGGTCGACCGACTTGTCGCGGAGCCACTCGGGACGGCGGACCTCGATCTGTTTCGTCTTCGGATCGTATCGAGCGACTCCGCCGACTCCGTCCGACCCTTCGCCTTCGTAAAATCCGAGTCCGAACCAGAGGACGCCGTCGCGTTCATCGCACGACGTCGGTTTTTCCTCGACCGTGTTGCCGACGCGGAGGTGCGGCCGGAGGGCGATTGCGGTCTGCGCGTCAGGAGGGTGGTATGGAATCGCCTCGCAACGCTCTTCACGAGCTTGCCGGCGCGCGCCCTGCCGCTCTTTTGCCGCCTGGGCATCGGTGGGGATGACCTGGCGCCACGTGCTTCCGTCGAAATAGAGATCGGCGATGCGTCTCGGCTCGCTGTTCTCGTTCAGCCGCACGCGGATTCCGCGCTCCGTCTTCGCGAGCTCCGTGGGAGTCCAGCGGCCATACGCGCGCTCCCAGTAATTTGCACAGTCCATCTGCGGAATCGCGAGAAGGACCGTGAAGAGCGCGGCTGCGATCACACGGTTGCGAACGCCGCGTCGAGCGCGTTCACCAGCACGTCGATGTCATCCTTCGTGGCGATGAGCGGCGGACCGAGGCGGATGACATGGCCGAACAGGCCGCCCTTGCCGATCAGAACGCCGCGCTTGCGGGTTTCTTCGAACACGCGCAGCACCGCCTTCGGCGCGGGAGTCTTCGTCTTGCGGTCTTCGACGCACTCGATGGCCTGCATCAATCCCATCCCGCGGACATCGCCGATCACCGGATACTTTTCCTGCAGCGCGTTCAACTTCCCGCGCAGATACGCCCCGACCACGGCCGCGTTATGCGGCAACTTGTTCTCTTCGATGGTGCGGATCGTGGCCACCGCGGCGGCCGCCGTCACCGGATTGCCGCCGAAGGTAGAGAAGGTAAGGCCGGGGAGCGCTTTAGCAATTTCGTCGGTCGTCGTGGTGCAGCCGATCGGCGATCCGTTGGCCATCCCCTTGGCGAAGGTGATCACGTCCGGCTCGACGTTCCAGTGCTCGATGCCGCACCACTTGTCGCCGGTGCGTCCCCATGCGGTCTGCACTTCGTCGCAGATAAAGATGCCGCCGTAACGCTTGATGATGTCGCGGACGATGGTGAAGTACTCCTTCGGTGGGACGATGAAGCCGCCGACGCCGAGGATTGGCTCGGCGATGAAGGCGGCGATCTTGCCGTCGGTCGTGGTGAGGATGAGATCCTCGACGTCCTGCGCGCACTTCACGCCGCAGTCGGGATAGGTCAGGCCAAGCGGGCAGCGATAGCAATACGGCGCGAAGGCGTGCTTGATCCCGGCGATCGCGGTGCCGCCGTGCCGCCACGTGGAATGGCCGGCGGCGCTCATCGCCAGCATCGAGCGGCCGTGATAGGCGTGTCGCAGAGCGATGATCTCCTGCCGCCCGGTGTAGAGGCGGGCCACGAGCATCGCCGTCTCATCGGCTTCCGTACCGCTGTTGGTGAAGAAACTGCGATTCAGTTTTCCCGGCGCGATCTCGGCGACCTTGGCAACCAGCTCCGCCGCCGGCTTGCTGATGTAGAGCGTCGAGGTGTGGCTGACCTTGTCGATCTGCTCGCGGATGGCGCGATTCACCGCCGGATTCGCGTGCCCGACCGAGACGGTCAGCACGCCGCCGAAGCAATCGAGGTAGCGGTTCCCCTGGTCGTCCCAGACGTACATGCCGGAACCGTGATCGATCACCAGCGGCTGCTCGTAATACGTCGCCGCGGCGGGCCAGGTGTGACTCTTGTAAGTTGTAATCGTGTCGGTCTTTTTTTCGTCAAGGACGGTCATATTGTCATTCCGAGCCGCGAAGACGGCGAGGAATCCCCTCCGTTGAATCGTTAGCGTACCAATCTGCCGCGAGGTCTTTCCAGTCTGGGTTCAGGATGGCGATCAATTCATCCTTCTTCGACCGTCTCCAGGCCTTAATCTGTTTTTCTCTCGCGATAGTTTCTTTCACATCTTCATGAATCTCGAAGTACACGAGACGGTCGCAGTTGTACTTTTTCGTGAAGCCAGGGGCTACTTTGTTCTTGTGCTGCCAGACCCGTTTTTCAAGCGACTTTGTCACTCCGGTATACAGAACATTACGCCACCGATTGGTCATCATGTAGACGTAGTACTGGTGCACGTTTGTGTGTCGCATCGAATCAGGGGATCCTTCGCCGTCTTCGCGGCTCAGGATGACATCTATACCGTCGCTACCGGGGGTACCGCGTACCCTTCCTGCTCCTCGGCGTGATACCCGCCGCGGTAATCGTACTGTTCGGGGCGTTTGATCTGCGAATGGGGCACGACGCGGTCGCGGCGGATTCCACGGAAGTCTGCCAGCCGCGCGAATCCTTTTCGCTCCATGAACTCGGTCATGCCGGCGATCAGGCCTTTGATCACGTTGGGCCCGATGGCTTGATCGAGCATCGCCGCGGTGCAGACCTGAACCGTTCCGCATCCGAGCAGGAAGTAGCAGAGCGCGTGATCGAAGGTGGCCACGCCGCCGATCCCGGAGAATTCGCGATCGGGGAAGGCTTTGGTCATCTGGGCCATCTTGGCCAGCGACAGCGGCAGGATCGCCGGCCCGCCGAGCCCGCCGGCGGAGACGTACCCTTCGACGTTCATCTCGAAATCGAGCGTGTTCGGATCGATCACCGGCAGCGAGGGGAAGGTGTTCGACGACGAGATCGCATCCGCGCCGCCGCGGAACGATGCTTCCGCCTCTTCGACGATGTCGGCGGTGGCCGGCGTCAGCTTCACCCACACGGGAACCTTGGCCACTTCCTTGACCGCCTTGGTCACGACCGAGCAGAGGACCTTGTCCTTGCCGACGTTCGATCCCATGTCGACGCGGTCCATGTGCGGGCACGAAAAGTTCAACTCCAGCGCGTCGACGCCTTCGTCCTGGCAGGCCTTGCTGAGCGTCTGCCAGTTGTGCAGCTCCTTGTCGTTGCCCGAGCCGGCCATGATCGATGCCACCAGCACGCGTTTCGGATAGGCCTTCTTCACCCTGCTGAGCCTTCCGATCCACCAGTCGAGCGGCTTGTCGGAGATCAGCTCCCAGTTCCAGGAGGCGACCACGGTGGAGTCGGGGCGCTTGGTCATCGACAGGCGGTAGCCGCTGTTGTCGGCGCGGAGGAACTTGGTCTTCGGGCCTTTGACGTTGACCACCGGGTGCAGCCCTATAGTTTTTGTTACTACACCGCCCCAACCGGCGTCGAACGCCCGCATGATGTTGCTGTCCGACTCCGTCGGCGGGGCGGAGGAAAGCAGGAACGGATTTTCGAAACCGATCCCGGTGAAGACTGTTGACAAGTCCGCCATGTACGAGCCTCCTCTTGGGAAAGTCGTCCATTATAAACTTCGTTCCCATGAGACGACTGATCGCCGCCCTTCTGCTCGCTGCCGCCCCGTTGCTCGCCCAGACCAGCCCCGCGCCATCGGCTGAGAAGCCGAAGGAGCATCCGCTGACGGCGCTGCCGTATACGCCGAGTCTCGACATTCCGTCGATGGACCGCACCGCCGATCCGTGCGCCGATTTCTATCAATACTCCTGCGGCGGATGGATGAAGAACAACCCGATCCCGCCCGACCAGGCATCGTGGAGCGTCTACGGAAAACTGGCCGAGGAGAATGGCGAGTTCCTGTGGGGAATCCTGGAGGAGGCGTCGAAGCCGGCCGCCGATCGCACCCCCGCGCAGCAGAAGATCGGCGACTACTTTGAAGCGTGCACGGATCAGACGCGCGTCGACAGTCTCGGTGCGACGCCGCTGCGGCCACTTCTCGATCAGATCGCGTCGCTGAAGAGCAAGCGCGAACTCGCGCAGTTCCTCGCCTCCCAACACCCGCGCACCTACGGCAGCGGCTTCCTCTTCGGATTCGGGTCCGATCAGGACTTCGGCGATGCCACGCAGGTCATCGCCTTCGCGCACGCCGGCGGCCTCGGGCTGCCCGATCGCGACTACTACACGAAGACTGACGACAAATCGAAGGAGATCCGCGCGAAGTATCTGCGGCACGTGACCAGCATGCTCCAGCTCATCGGCGAGACGAACGCGCGTGCGAAGAAAGATGCGGACACGGTGATACGCCTGGAGACCGATCTGGCGAAGGCCGCGCTCACCCGCGTCGAGCGCCGCGATCCGTACAACCTGTACCACAAGATGACACCGGAGGAGCTGCAAAAACTGACGCCGTCGTTCGACTGGAAGGTGTACCTCGCGAAGACCGGGATCATCGGGATTACCCACGCCATCAACGTGACGGAGCCGAAATTTTTCCAGGCGCTCGATCACGCGATCAAGACAGTTCCGCTGGTCGATTGGAAGGCCTATCTGCGCTGGCACGCCGTGCATGACGCGGCGCCGTATCTGTCGGACAAGTTCGCGACCGAGGACTTCAACTTCTATCGCAAGACGCTGCGCGGGGTCAGCGCCATGCCGGCGCGATGGAAACGCTGCGTGCACTACGTCGATCGCGACCTCGGCGAGGCACTCGGACAAGAATTCGTCCGCCGCACGTTTTCCGCGGAGACGAAGGAGAAGACCGTCGACATGACCCGGCGCATCGAAACGGCCATGGAGAGCGAGATCAAGGGCCTCGACTGGATGACCGAGGCGACGAAACAGCGCGCGCTGGAAAAGCTGCACGCCATCGCCAACAAGGTCGGCTATCCCGATCGCTGGCGCGATTATTCGAAGCTGTCGGTCAGGCGCGGCGATTTTTACGGCAACGCGAAGCGCGCCACGGTGTTCGAGTCCGACCGCGAGCTGGCCAAGATCGGCAAGCCGGTCGATCGCGGCGAGTGGGGGATGACGCCGCCCACGGTCAACGCCTACTACAACCCGCAAATGAACGACATCAACTTCCCCGCCGGAGTCCTGCAGCCGCCGCTCTACGATCCGAAGCTCGACGACGCGCCGAACTACGGCAACACCGGCTCAACCATCGGCCACGAGCTGACGCACGCCTTCGACGATGAAGGGCGGCAGTTCGACGGCCAGGGAAATCTGAAGGACTGGTGGACGCCCGATGACGCGAAAAAGTTCGAGGAACGCGTGCAGTGCGTGCGCGATCAGTACGCGCAGTACGTGATCGTCGACGACATCAAGATCAACTCGAAACTCACCTCCGGCGAAGACGTTGCCGACCTCGGTGGGACGCTGCTGGCCTACATCGCATGGAAAGACGCGGTCGCCAGTCAGCACCTCGAACCGATGGACGGCTTTACGCCCGATCAGCGCCTGTTCATCGGATTCGCACAGTGGGCCTGCGAGAACGAGCGGCCGGAGAATCTCCGCGCCAACGCCATCACCAATCCGCATTCCCCCGGCAAGTACCGCATCAACGGCATCGTCTCGAACATCCCCGAGTTCTGGAAAGCGTTCAACTGCCAGGCGGGAAATCCGATGGTGCGCGGCGCGGCGGCGTGCAAGGTGTGGTGATTTTGTAGGGCACGGCTGCGCCGTGCCGAACGCGACCGTGATTCGGCGCGGCGCAGCCGCGCCCTACGTTACGGCCAGATCCCCCGCACCAACGCGACCGATGTAACGCGTTTGATGGCCAGCGCGAAGGCGGCGGTGCGGAGTTGGGCGTTCACTCCGTGGCGGTCCTTGATCTCCAATTGCATCTGCAGCACGGCGTCGGTCGATGCTTCCATCTTCTGTTTCAGGTGCGCGTTGACGGTCTCCTCGCTCCAGTGTTCGTTCTCGATGTTCTGCACCCATTCGAAGTAGCTGACGGTGACACCGCCGGAATTGGCCAGGATGTCGGGAATGACCGGCACGCCGCGCTCGAAGAGCACCTTGTCCGCCGCGGGTGTCGTCGGTCCGTTCGCAGCCTCGGCGATGACTCTTGCCCGCACGCCGCCGACGTTGTCGGCGCGGATCTGACTCTCGAACGCTGCCGGAATCAATACGTCGCAGTGGAGATGCAGCAGCTCGCCGTTGGTGATGTTCTTCGTTCCTGAGAGTCCGACGACCGACTTGGTCTGCTTCTTATGGGCCAGGGCCGCCTTCACGTCGATGCCCGCCTCCGACATGACGCCGCCGGTCGAGTCGCTGATGCCGATCACTTTCGCGCCCGCCTCGGCGAAGAGTTGCGCGGCGATCGATCCGGCGTTGCCGAATCCCTGAACGGCCACCGTCGCTCCCTTCAGCGAATTGAGTCCGGGGACCGCTCCCTGCTCGATGGCCCGTGTCGTGACGAACAGACATCCCCGCGCGGTCGCTTCGTTGCGCCCCAGCGAGCCGCCCATGGAAACCGGTTTGCCCGTAACGACGGGAAGATTGTTCTTCCCGGCGTGCATCATGTCGTATGTGTCGTAGATCCAGGCCATGGTCTCGGCGTCGGTGTTGACATCGGGTGCCGGGATGTCGGTGTGAGGCCCGATGGTGTCGCCGAGCTCGGTGATGAAGCGGCGTGTGACCTTGCGCAGCTCGTTCTTCGAGAGTTTCTTCGGATTGCAGATCACGCCCCCTTTCGCGCCGCCGAACGGGATGTCGGCCACGGCGCACTTCCAGGTCATCCATGACGCGAGCGCGCGGACCTCGTCCGCGTTGACGTCGGGGTGATAGCGGATTCCTCCTTTGCCTGGGCCGCGTATGCGCGAGTGCAGCGCGCGGTAGCCGGAGAAGATGCGCACTCTGCCGTCGTCGCACTCGATGGGAAACTCGACCTTCAGCAGACGCATCGTGCCGCGCAGCCAGAGGCGAAGGCCTTCCGGCAGCTCGGCGACGTATTGCGCCGCGGCGTCGAATTGTTGTTGCGTGATGTCGTACGGGTTGAGGTTCTCGGTGGGGGCGGATGTCGAGTGGTGATTCCGCGCACGTTCACGCACGCCCATGGGGGGGCCCTCCTTTTCCGGAAGGTCAGACCATAGCACACGATCCGTAGAAACAAGTACGAAGGAAGGGCCTGACCCCTACGACATCCAGTTCGCGCCGGCTTCCTTGTTCCACTTGGTGGTCATCTTCTTCGACTTCGTCCAGAACTCTATCGAGCCACGGCCGGTGATGTCGCCGACCCCGAACTTCGATTCGTTCCAGCCGCCGAAGCCGAACGGCTCGCGTGGAACGGGGACGCCGACGTTCACGCCGACCATCCCTGCGCTCGCCTTTTCCATCACGTACCGCGCGACGCCGCCGCTCTCGGTGAAGACGGACGCCGCGTTCCCGTACCGCGAGCGCTTCTGCACGCGGATGGCGTCGTCGATGTTTTTCGCGCGGATGATGACCATCACTGGGCCGAAGACCTCTTCCTGCGCGATGCGCATGTCGGGCGTCACGTAATCGATCAGGGTCGGCCCGATGTAAAAGCCTTTTTCTTTTCCGGGGACGACCGCGCCGCGCCCATCGACGAGCACCTTCGCTCCCGCTTTCTCCGCTTCGGTGATGGTCCCCTCGATCCGCTGTTTCGCTTCCCTCGAAATGACAGGACCGATGTGCTTGCCGGGGGCCATGCCGCGCATGATCGTGACCATGCGGCTGACGATGTGGTCGGTGTCCCCAACGGCCATCATGACCGAGGCGGCCATGCATCGCTGTCCGGCACAACCGGACATCGAAGCGACGACGTTCGATGAGGTCATGTCCGGCTCGGCGTCGGGCATGACGATGAGGTGATTCTTCGCGCCGCCGAGGGCCAGTACCCGTTTCAGATTCGCGGTGCCGCGGCGATAGACAATCTTCGCCACGCGCGTCGATCCGACGAAGGTGATCCCTTCGATGTCGGGATGATCGCAGATGGCCTCGACGGTCTCCTGTCCGCCGTGCACGACGTTGAAAACGCCCTCGGGCAGGCCCGCCTCGCGCAGTATTTCGGCGATGCGGCCCGCGGAGAGTGGCACTTGCTCGCTCGGCTTGAGGATCATGCAATTGCCGAGGGCGATGGCGTTCGGGATCGTCCAGTTGGGGACCATATTGGGGAAGTTGAACGGCGTGATCGAAGCGACGATGCCGACCGGATAGCGCTCCATGCGGCATTCGACGCCCTTGCTCACTTCGAGCACTTCGCCCGCGGTGATCTGCGGCAGCGAACAGGCGAATTCGGTCAGCTCGGCCGATTTGAGCACCTCGGCGCGCGCCTCGCTGTCGGTCTTCCCGTTTTCTTCGCTGACCAGCGCCGACAGCTCGTTGATGTTTTTTTCGAGCAGCGTCTTGTAGCGGAAGAAGACCTGCACGCGCTCCTTGATCGGCAGCGACGACCAGGCGGGGAACGCCGTCTTCGCTGCCTGCACGGCGCGATCGATCTCCGCGGCCGGCGAGAGCGGCACGCGCGAGATGACGCTGCCGTCGGCCGGATTGGTGACGTCAACGTAGTTCGAGCCGTTGCCGTCGACGAACGTTCCGCCGATGTAGTTGCGCACCGGTGGGTATTTGGTGGAGATGTCGATTGCTGTCATGGGGGGGAATGTACGCCTTTTGGAGTGCGGCGGCCAAGCCACCGCTTTTTTTTAGATATCATTCCCGGATGTCCCTTCTCGGCCAACTCTTTCGAACGAAGTCGCTCGACGAGATGATCGCCGAGACACACGAAGAGGGCCATCAGCTCAAGAAGGCGCTCGGTCCGTGGAACCTCGTGGCCCTGGGCATCGGCGCGATCATCGGCGCCGGCATTTTCGCCACCATCGGCACCGCTGCGGCGGGCGATGCCTCGCGCCCCGGCGCCGGGCCGGCGCTGATCCTGTCGTTCGTGCTGACCGCGGTAGTCTGCGGATTCAGCGCCCTCTGTTACGCCGAGTTCGCCTCGATGGTTCCGGTCGCCGGCTCCGCATACACCTACTCCTACGCCACGCTTGGCGAAATCATCGCCTGGATCATCGGCTGGGACCTGATCCTGGAGTACGCGATCGGCAACGTTGCCGTGGCCATCTCCTGGGCCAACTACTTCAACACGCTCATCGAAGGATTCGGCATCGTCCTCCCGCCGTGGCTGAAGATCGACTACACCACGGCCGCGGCGAAGATGCCGGACCTGGTGCTGCACGCGCCGCACATCTTCGGCATTCCGATCGTCTTCAACATTCTGGCGGGTGTGATCGTCGCTGCGATCACCGTCGTCCTGGTCTGGGGCATCCGCGAGTCGGCGAGCTTCAACTTCTGGATGGTGGCCATCAAGCTGGTAGTCCTCAGCTTCTTCGTGCTGGTCTGTTTCAAGTACGTGAAGCCGGCGAACTGGCACCCCTTCGCGCCAAACGGATTCCATGGAGTGATCACCGGAGCGGCGATCGTTTTCTTCGCCTACATCGGGTTCGATGCCGTCTCGACGACGGCGGAGGAGGCGAGAAATCCGAAACGCGACATGCCGATCGGGATCATCGGCTCGCTGATCGTCTGCACGATTTTTTACGCGCTGATTGCGGCGGTCTTCACCGGACTCATTCCGTACGGCTCGCTGGTGAAGACTCTGTCGAGCGAGCAGGCGGAGCCGCTGACGCTGGCCATGAAGTTCGTCTCCATGCCGAACTGGATGATCGGCGTGGTGGCCTTCGGATCCGTGGTGGCCCACACAGCGGTGCTCCTGGTCTTCCAGCTCGGGCAGCCGCGCATCTTTTTCGCCATGTCGCGGGATGGCTTGCTGTGGCCGTTCTTCTCGAAAGTTCATCCGCGTTTCAAAACGCCGTACGTCGGCACGATCATCACCGGCGTGTTCGTCGGAGTGACAGCGATGTTCACCTCGCTCGACGCGATGGTCGATCTGACGAACATCGGAACCCTGTTCGCCTTCATCCTCGTCTGCCTGGGAATCATGGTTCTGCGCATCAAGGATCCGGATCGCGAGCGGTCGTTTCGCGTGCCCGGTGGGCCGTTTCTTCTGCCCATTCTCGGCGTGATTTCCTGCCTTCTGCTCGCCGTCTACCTTCCGCCGAGATCGTGGTGGCGGTTCGTCTTCTGGCTCGCCGGCGGACTGGTCATCTACATCACCTATGGATACGGGCACAGCCGCCTGCGCCGGCAGAGCGACGTCCGAAACGGTTAGTGGATTTCGAGCGGGGAGGTATTCGCGCGGAGCTTCGACCGGACCCAGATATACGGTCCGACTGCGGTCAGCCCAGCCTCGGCGAAGAGGTCCTGATACCACCGTGCCGGACGGCGTTTGAGTCTGACGGTGTCGCCCGCGACCTCATCTTCGTGCGTAATCATTTCGAGGAACGCCGCGCCGCGCATCAGGCGCACCGCGGCCGGCAGACCGCGGCGAATCTCATCGTCATCGAGGTAGTGGAGCACGTCAGTGCAGACCAGCAGATCGAAACGTTCGCGGATGCCGCGCGCCGCGAGCTCGCCGAATGATCCGTGACGGACGTTGCGCGAATGGCCGAATTGCTCGACGGCGTATTCGCTCGGATCGAAACCTGTGTAGCGCACGCGCGGCCGTATCGCCTGAAGATGCGTCAGCCACGGCGCTTCGCCGCAGCCGATGTCGATCACATTCCGAAGCCTCCGCCGGAGGAAGTACTCGGCGATGGCCACGGCCATTGCCACCTTCCTGCGCAGCTCGACCTCGGAAACAATGGGAGAACGGCCGCGATACCAGCGATCGAAGTACTTGCGATCGTAGCGTTTGTTCAGGGCCGCTCCGCTCACTTTCGCGGAAATAAGTCGCCCAGATACCCCTTCGGAATCCTCTGGAACTCGGTCACCCCGAGTTTCGCCAGCTCCTCCGGCGACATCGTGTCGGCCAGAATGAGACCCTCGATTTCCCCCTCACTCCCTTCCAGCTCCCAGCCGGTCCAGAACTCGGTATCGCTGTACGGACGAAGGGAAATCTTCTGGATGTATCGCGCCATGAAGAATCCTGGGGTGCGGCAGATTCTAGCACCGCCTTCGGGCACGGCCGAACGTTTCGTAATCGATTCATTTCATAGCCGTCGTGACGGACAGCCAACGAATTCTCGATTCCATCCGGCATCTGGTGCGCGTGCTACGCCTGACGGACCGTGCCACGCAGAGCGAACTCGGACTCTTCGGCGCGCAATTGTTCTTGGTGCACGAACCGGAGCCGAACATCGGGCGCGCCGCGACGACCGAAGGCGTTCCCATTGCTCCGTCGGCAGCCGACGCCATTCACGCGGCGAGAATCCCGCTGGAACGCTCGCTCATCGATGCGCGGATCGTTCTGATCTGCGGCGTCGCGCCTGATCGGCATCGTCACCCGAAGCGACCTGTTGAAAGTGCACGGGAGCGCCCGGGGAAGGCAGCGCTTAACCCTAGGATTCTGGTACTCTTACGGGCACAAATGACCCGACAGGAGCTCCTGGCGAACATTCCGCTGTTCGAGTCCCTTACGCCCGAGGACCTCGACGCGCTGGCCCGCCGGCTGGAGGAGACCGTAGTCGCCGAGGGTGACGTGATCTTCCATCAGGGCGATGAAGGTCCGGCACTGTACATCATCGACGACGGCGCGGTGGAGATCTCCTACGGCGAGGGTCGAGGCCGCGTTCTGCTGGCCACGCTCTACCCCGGACAGTATTTCGGTGAGCTCTCGCTGTTCGACGGCTCGCCGCGCTCGGCTACCGCCACGGCGATGAAAGGTTCGCGCCTGATCCGGCTTGATCGTGAGGATCTCGTCGATTTCGTGAACAAGAATCCGTCGGCCGCGTTGCGCATCATCGCCGAGATGAGCGAGCGGCTGCGGCAGACGAATGAGCTGATGTCGCGGCAGGTCTCGCGCAACGTACTGGAGGAAGAAGAAGAGCACCTGACCTTCGGGCAGCGCATCGCCGATCGCGTGG
>JBGPFD010000091.1:0-12796 GCA_041483175.1 Thermoanaerobaculia bacterium | reverse complement strand
GGGGATCGAAGCTGAACATCGAGCTCGAGCCCGCCGCCTGGGCAAGAAGCGGAACAGCGGCGAAGGCGAGAGCGAAAACGGCGAAGACGTGTCTCAATTGAGTCCTCCTTGTGTGGTGAATCAGAAAGCCTGGGATGTTCCGAACGAGAAAGTGAATCCGCGATGAGTGAGCGGCGCGGGATCGAGGGTGCGCGCGGCGTCGAAGCGCAACAGCGTCGATTCCGCGCGAGGGATGGCGATGCGCAGTCCCACGCCGACATCCCGTTTCAAACCGGTGAAACGGAACGGGCCGGACGACGGGCCGGCGCGGCCGGCATCCATGAAGATCGCGGCGCCGGGAGCAAAGAGGTGGAGTAGCTCGCGCCCGAGAAAGAAGCGATCCTCGACATTGACGACGGCCGACCGGTCGCCGGCGAAGGCGAAAGCGGGATACGCGCGCAGACCGCGCAGGCCGTCAGCGAAGAACTGCACGTCCTGGTCGAGGTGGTGGCCATCGTCGACGTGGACGCGCGACACGAGCGTCTGTAGGACTCTTGAGTCGGCGCGCCAGATGAACTTCACGTCGGCGCTCCGGATCTGGTTCTCGGTTCGCGGCCCGAAGCGCGACGAGAAGCTGACATGCGGGACGAGCAGCGCGCGATCGCCGAGGCGCAGCCCTGACGAGAACTGCACGGTCAGCTCCTCCATCATGCGGTCGGATCCGGCGCTGCGCGGCGAGAGCCCGAGTTGCACCGACGCGCGCCGCCCGACGTCGAAGTCTTCGTACTTCTCGTCGCGGTCCACGTAGTTAAGCTTCGTGAGATCCTCGTGCGCGTATTCGTAGCCGAAGATCGCCCAGCCGTAACGGCGGGATTTCGGCGCGGCCGCTCCGCCGATCAGCCCGAAGTCGGTGCTCAACCAGTCGAACCCGGTGAAGAGCCGCTGCGCCCCGGCGCCGCCGCCCGGAAGCGACAGGCCGAACACCGCACGCCCCTCACGGTTGTGCGCGTGGAAACTGGAGATGGCGACACCGCCGCTGTAGGTTCGTTCGTTGCGCGAGTCGTTGTCGTAGAGGAGATCGAACGAGAACGGCGTCGAGGTCGAATAGAACGGCTGCGTGAGCCCGATTTTCACCTCGCTGCCGTCCGAACGTTTCGCAAGCAGCAGATCGGCGTCCCAGTATGCGTGCAGAAACGCGGGATGGATCAGCTCGAACGAATTCTCGGATCGCTCGGGTTGCCGCGCGGCGCTGATCGAGACCTCCGCACCGCTCCCGAGGAGGTCCTTCTGCGTCAAGTTCAGATTCCATGTCCCGACGCCGCCGCTCCTGCCAAAATCGAGATTCGGGTCGGACGTCCACTCATCCTCGGTCTCGACCCGGACGTCGACGACGCCGTCGTGCGGCGGCCCGGTGGTGATCGTCACGCTCTTGATGAAGTCGAGCGCGCGGAGGTTCTTCTCCGACTCCGCGACCTTCGTCGCGTCGTACGCGTCGCCTTCACGGAAGAGGAGGAACGCGCGGATCAGCGGCTCGCGCGTCGGAGAATGCAGCGCGTTCGCGGCGCGATAGAACGCGCCGTGCGCATCGGCGGTGTCGAAGAGCCCGCGCGACTCGACGGTGATCTGGCCGATCTTCAATGCGGAGGGCACGCCGCCCGCTTTTCCTCCACTCGGGCCGGGAGTCTGGCCGTGGATTGCGGCGGCAAAGGCGACGGACACGATCGTCAGGCCGATCAACTTCTTCATTGCTTGATCTCCATCCGCGCGCTGCTGGCGGCGAACGACGTGAAGCCGTTGCCGCGCAGCCACTCCTTGGCCCGCTCGTCGCCGCGCGCGTAGGCGTCGAGGAACGCCGTCGTGACCGCGCGGATGACATCGTGATCGCGGGCGTTGCGGCGGCTCTCGTCGTCGGAGTACGTGGAGTGGTTCGCCCCGGCAATGGTGACGAGATACTGCTCGGCACCGCCGATGCTCTCGAACGGCACGCGGCGGTGACTGGGCAGCGTCTTGTAAAGGATGCTCGAGTCGTGAGTCCCGGTGATGTGCAGCAGCGGGATGTAGATGCCGCTGTACGCGCTGCGCGGGAAACGCTCCGACATCGAGATCGGAATCGCCGCGATCACGCGGGCGTCGCGGAACGAGTGCTCCGGATCGCGCGGATCGCCGCCGCGCAGGCCGGCCAACGCCAGCGCGGCATACGCCCCGATCGAGTGTCCCGCCACGACGATGCGTTCCGGATCGACACGTCCCGCCAGCGGTCCGTTCGGATCGCTGAGCCGGTCGATCACGAACGACAGGTCTTCGGGGAACGCGGCGCGGTACTGCGGGTCCATCCCCGCGAGGTACAGGTGAATCAATCCGTGCTTTTCGATCTCGTGATCGCCGCCGATGTGCTCAGGGTGAACGGAAACGAACCCGTGGCTCGCCCACTGTTCACCGAGGTAGGAATAACCCTCGCGCGAGTTGCCGAGCCCATGGGAGAAGACGACGACCGGTGCGGGTGAAGTCAGATCGGCGGGGAGATAGATCCTGACCGGCACGGACCGCGATCGCGTGACGTCGTACCACTGCTGCTCAAGCGTGACGACGCCGTGCTCCCCGGCGTCCGCGTAAACGCTCGGGACCCGGGTCAGAGGCTCCGTCGCGCAGGCAGTGAGAAGAATGAGGGCGATGAAACCGTGAACGACAGGCGCCGGCGGACCTCCGGACCGGCAAGGCGCCGGTCCTCCGCGGGGATTGGGCCGCGCCACGACGTCGCCTCCGCAAACCGCGCGGAGAACGGGGCCACAAACCTGGACTGCAAACATCTGGGATTCCTTCCACCGACTTCAAAGGGGCACTGCCCGGCTCGGTTGGCCACGCGGTCGGGTGAAAAGCGGAAAAGAGGGGGCTACCCGCGGGGAGGAGAGCGGGGGTCGCTCTCGAGCGTGAGACGCTCGGAGAGGGCTGGTACGACTTCAGTCTCGACCCGCGCGACGGCGGCAAGAAGCGTCGAGACGATGAGCGTAGCGATGAGCACGGCGGCCGACGCAGACTCGGCGGCGGCATGTCCCACACCGGTGGCTACGGCCATCGCCCAGCGGCGAGCGGCGGCCGACTCCTCGAGCACCTCATGCCCGGCGCTGAGGTCGTCGGTGATCGAAATGATGGGAAACAGCAGCGCCGCCACGCAGCCGAGTGCCAGGATCGCCTGGAGACAATGCGCTCGGCCTCTGCCGCGCGCCGCCATCGCTCCCGGAAGCAGCCAGCCGAAGGCTGCCGCAGCCAGTGCGAGCCAGATGATGTTCAGCAACAATTCCATTGCGTTCGAGGGTGTGACGAACCAGGATTAGTAAGGTTACTGTCGACCGCTGTCGACCGTCGGATGATACGCCGTGTCGCGGTACATTCAGGAGTGCGGTCGGCATGCGACCGCTCTCGAGTCGTCCGAAACGGCGGAATGGCCTTTACTGTATCGGGGAGATGGTGGAAGGGCGGCAAGATGAGCAGCCGAAGGGGAGGTTGATGAGCCCCGCGTACGCGTTGCGCGCGAGGTCCTCCGGCTTGTGATCGAAGCAGGCCCCGGCGGTCGTGGCGATTGCCAGTAGATGTAACGTGTAGTCTCGCAGTTGTGATCCCCGCGGGTACAATCCCGGCGGCGATGATTGGTCGCACCGTTTCGCATTACCGCATTCTCGAGCACGTCGGCGGCGGCGGCATGGGCGTCGTCTACCGCGCGGAGGACCTCAAACTCGGCCGCGAAGTGGCCCTGAAGTTTCTTCCGGAGGGATATGCGGACGCGCACACGCTGGAGCGATTCAGGCGCGAAGCGCGCACAGCGTCCGCTCTGAATCATCCGAACATCTGCACGGTGTACGACGTCGACGAGTACGACGGCCGTCCGTTCATCGCCATGGAGCTCCTCCCGGGGAAGACGCTCAAGCATCTCCTCCATGTGCGCGCGATGCCGGTCGATGAAGTTCTGACGCTGGCGATGGAGATCACTGACGCGCTCGACGCGGCGCACGCGCACGGGATCGTCCATCGGGACATCAAACCGGCGAACATCTTCGTCACCGATCGCGGCCACGCAAAGCTGCTCGATTTCGGACTGGCGAAGCCAGTCGGCGAATCGCGGCCTGCGACCGCGACGGCCGTGACTGCAGCCCGGTCGCCCGATGAGGAACATCTCACCAGTCCGGGAACCACCGTCGGAACCATCGCCTACATGTCGCCGGAGCAGGCCCGCGGGGAGACGCTCGATCTGCGGACTGACCTCTTCTCGTTCGGTGTCGTGCTCTACGAGATGGCAACAGGGGTCACTCCGTTCTGCGGCGGCACATCCGCAGTGATTTTCGAAGGGATTCTCAACCGGACGCCCACTCCGCCGATTGAGGTGAATCCGCGCATTCCCAACGAGCTCGATCGGATCATCAGAACGGGCCTGGAAAAAGATCGCGCCGTCCGCTACCAGCACGCCTCGGACATGCGTGCCGATCTCACGCGTCTCAAGCGAGATCTCGATTCTGCCCGTTCTCCAGTTGCAGCGGTCGGCCCAGCTCGCTTCCACCGGCGCCGCGCGATCTCGTGGATCATCGCAGGCGCGATTGCAATCGCCCTCATCGTGACCGGTGTCGTGTTGCACAACAAAAGCGCTGCCGAAGATGTGCGGCCGCGCATCCTCGCAGCAGTCAACGCCCGGCAATTCGACACAGTGTTCAATGACCTCGAGGTGGCAGGGCTGAACATCTCCGATCCACAATTCGCGGATCTTGCACCGAAAGCATCAGGCACTGTCTCTGTTTCCAGTGAACCTTCAGGCGCGATGGTCACGTTCGCGCGGCTCCGTTCGAGCGCAAAACCACTCCCAAGGCGGGATCGGTCGACGACGCCATTTTCGCGGCGGCTAGTCGCCGGAGAATACGTCGCCACGTTTGCGGCCTCCGGACGGAATTCTGTCGCGCTGCACGTCGCGGTGGAACCCGGCGCGACGATTCCGCTCGTAGCGCACCTTGTGAGCACGCGACCGGACACCGAAGGAATGGTGATGGTGCCGGAGGGCGACGTATCGCTGGAGAATGGGCGCTCGCACATGACCGCGTTTCTCATCGATCGCAATGAAGTCACGAATGCGAAATTTCTGCGATTCATCATCGCCGACGGCTACACGACCGCGTCGCTTTGGCCTGAGGTGATGACCATCGGCGTCGCGTCACTCGGCCGCGAGACCGCGCTCGCAAAGATGGTTGATCGCACCGGTGTTCATGCCCCCAGATCGTGGTCCGGCGGGGCGTTTCCGCAGGATCAGGCCGAACATCCGGTCACCGGAATCAACTGGTACGAAGCGCAAGCATTCGCCCGATGGTCTGGCAAGCAGCTCCCCACGCTAACGCAGTGGCGGCGGGCAGCTGTCGGCAACGCGCCCGGCGGTTTCCCGTGGGGCGTTGACGCGCGCAGCGCCGAGCAGCGCGCGAACTTCAACCTGGTCGGCACGCGCCCGGTCGGATCGCATCCATCCGGCCTGAGCCCATTCGGATGCGCCGACATGGCGGGCAACGTGAGCGAGTGGCTGCGCGAAAGCAAAGACGGCCAACGGCGCGCAGTGATCGGCGGCTCATGGATGGATCCCAGCTACATGTTCGAGTTGTCGCACGTCGAATGGTTCGTCCCAGGCTACTCGAACGAGGCGATGGGCATCCGTCTGGTCATGGATGTGCCAACGGAGAACAAATGAAGCGTTCGCTCGTCGTCGCCACCATTGTCATGATCGTACCGCTCGCGCTGGCGCAGCAGAAGCTCGCCGATCCGTGGCTCGCTCATCCAGTCGACGAGCGCACGTTCAGAAGCTACCTCGACTTCTTCGCGTACGACCGCCAGTTGCCGTTTGCAACTCGCGTGTCGAACGTCGAAGATGACCAGAGCCTTCGACGCGAACGGCTGTCGTTTCAGAGCACGTCGGGCGTGCGCGTGCCGGCGATCCTGACTGAGCCGGCCCGCAGCTCCACAGCGAAGAAGCCAGCAATCATCATCCTTCACGGAGGCGCACCTAGAGGCAAAGAGACGACTGCGCAGCTCGCGACGCTGCTGGCGCGCGGGGGATGGTCCGTGCTGGCCATCGACCTCCCCTATTTCGGCGACCGTACGACGGATCTGCTGATGACGTTCTCAGAGCAGGAAAAGCACGAGAAACTGTACAACCAGCCCGCAGCGTATCTGTCGTGGATTACGCAACTGTCGAAAGACGTCAGCCGTTCCTACGATCTGCTGGTGGCGGAGCACGATGTCGATCCGAAACGCGTCGCAATCCTCGGTGTCAGCCGCGGCGCGATTGCCGCGTCGATCGCCGGCGCGGTCGATCGGCGGCTTGCCGGCGTCATCATGCTCTACGGCGGACATTTCGACGCACTCGAAAACAACCATCTGCCCGCCGCCTGTCCGGCGAACTACATCGGTCGGATTTCCCCGCGGCCGCTTCTGATGATCAACGGAACGCAGGACTCCGACATGATCCGCGACCGTTCGGTGGAACCTCTGTTCCGGCTGGCAAAACAGCCGAAACAGATCATCTGGACCGAGGGCGGCCATATGTTCATGACCGAAGAGCATCGCGCGGCAATGATTCAGTGGCTGCGAGAGAAGATTCGCTAGGACGGCAGCGGCTCTCATTCCGGCGGGGACAGCGGATCGAGAACGCTCGGCGAACCTTTTCGGAATCGGCAGGCCGGAGTCTTTCGCCTTCCTGCAGAACGATCCGCTCAATTTCCCATCGCCTCCCGCCGCACGGATCGTGCACACGAAGGCCGAATCGTAGATCGAACGCCGTCAGCCGCCGTTCACGATGTCGTCGATGATCCCCACGACGACCGAGCGGACCGGCGCGTCCTTGGAGTCGAACACCTGCCGCGCGCCGTTGCCTTCATCGAGCACCAGCACGCGCTCGTCGGCGCCGGCGCCGACCGAATCGGCGGCGATCAGGTAGTCGCCCGTCGGCGCGCCGCGTTCGTTCGTCTTCTCGATCACCAGCAGCTTCTTGCCCTCGTAGAAAGGATGCTTGATGGTGCCGTGGATCTCCCCGATGACGCGGCCGAGGATCATCGCCCCTCACCCAGCGCGGAGCCTGCCCTGAGCGTAGCCGAAGGGCGCCACCCTCTCCCCGCTTCGCGGGGCGAGGATTCTCGAAGTCCTTCTCCCCGCTCGCGGGGAGAAGGTGCCCGAAGGGCGGATGAGGGGCTACGTGGCAAAGTTGACTCCGTCAACAATTGCCACGATGGCGTGGTCGACCGGCACGAACGTTTTCTCCAGCGCCAGCGCCGCCTCCCGCCCTCCCTCGTACGAGACGAGCTCGCCCGGTCCGGCCATGCGCGTAGCATCGGCGGCGACGATGGCCTTCCCTTTCGGCTGCAGCGTCTTGTCGAGCGGCTGCACGAGGAGCATCGGCACGCCTTCCAGTCCCGGCGTCACGACGCACGGAACGACCTGCCCGATGACGCGCCCCAGCAGCATCAGCCCGCCTCCCCATCCAGATCGAGAAGTGGCGCAGTGTCGAATCGCGTCGCGGCGGTGATCTGCTCCACGATCTCGTGCGGCGCCGCAATGAGCCGATGGGAGAACCCGCGCGGCGGAGGAGCATCGACTCCCGCGCCGGCCGCCGCGAGCACCGCCGCGGCTTCGACGTCGTGGAGCGAACCGGCGATCAATGCGATGCCTTTCCCCGCCAGGCCCACATCGGACAGGCGCAACTCGATCAGCTCGACGGGCGTTCCCTTGAGCGCCGCCTCGACCGCGCGAACGATCGAGGAGGCCGTCTCGGTTTCCATGATGAGAAGCGACCCTTCGGATTTTTTTCTCGCTCCGGAGATCGCATCGAAAAGCGCGGGATGCGCGTCGGGAAGGAGCGCGTGATCGATCACCGCAGCACCGCTCAGCGCCAGCGCCTCGGCCAGGGATTCTGCGGTTGCCGCGGTCGAGCCGCCGAAGACCACCAGATACCGCCCGCGGGTCACCGTGCCGGCACGCATAAAGGCGATCGGCGCCTTCTTGAGAATGGCATCGACGGCCCACATGCCGGTCGGAATGTTTGCGAAGTCGAGGACAGCGAGAGCGGAAGTCTTCTTCATCACGTGATCCTGAAGTGGCCGACCAGCACGCAGCGGCGCCAGCGCGAAAACGTCCGCGGGCCGGTCATTCCCTCGCCGGTCGGGCTGGCGATGGTAAACGAGCAATACCCTTCGCCGTCGAACCCGAGGCCCGTCTGCGAGCGGCCGTTCTTCACGAAGATCGAGCAATCGCACGCCTTCGCCATTCTGCTCAGATTGTCGAGGTTCCTCGAATGCATGACCGCGGTGTGGCGGTTCCCGCCTTCGATCTCCACCGCGAGATCGATGGCCCGGTTCGCATCGGAAACGCGCGTCACCGGCATCACCGGCATCATCTGCTCGGTCCACAGCAGCGGATGATTTTCATCGACCTCCACGACCACGAGGCGAACGGAGTCGGGGACAGTCATTCCCATCTTCGCCAGAATCACGGAAGCGTTCTTGCCGATGAGGTTCTTGTCGACGCGGCCTTTCTGCCGCGGGCCGCGCATCTCTTCGAAGACGACCTTCTCCAGCTCGGCGAGCCGCTCGCGCGGCAGAACGACCGCTCCCTGCCGCCCCATCGAGGCGATCAGCGCGTCCGTAATCGAAGAGACGGCGATCACTTCCTTCTCGTCGGTGCAGATGATGTTGTTGTCGGTCGACGCACCGAGGACGATGTCACGTGCAGCCTTGTCGATGTCCGCTGTCTCATCGACCACAACCGGCGGATTCCCCGGGCCGGCGCAGATCGCTCGCTTGCCGCTGCTCATGGCCGCCTTCACCACTTCGCCGCCTCCGGTGACGACGACGAGCCGCACGCCGGGGGCTTTCATCAGTTCCTGCGCCGACTCGATTGTCGGGTTGGCGACGCCGGTGATCACGTTGGGTGGACCGCCGGCGCCGACGATGGCCTTGTTCAACAACGCGATGGTCTGCATGCAGCAGTTCTTCGCGTAGGGATGAACGTTGAAGACGACGCTGTTCGCTGCGGCGAGCATGCCGATCGAATTGCAGATGACGGTGGAGGTCGGATTCGTCACCGGCGTGATCGCGCCGATGACTCCGAACGGCGCCGGCTCGACCAGCGTCAGCCCGCTGTCACCCGTCGTCGCGGCCGGAGTGAGGTCTTCCAGTCCCGGTGTTCTGTCGGTGACCAGACGATTCTTGAGGACCTTGTCTTCGGCGCGCCCGAGTCCGGTCTCGTCGTGGGCCGCTTTGGCCAGAACGGTTTCGTTCTCGCGCATCGCCTGTCGCATCGCTTCGAGAATGCGACCGCGATGCGCGAGCTTGAGCGCGACGAACTGCGTCTGCGCAGCCGCCGCCGCGCGCACCGCTTCGGTGACGGTGGAGAAGATTCCGAGCCCCCCCTCCCAGACGGTTGCCGGTTGTCGATTGTCGGTTGTCGGGGGGGCCGCCCCGCCCCGCGCCATATCGGCGACGATCCGCCGCGCGATTTCTTCGACTTCCTGACTGGTCAGGCGCGTCATCGGCCGCTCACTTCTTGAACTTCGTGACGTCGCCGACGCTCCAACTGTCGACGATGGCCATGATCACCGAGTCGATCGGTTTCTTGTCGGTGACAGTGGTTTGCCGCGCGGAACTCCCGGCAGCGATCAGCACCACCTCGTCCGGTCCGGCTCCGACCGCGTCGGCCGAGACGAGCGCGTTTCCAATCTCGCGCCCCTCTTCGTCCAGCGGACGCACCACGAGCAGCTTGAGCCCCTCGATGCTCTCCTCTTTGCGCGTGGCGACGACACTTCCCACGACTCTTGCGAGTTGCATGGACGTCGGCCCTGTTACTTCTTCTCGCGATTCGGTGTGCTGCCCGGCTTGCGGCCGAGCGGCATAATGGCGTCGACCTGGTCGTGCGGCCGGGCGATCACGTGCACGGCGACGACGTCACCGACGCGCCCCGCGGCCGTCTCTGCCGCGTCGCATGCCGCGCGCACCGCGGCCACGTCTCCACGCACGACGATCGTGGTGTAGCCACCACCCGTCTTCTCGTAGGAGACCAACTCCACTCGCGCGGCTTTCACCGCAGCATCGGCGGCTTCCACCACCGCCGGAAACGACCTCGTTTCGATCATGCCTAATGCGTCCGTCATTCGTCCCTCCTTCAAAGGCAGAAGTCAGAGGGCAGAAGGCAGAAATGAGAACCGTCATCTTCTGCTTTCTGCCTTCTACCTTCTGCCTTCATGGGCGCCCCTGCCGCCCGGAAATCGAAGTCACTGCCTGCTCCGCCGCCCGATATCCGACGTCGACGTCGCGCTCTTCACCGCCGAGATAGACGCGCCCGAAACTGCCGAAGGCGCGGACTTCGAGGACGTTGATATTCGCTGCTTTCTCCGCCTCGTTCGCCGCGATCGCCGCGTAGCCGGCGGGGGCGACTTCCAGGACGTACAGCGTCTGCCCCGGAACGATCAGGTCGCCGTGACGCGAGCGGTTGATGAGCTGGGTGTGGTAATCGGAAATGTTTCTGATCACCTGGCTTGACGTGATCTCGGGCTTGATGCGATCGGCCTCCGTCAGCCCGAGCGAGTCGAGAATCGCCGCCCCGGCCTGCCGCACGTCGGCCTGCGAATCGGAGTGAAGCTCCAACATGCCGTAGAGGCGCTCGATGATCATCATCCCTGGCCGGACGTCGGTCGCCTTCAGTGCAACATCGGTCACGCTCATGATGTCCATGCCCGGCGAGACCTCGACGAACAGCGCCGCCTGGCCCGGAACGGGAAGGAATCCCTGCGCGACCGTGCCGAGGAAGGAGGCGAATTGCGGCTGCAGGCTATCGATGAAGACATAGCAGCGAAGTTCGGCCACTGCTCACCTCTTCCCCGCGGCCATCTGCGTGGCCTCTTCCACGATCTTGACGCTATTGGAGCTTCCGACGCGCGTCGCGCCCGCCTCCACCATCTTCAGGACGTCGGCGTACGTGCGCACGCCGCCCGCCGCTTTCACGCCGAGCCGGCGCGGAGCGACCGTGCGGGCCATCAGCGCAACATCCTCGACCGTCGCCCCGGCCTTCGAGAAGCCGGTGGAAGTCTTCACGAAATTCGCACTGGCCTTCATCGCCAACTGGCATCCGCGCACTTTCTCCTCATCCGTCAGCAGCGCCGTTTCGAGGATTACCTTGGAGATCGCGTGGCCGTCGATGCAGACCTCCACCACACCGCGGATGTCGCGCGACACGAGCTTGTCATCCTTGCTCTTCAGCGCGCCGATGTTGATCACCATGTCGATTTCCTGTGCTCCCTCGCGGACCGCACGGCTGGCCTCGAGCGTCTTGATGTCCGGCGATTGCGCGCCGAGCGGAAAACCGACCACGGCGCAAACCTTCACCGAAGTGCCGCGCAAGAGCGATCGCGCCTTCGTCACCCAAGTCGGATTCACGCAGACCGAATAGAAGCCGTACTGCGATGCTTCCTTGCAAAGGCGTTCGATGTCCTCCGCGGTCGCCTCGGGGCGCAGCAGCGTGTGGTCGATCAGTTTGACGAGCTTTTCGGGAGGCAGGACCGTCGCCACCGGCGCGGACGCGCCCTGCTGGAGGAGCTGCCGCACACGGTCGCTGATCCGGTCAATGTCGTTCGATGACAAATCTTTGCCCGCCGCTTTCACGCCACGCCCTCCTTTGTCGAGATCGCGGATCATGTTCACCCGAGCCTTATGCCGATCGACCGTGCACTCGGTTTCCAGAAACACGTCGACAATCCGCTTGGCCGTCTCGACGTCGACCTGTCCGGCTCCGAGTGTTAGGACATTCGCATCATTATGCTCACGGCTGTTTCGTGCAAGTCCTTCGTTGTAGGCCGCTGCGGCCAGCACGCCGCGGACCTTGTTGGCGGTCATTGCGGAGCCGATTCCGGCGCCGTCGACCATGATTCCGAACCGCACGTCGCCCGCAGCCACCAGGTCAGCCACGGCTTTGGCGATTTTCGGATAATCGACCGGGTCCTTGCTATGGGTCCCGAGATCACGAACCTGGTGACCTCGTTCCCGCAAGTGGGTCTTGAGAGCCTCTTTCAGCTCGAAACCGCCATGATCGGCGCCGAGAGCGAGTCGAAATGTTCGCGTTTGCGTGGAAGCCACGATTGCGGACCGTCGGGCGCGCGAGAATAACATAGGGCCGGCTGGAGAGCCGGCCCCACGTAGAGCCGGCTCTTAGCCGGCTCGGTTCGGCCCCTACGGGCCGACGCGACGACGATTTCCAAGCGGATCGAAGACCTTCACCTGCCAGGCGGGCGGGTTGTATGTCCAGAGGTCGGAGAAGAAATAGCCGGCGTAGCCGCCGAAGAGCACCATCTCATTGCGCGTCGGATCGAATGCCATCCCGCCGTTTTCGCGCGCTGGAGGAACGGAGGTCGGCGCCACCCTCGTCCAGGCCGTCCCGTCCCATTCCCACATGTCGTCCGCGTATACCTGCACTTCGCCGGGCGTGGTGGCCGGCGGCACGGGCGGCACGGGGTCGTCCCGCAGACCACCGAACAACAACAAGTGATTCGTGCGCGGATCGACGGCCGCCTGCGCGCCGTAGCGCATGCCGGGCGTACCGGAAGCCGGCTTCAACTCGCTCCAGCCGTTGCCATCGAAGGTCCACATGTCGCTGTAACGCGTGATGCGATCCGCGCTGGTGATCCGGCCGATGCCGCCGTAGATCACGGTCTTCTTTAGAGTCGAGTCGTACCACATCGCGGCGAGCGTGCGCGCCGGTGCGGGGCTGCGCGTTACGCGATTCCACGACGTGCCGTCCCACGTCCACGTCTCAT
>JBGPFD010000090.1:0-12799 GCA_041483175.1 Thermoanaerobaculia bacterium | reverse complement strand
GTGCGTGACGGCTTGCGTCTGCTGATCACTGTGCGCGCGCATACCCTGCACCTATGCCTCACACCCGCGTGTGAGCCCGAAGGAGGGCGCATGAGCGCGTCACGAATTCCGGCGAAGCCCCCCACCATCGAGGAACAACTCCAGCGGGCCGGCGTGAGCCGCCGGCACTTCATCAATTTCTGCGGGAAGCTGATGGTCGTCGCGCCGTTCGGACTGGCGATCACCAATCACCTCAGTCCGAACGCGGTGGCAGCGCAGATCGGCCGTGCGCGCAGACCATCGGTCATCTGGCTGCACATGCAGGAGTGCACCGGCTGCACCGAGACGCTGCTGCGAACCTCGCAGCCCGATCTTGGCGATCTGATCCTGAACGTCATCTCGCTCGACTATCACGAGACGATCATGGCGCCGTCGGGACATGACGCGGAGCTGGCGCTTCGCGATGCGATGAAGCAGAACGACGGCAAGTACGTCGTGGTCGTCGAAGGATCGATTCCGACGAAGGGCGACGGCGCCTACCTGAAGATCGCCGGCAAGAACGGCATCGACATGCTCAAGGAGGTGACCTCGCGCTCCGCGGCGGTCATCGCCATCGGCTCCTGCGCCACGTGGGGTGGCGTGCAATCGAGCGGGCCGAATCCGACCGCAGCGGTCGGCGTCGACAGCATCGTCAAGAACAAGCCGGTGGTGAACATCCCCGGCTGCCCGCCGAATCCCTACGTCCTGCTCGGAACGGTGCTCGAGTACGCCACCACGGGGAAGCTGCCGCAACTCGATGCGGTGGGGCGCCCGAAATTCGCGTTCGACCGGACCATTCACGATGGCTGTCCGCGCCGCGCCCAGTACGACGCCGGCCATTTCGCGCAGGCGTTTGGCGACGAAGGCCATCGCAGCGGATGGTGTCTGTTCAAACTCGGCTGCAAGGGTCCGGTGACCCACGCTCCGTGCTCCACGCGACATTTCAATGAAGTGGTGGATTGCTGGCCGATCGGGATCGGGGCTCCCTGCGCGGGCTGCACGGAGAAAAACGTGGCCTTCACCATGCCGCTCTTCCAGATGGTGGAGGCCGAGCCCTCGACGAGGCCGATCCTCGGCAGCGAAATTCCGGAGCCGAAGAAATTCGAAGGTGGCGTGAACACGATCGTCGCCGGAGGCGTGGGCGTCGCCGGTGGCCTTCTGACGGCGCTGGGAATCGCCGCCGCACGCAACGGCGGCGACAGCGGGGACCACAGCTCGGACGCAGGCGACTCGAAGAGTTGATCCGCCGACCTCAGATCAAGGAGACGATCGATGTCGAATCATGGGATCAGCAGACGCACATTGTTGAAGGCAGTCGGTGTCGCAGGGGCGACCGTGACTGTCGGCGCCGGCGCCGCGAAAGCGGCACCGGCAACATCCGGCGACGAATTCCACGGGATGCTCGTCGATACGACGCGCTGCATCGGCTGCCGTACGTGCGAGGTGGCCTGCGCGGCATCCAAAGGATTGCCCGCGCCGGAGCTCGGTCCCAAACAGGTCGAGATGGTACGCACAACGTCTGACCGCGCGCTGACGGTGGTGAACCGTCATGCGACGAAGTCCGGCTATACGTTCCTCAAGAACCAGTGCATGCACTGCAATCAGCCGGCGTGTGCTTCGGTCTGCCTGACCAAGGCGTTGCTGAAGACCGAGACGGGCCAGGTGATCTGGCGCGGCAACAAGTGCATGGGCTGCCGCATGTGCATGGCTTCCTGTCCATTCGATGTCCCGAAGTTCGAGTACAGCTCGTGGAATCCGGAGATCGTGAAGTGCGACCTCTGCTACGAGCGCACGAAGGACGGCAAGAAGCCGGTGTGCGTGGAAGCCTGTCCGGCGAACGCGCTCACATTTGGCACGCGCCGCGAGCTGCTGCGGATTGCACGCGAGCGCATCGAGAAGAACCCTGGCAGTTACATCGATGACATCTACGGCGAGCATGAAGCGGGCGGCACGGGCGTCCTCTACCTGTCGCGCGTCGACTTCGCGCAGCTCGGCATGAGTCAGACGGTGGGGAACGAGCCGTATCCGAAACTGAGCAAGCCGTTCCTGTCGGCGGTGCCGCTGGCCTTTACCGTTCTACCGGTGCTAATGCTGGCGCTCAATCGGGCGACACGGAAAAACGACAGCCGTGACGATGAGGAGCACTCATGAGCTCAGGGGTTGCAAGCATCCATCGCTCTGAGGTCCCGCGCGATCCGACCGCCCGCGAGGTGTGGGCGTTCGTGAAAAAGGAATTTCATCCCAAGGGCCCGCTGATGACGTCCTTCAACGTCATCTCCGGCCTGACCATCCTGGTGGCGATCGTTCTTCTGGCCATCCGTTTCACCAGAGGCCTGGCCTCCATCACCAATCTTTCGCAGGATTTTCCGTGGGGGCTGTGGATCGGCTTCGACGTCATGACCGGTGTTGCCTTCGCCGGCGGCGCGTACGTGCTGACGTTCATGGTCTACGTCCTGAACATGGAGAAGTACCGCCCGATCATCCGCGTGACGGTGCTCAACGCGTTCCTGGCCTACGTCTTTTATGCAGGGGCGCTGCTGCTGGACCTCGGCCGTCCGTGGCACGTGATCAATCCGATCATCGGCAACTCGTTCGGTCTGAGCTCGGTGCTCTTCCTGGTGGCCTGGCACTTCATGCTGTACATGCTCGCGGCCTTCATGGAGTTCGCGCCGGCCGCGGCGGAATGGCTGGGCATGACGCGCCTGCGGAAGCTGCTCGGGGCCATGACCCTCGGCGCGGTGATCTTCGGCGTGACACTCTCTACGCTCCATCAGTCGGGCCTCGGCGCACTGTTCATGATGGCCAAGGACAAGATCTTCCCGCTCTGGTACTCCGAATACATCCCGGTGCTCTTCGTGGTCTCCAGCGTCTTCGCCGGACTGTCGATGGTGATTTTCGAGGGAAGCATCAGCGAGCGCGTGTTCAGCAACATCGTCAGCGACAAGATCCGCAAGTCGCACAACGCCATCCTCATCGGCCTGGCGCGCATCTGCGCCGGAGCGATGTTCCTCTACCTCTTCCTGAAAGTGCTCGATGTCACCCACGCGCAGAACTGGTCCTACCTGTTCACGCCGATGGGATTCTGGTGGCTGATGGAGATCGGCTTCTTCGTGGCGGTGCCGATGGTGTTCTTCGCCGTCTCCATCCGACAGAAGAATTTCCGGCTGATCCGCATCGCGGCGATCATGACCCTGATCGGCATCATCCTCAATCGCCTCAATCTCTCCATTTTCGCCTTCCGGCCGGCCGCGGGCGTGCACTACATCCCGAGCTGGATGGAGATCGAGGTGACCTTCGCCGTGATCTTCGCCGAGATCTGGGTATTCCGCTGGATCGTCAACCGCATGCCGGTGCTCTCCGATCCGCCCGCGTGGGCACGGGAGCATGAGTCCGCTGCGGCTACGACCGCTTAGGAGAATCCATGGACGACTTCCACTTCCTCGACATCTACGCGACCAAGGGGATCGAGTACCTGCTGGTGATCGCCTTTCTCATTCTGCTGGTCTTCGCATGGCGTTACTTGAACGAGGCGCCGCGCAGCGAACGCGGACGCATCCGAGGGTGATTGAAAATGAGCAAAAGAATCGTCATTGATCCGATCACACGCATCGAGGGTCACCTGCGCATCGACGTCGACGTCGATAACGGGCAGGTCGAAAAGGCGTGGGCCTCGGCGACCATGTGGCGCGGCATCGAGCGCATCCTGCTCGGGCGCGATCCCCGCGAAGCGTGGTTCTTCACCCAGCGTTTCTGCGGCGTCTGCACGACCGTCCACGCTTTCGCTTCCGTGCGCGCGGTGGAAGACGCGCTCGATCTGCCGATTCCGAAGAACGCGCAGTACATCCGCAACCTGACGATGATCGCCCATGCACTGCACGACCACGTCGTGCACTTCTACCATCTCTCCGCCCTCGACTGGGTCGATGTCACGCAGGTGCTGAAGGCCGATCCGGTGAAGGCGTCGCAGATCGCCGAGAGTCTCTCCGAATGGCCGGGCAACTCGAAGAAAGAGATGGCAGCGGCGAAAGCGAAGGTCAAGGCGCTCATCGACAGCGGCCAGCTCGGCCCCTTCGCGCACGGCTACTGGGGGCATCCGGCGATGAAGCTGCCGCCTGAGGTTAATCTGATCGCCGTCGCGCATTACCTGCAGGCACTCGAGTACCAGCGGTACGCCACGCAGGTCGTCGGCATGCTGGGCGGCAAGACGCCGCACATCCAGAACGTCGCCGTCGGCGGCGTGCAGAACGCCATCAATCTCGACAGCGAGGCGACGCTGAATATCGATCGCCTCTATCAGATGAAGTCTCTGCTCGACAAGGTGATTCCGTTCGTGCAGAACGTCTACGTCCCCGACGTCTGCACCGTGGCCGCGTTCTATCCGGAGTGGTTCGGATACGGCGCCGGCGTGACCAATTACCTCTCCGTCCCCGATCTGCCGCTCGACGAGAAGAACACCCAGTTTGACCTGCCGGGTGGATTCATTCCCAACGGCGACCTGGCGAAGTACACGCCGATCAAGGGACAGAAAGATCCGTACTGGATCAAGGCGGTAACCGAGGACAGCGCGCACTCCTGGTACAAGGGATCGGGCGGACTGCACCCCTGGAAGGGAGAGACCGATCCGGAGTTCACCGATTTCCAGGAGAACGGCAAGTACTCGTGGGTCAAGGCGCCGCGGTTCGAAGGGCAGCCGGCGCAGGTCGGCCCGCTGGCCAACGTTCTCTGCGGCGTTGCGGCGGGCAATCCGTTGATGACCAAGTGGACCACTGCGGCGCTCGACAAGATCTCGGCCATCGCCAAGATCAAAGCGACGCCGGCGATGCTGCACTCAACGCTCGGCCGTCACGGTGCGCGCGCCGTGCGCGCCGCGGTTCTCTCGGAGCTGGCGACCAAACATTGGCAGCTCCTGGTCGACAACATCACCAAAGGCGACACGACGATCTTCAATCCGCCGAAGTTCCCGAAGGGAGAGATCGAAGGCGTCGGCTTCCACGAGGCGCCGCGCGGTGCGCTGTCGCATTGGGTGGTGATCGACAACGGCGCGATCAAGAACTATCAGGCGGTCGTGCCAACCACCTGGAACGCCAGCCCGCGTGACGTGAAGGGCGTACCCGGACCGTACGAAGCGGCGCTGCTGAAGAACCCGGTCGCGGATACCGAACATCCACTGGAGGTCGTCCGGACAATCCATTCCTTTGATCCGTGCATGTCGTGCGCGGTTCATATGTTCGATGCCCACGGCAACAAGGTCGCGCGGGTGAGAGTTCTGTGACCTTCGTCATCCTGAGCGATGGCACTGCACGATGTGCAGCACCCGCAGAGGATGACTGCCCCCTCATCCGCCCTTCGGGCATCTTCTCCCCGCACGCGGGGAGAAGGCTTTCGAAAACCCTCGCCCCGCGTAAGCGGGGAGAGGGTGGCCGAAGGCCGGGTGAGGGGGCTGTCATTGGAAGCCGCGAAGTCGGCAAGGGATCTCCGGTTACGCAGTTTGAGCTCTTTCGCTTCGCTCGGGATGACAGGGACGGCAGATCATGACCATCGCGATCTACGGCATCGGCAACATCCTCATGGGTGACGATGGGGTGGGGCCCGCCGTCGCCCATTTCCTGGAAAGCAATTTCGACTTTTCCGATGACGTCGTAGTCGAAGACCTCGGCACGCCGAGTCTCGATCTGCCGGGATATCTCGCCGATCGCGACGTGGTGATTTTCATCGACGCCGTCGCCGGCGACGCTCCGGCGGGAACGATTCGCACGTACGCGCGCGAGGAGATCGTGGCCGTTCCTTGCGGAATTCACATCAGCCCGCACGAGGCGTCGATCAACGACGCGCTCATCGTGCTCGATTTCGCCGGGAACGCGCCGCCGGACGTGGTGCTCGTCGGCGTGGTTCCCCAGACGCTCGAGGGGGGCGTAGCGCTGTCGCCCCCGGTGCTCGAGGCAATCCCGCGCGTCGCCGATGCGGTGGTTGCCGAGCTGACGAAGCGAGGAATCCGGCCGGAAGCGCGGGTGGCCCGAGCATGGAGCTGGCGCAACGCTTCGCTATGAGAATGCCGAAGACATTGCCACTCACCGTCACCGTCGCGGCTTTTCTGCTGGCCGCCGTTTGCCTCGCGGAACCGCTGCAGAATGACGAATGCCTCGCCTGCCACGACGACAAAATCAGCACAAAGACGTTTGGCGCTTCCGTGCATGGGCCGCTGCAGTGCACCGACTGTCATGCGGACATCACCGCTGTTCCTCACCAGATGCCGCCGCGGGCGGTCGAGTGCGGAGCGTGTCACACCGAGGCCGTCGAAGCTTGGAACAACAGCCTGCACGCGAAGGCAGTCAAAACGGGGACCGCGCGCGGCGCCCGTTGTGTGGATTGTCACGGCCCGGCGCATGACATCCTGCCGTCCTCCGATCGGAAGTCGCGAACGTATCGCGCGACGATTCCGCAGACCTGCGCCCGTTGCCACGCGCAGAAATTCATCATCGGGAAGGCCGACCTCTCGACACAGGCGGCGATCTCGTACCAGGAAAGCGTCCACGGACGCGCCGCGGCGCGCGGGTCGACGAAGGTGGCGGTCTGCATCGATTGCCACGACAGTCACTTCGTCAGGCGGGGGAACGATCCGCAGTCGGGCATTTTCAAATTCAACGTGGCGCGCACTTGCGGGAAGTGCCACTCGGCCATCGCCGCGCAGTTCGGCGAAGGAGTTCACGGGAAGGCACTGGCGCGCGGCAACTGGAGCTCGCCGACCTGCACCGACTGTCACGGCGTTCACGCCATCGCCCGTGCCGCCGATCCGATCCGCGGTCCGCGCGGGAGCTGCGCGCACTGCCACGAAGCGGTCCGCCTGACGGAAGAATTCGGCGTTTCGGCGAATCGCGTCAGCACGTATCAGTCGAGCTATCACGGCCTGGCAAGCAGGATGGGATTGCGGGCCGCCGCCGATTGTTCGAGCTGCCACGGCGCGCACGACATCCTGCGGTCGTCCGATCCTCGATCCGCGATCCACAGAAACAACCTGACGAAGACCTGCGGCAAGTGTCATCCCGGCGTTCAGGCGAATTTCGCCCGGGGCAAAGTGCATTTCGTCGCCGGCGAGATCACCGACCTGCCTTCACGCATCAATACCTGGATCCGATGGATCTATACCGCGGCCATCGTGCTAACCATCGGCTTCATGCTGCTTCACAACCTGCTCGTCTGGTGGAGGAAGGCGCAGGCGCGGCGTCGTTCGCCCGATCGCACCGTGGTGCGCATGACGTTGAATCAGCGCGCGCAGCACATCATTCTGTTCACCAGTTTCACCGTGCTGGTGGTCAGCGGCTTCGCTCTCGCCTGGCCGGATTCATTCTTCTCCGGCCTTTTCTTCGGTGACTTGCGTCTCCATCTGGGTGGATCAAGCGAACCGCTGCGCCGCCTCGTGCACCGAGTGGCCGCCGTCATCATCATGGCTCTCGGCGTCTACCACATCGCCTACATCACCTTTACCGCGGAAGGACGAAAGATGCTGCGGGACATCTGGCTTCGTTTTTCCGACGGTAGCGATCTGATTGCCGTCCTCCGCTACTACCTCGGGCGCTCGTCGCAAAAGCCGACCTTCGGCCGATTCAGCTATGCGGAGAAAGCGGAGTACTGGGCCGGCATGTGGGGCACCATCGTGATGGCCGTCACCGGCGTGGTGATCTGGTATGCCGTCGCAGTGGCCACTTGGATTCCGCGCTGGTGGATCGATATCGCCACCACCATTCACTTCTACGAGGCCATCCTGGCCACGCTGGCCATCGTCGTCTGGCACTTCTATCACGTGATCTTCGATCCCGATGTCTATCCGATGAACTGGGCGTGGTTCGACGGGAAGATGTCCGAGGAGCAGAACCGCGAGGAACATGGCCGCGAAGCGGAAAAGGCCGAGGGCAAGCCGTCGGAGTGAGGCTCGTGCGCCAACCGGACCTCATCCTCATCCACCCGCCGAGCGTCTACGACTTCCGCGAGCGGACGATCTTCTACGGCCCGATCAGCGACGTAATCCCTTCCTCTCCCGTTTTCGAGATGTACCCGATCGGCTTTCTCACGCTGGCAGCTTTTCTGCGCCGGCAGGGCTATCGCGTGCGCATCATCAATCTGGCGCTGCTGATGATGCGCAGCCGCCGCTTTCGGCCGGAGAAGCTGCTCGCCCGTCTTCGTCCGGCGCTGTTCGGAATCGATCTGCACTGGCTACCGCATGCGCAAGGATCAATCGAGGTTGCTTCGCTGCTGAAGCGATTGCACCCCGACATTCCGATCGTCTTCGGCGGCATCTCCGCGACGTATTTTCATGAAGAGCTGATCCGCGATCCCGCGGTCGATTTCGTCCTGCGCGGCAGCGTCACGGAGCCGTCGTTGCTGGCGCTGTTGCGCGAAGTCGAGGGATCCGGCCGCTTCGAGCGCGTGCCGAATCTGACGTGGAAGGGGGGCGTGAACCCGGCGGGGCCGATTCCCACATCGCTCGACGAATACAGCCTTGATCTCGGGATGATGGTCGGTTCCGTGGTGAAGCGCCTCGATTTCTGGACCAACGTTCCGTTTCACTGGTGGTGGCGGCATCCGATCACCGCGGTATTCACGGTGCGCGGCTGCGCCCGCGGTTGCGTCACCTGCGGCGCGTCCAAGCCGTCGTTTGGCCGGTTCATGGACGGACATCATCCGATTCTTCGAACAGCGGAAGCCATTGCCGCGCAGGTGCGCGACCTGGCGACCATCACCCGCGCACCGATCTTCATGGTCGGCGATCTCCGCGACGGCGGCGAAGCGTATACGCGCGGCGTGCTCGACGCGCTGGCGAAGACGCGCGTGTCGAATCGCATCGTCTTCGAATTTTTCGATCCTCCCGCCGCGGAGCTGATCGCGCGGATCGATGATTCCATCGCCCACTGGGGCGCCGAGCTTTCGCCCGAAAGTCACGACGAGAGTAACCGTGCGCTGATGGGGAAATCGAATTTCACCAATGCCCGGATGGAGTCCGCGATCGAGTCGATTCTCGCGCGGCGCTGCGAGGGGCTCGATCTCTTCTACATGATCGGGTTGCCGGGACAGACGGTGCGCAGCGTGATGGAGACGACCGACTCCATCGAAGCGCTCTTCCGGCGCTTCGACCGGCGGCTGTCGGCGTTCATCACTCCAATGGGGCCGTTCATCGATCCTGGAAGCGACGGATTCGAAAACGCCGAGGCGCGCGGCTACACCATTCGGGCCAGAACGCTGGCCGAGCATCGAGCGCTGCTCGAGCAACGCGACTGGGAATCGATCCTCAATTACGAGACGCGGTGGATGTCGCGGCCGGAGATCGTCGATGCGACCTACGACGCCGCCGAGCGCCTCAACGATCTGAAGGAGACGTACGGCCGAATTTCCGCTGCCACCGCCGCCGAGGTGCGTGCGCGCATGCTCGCCGCGCGATCGATCCGTCGGGAGCTCGCCGAAGCGGGCGCCGGGCCGCTCGATCCGAAGACGCATCGCCTTCTGGTCGGCGAGATTCGCGCATTTTCCGAGGGCACGATCAACGACAAGGCCGAGCTCTTTCCGCCCGGGGCGTTTCTCCGCAATTTCCGCATCAGTGGAATTCTCCAGCTGCTCGTGCGCGAAACGATCCGCGCCGCCGTTACGACCATCCGCCGGTTCGGATCCCGACGCCGGGAGTTCGTCAGTGACGAACGCGCCACGAGCGCAGAAATCCCGGACACTTCGAAGCGACTCTTGAAATCGACGATCAGCGCCGCCGATCGCGACTGCAGCACGCGCGAACGGATGCGCGTCGCGAGGAAGAGATGACCGCCGGTCCAGGTCGTTGCGCCGAGAACGTGCAGCAACAGCACGTAGCGGACCATCGTGACTGCCGTCACGTAATCTCGTATCACGAGTCATCACCGGATGTTCCCCCTGCGCCTACCGTTGAGGCCATGGCTCCCGGCGGTTGGCGGATCGAGATCCGCGGCACGGTTCAAGGCGTCGGATTTCGTCCGTTCGTCTACCAGACCGCCCGCCGGATCGGCATCACCGGGAGCGTTCTGAATGACTCGCGCGGCGTGTCGATCGACGCCTTCGGCGCGCCGGAAGCGCTCGGGAAATTCATCGCCGCGCTGCAGTCGGACGCGCCGCCGGCTGCGGTGATCCGGAGCCTTCGCTGGACGGCGCTGGCCGGCGAGCCGCCCGCGGAATTCACCATCGCCAGCAGCAGAGAATCGGATGAGCACCGGGTCTCCATTCCCGCCGACCTCGCGACCTGCGCCGATTGCGCGCGCGAGATCTTCGATCCGGCGGATCGACGCTATCGCTATCCGTTCACGAACTGCACGAATTGCGGCCCGCGGTATTCGATCGTCACCGGCGCGCCATACGACCGCGCGAAGACGTCGATGGCCCGCTTCGTCATGTGCGACGACTGCTGCCTCGAGTACGAGGATCCCTCGAACCGGCGCTTTCACGCGCAGCCGAACGCATGCCCGAAATGCGGCCCGCGGCTGACGGCCATGACCGCGCAGCAGCAGGAAATCACGACCGGAGATCCGATCGACTTCGCCGCGCGCGCCATCCGCGCCGGATTCATTGTGGCGGTCAAAGGCCTTGGCGGATTTCACATCGCATGCGACGCGACCTCCTCGGTTGCCGTGCAGCGCCTTCGCCGGCGCAAGCGGCGCGAGACGAAACCGTTCGCGGTAATGGTCCGGGACCTGCGTGCCGCGGAAGAGATCGCCGAGCTGCGCGAAGCCGAGCGCGTTCTGCTGACCTCCATCGAGCGGCCAATCGTGCTGGCGCGGCAGCGCCCGGGCGTGCTGGCGTCCGAAGTTTCCGGGCAGACGCCGCTCGTCGGCATTTTCCTGCCGTACACACCGGTCCATCATCTCCTTCTGCATGATGCTGGCACGCCGCTGGTGATGACCTCCGGCAATCTCTCTGACGAGCCGATGGTGACGGAGAATGCCGGCGCATTCGCGCAGCTCCACGAGGTCGCCGACGTCTTTCTCATCCACGATCGCGACATCGTCACGCGCGTCGACGACTCGGTGGTGCGCGTGATCGATGGCGCGCCGACGATCCTCCGCCGCGCGCGCGGGTACGTGCCGCGGGCCGTCGAGACCGGAAGCGAGTTCGCGACGCCGATCCTCGCCTGCGGCGCGCATCTCAAGAACACCTTCTGCATCGCTGCCGGCGGGAGCGCGTTTCTCGGGCCGCATATCGGCGACCTCGAGAGCGTGGAGACGCTGCGCGCATACGAAATCGCCATCGAGCGGATGCAGGAGTTCGTCGGCGTGGCTCCGAACGTGCTCGCTCATGACATGCACCCCGACTACTTCAGCACGCGCTACGCGCAGTCGCGCGCCGGCGTGCAGACCATCGCCGTGCAGCATCATCATGCGCACGTCGTCAGCGCGATGGCCGAGCATCGTCTCGCCGGGCCGGTGATCGGCATCGCATACGACGGGACCGGATACGGGACGGACGGCACGGCGTGGGGCGGGGAGATCCTGATTGCCGGCTACGCCGATTTCGAGCGCTTCGCCACGTTTCGGCCGATGGCCCTGCCGGGAGGCGATCAGGCCATCCGGCAGCCGTGGCGCGTCGCGCTGGCTCTGCTCGACGATGCCTTCGACGGTCAGCCGCCGCTGCACGCCATTCCGCTCTTCCGTAATCTGCCGCGGCCGGCGATCGACGCGGTGCGGCGGATGATCGCGCGGCAGTTCAATGCGCCTGCGGCGCGTGGTGTCGGCCGCTACTTCGATGCGTTCGGCGCTTTCGTCCTGGGCATGCCCGAGGCGCGTCACGAGGGGGAGATTGCATTCCGCTGGAACATGGTTGCCGATGACAGCGAGCGCGGCGTCTATCCGGTCGTGATCCGTGACGGCGTTGCGCCGTGGGAGATTGATCCGCGGCCCACCGTGAAAGCCGCGGTCGACGATCTTCTCGCCGGCCGCTCGGCCGCAATCATCTCGGCGCGCTTCCACAACACGCTCGCCGCGGCGACGGTGCAAGTGGTACGCGCGGCGCTGGCCGCGCATGGCGAAATGCCGGTCGTGCTCAGCGGCGGCTGCTTTCAGAATCAGCGGCTGGCGGAGAGCGTTGCCGGCGCGCTGCAGTCGGTTACCCGCGTCACCATGAATCGCGACGTTCCGCCGGGAGACGGCGGTATCGCTCTGGGGCAGGCCTTCGTGGCCAATGCGAAGTTGAAGCCGGCTGGAGAGCCGGCTCTACGTCGCGAAGAACGTAGCGCCGCCTCTCAGGCGGCGACAGGAGTTCCACAATGTGTCTAGGAGTCCCGGGCAAAGTCATCGAGGTTGACGGCTGGACCGCGATCGTCGATTTCTGGGGCGTGCGTAAACAGGTCCTGCTGAACATCGTCGACGAGCCGGTCGCGCCAGGCGACTACATCCTCAATCATGTTGGCTTCGCCATCCGGCGCATTCCGCCGGAGTCGGTCGCCGAAACGCTCGCGCTCTACGAGAGTCTGCTGGCCGACGATGTCGACGATCTGATGGCCGGCGATGTGCGCGCGGAAGTGAAGGGAACTCAGGAATGAGACCCCTCACCTGCCGCTGCGCGGCACCCTCTCCCCGCAAGCGGGGAGAGGGGACTCGAAGGCCTTCGCCCCGTAAGCGGGGAGAGGGGACTCGATGGCCTTCGCCCCGCTTGCGGGGAGAAGGTGGCCGAAGGCCGGATGAGGGGCTGTCATGACCGAGCCGCTCCAATTCCGCGATCCGCAGCTCGCCCGTGAACTGGCGGCGACGCTCGCGCGGTTGGTCGAGGAGATCGGCCG
>JBGPFD010000089.1:0-13023 GCA_041483175.1 Thermoanaerobaculia bacterium | reverse complement strand
GATTTCGTCAGGAAAGTTCGACGTGAATTCGATGGTGTAGTTTCCGGAGCGGTAGCGCATGGCCTTGAGCACGATGGCGTTCGCCTGCCGTTCCACCGCCCGGCTCAGATCGTCCGGCTTGAGAGTGCCCATCTCCACCAGCAGCGCGCCCATGCGGCGCGGCATCAACAGCCGCTCCATCGCCTGGTTGTACTGCTGCAGATTGATCTCGCCGCCCTTGAGCAGGACCTCGCCCAGGCCCATGTCGGGATCGGTACTGGAGGCGAAGATGATCTTCCCCTCGTTGACGTAGATGATGTCTGTGCGCCCGAGTCCCTCGAGCGACACGATCGCTGTTTCGCTGCTGCGCAGAAGGGAGCGAAACAGGTCGGGAACCGTCGTCTCTGCGAGCGTCCCCTGGATGCTCAGCTCTTCGGACATGGGCTGGTCTATTGCGCCGAGGCCGGCCGCGCATGCTCGACGGTTGCCAACCCGACGGCATTCTTGGTGGTCGACTTCACGCGATACATGGCGGCGTCGGCCTGGCGGATCAGATCGTCCTTGCTCAAGCCGTGCGTCGGATAGGTGGCGATCCCGAAGCTTGCGGTGATGGAGATCTCGACAGTGCCGTCGATGATGAAGGAGTCAGCAGTCAGCGCTTTGCGCACGCGGTTGGCCACCGCCAGCGCCTGTTCCTGATCAGTTTCCGGCAGCACGATGCAGAATTCGTCGCCGCCGAATCGAACGACCTTATCGATGGCCCGCACCGCGGCGAGAATGCGCTTGGCCACTTCCTGCAGCGTTCGCGAACCGGTGAGATGGCCGTAGAAGTTGTTGACCATCTTCAGATCATCGAGATCGAGGAAAATGATGCTGAAGAGCGAGCCGTAACGGCGCGAGCGCTCGATCTCCTCGTCGAGGTAGGTATCGAAAAAGCGGCGGTTGAACGCCTTCGTCAGATCGTCGCGCATCGCCAGGTCGCGGCTGCGCGACAACTGGTAGATGTTGCCGAGAACCGAGGCGACGGCGCGGACGTAATGCGTAACATCTTCGACGACCGTCTCGTCGACCGATTCGGTACTGCCGAGCGGAACGCGAATCACGCCAACGAGATCGTGTTCGACCTGCAGCGGGATGACGATGACCCCCATCGCTCGGTCGAGGGCGAACGACGTGCCCGACGAGAGTGCGTGTTGTAGCAGGTCCGGCGGAATCCCCGGAAGGAACTCGCCGGTCTCGTGGATCTCGGGATCGTTCGTGAAGCTGACCACGTAGCGCTCCAGCCGCGGATCGTGCAGAAAGAGCGTGCCACGCGAGAGCGCCAGCAGATCGAGCACCGTTCGCGTGATTCGTTCCGACACCGCATGCGCTTCGGCCAGCGACATCAGTTCGTGGATTTTTCGAAAGAAGGTCACCTCGGTCTCGAGCTGTGAGGCGTGAATGGCAGCCTCGGCGAGATCGCAGGCGAACGACAGAACCTCGTTCGGGTTGCCGAGGAACACTTCACGGGCAAGCCGGATCTCTCCCTGCCGCCGCTGCGCTGTTTCTTCTCCACCGAGGAAGATCCGCACGATGCTCTTGCGCGGCGGCGGCCCCGCTTGCGAGTCGGTGTCGATCACCGCGATCCGGCTCACCTCACGCTCGATTCCGGAATCGGCAAAAGTGAGATCCGGACACATCCGGCGCAGCTCGCTGCCCAGATCGGTTCCGCTATAAACCCCGATCGTCTGCTGGATCAAGCGGTTAATTCTACAATGTGGCAGCGGGATGCGTATCGTTCACATCGTCCTCCCGGGGGCCTCCGAGTACGAAAAGAAGTCGCAGCGGATCGACTTCGACGCCCTCCGGCGTGAGCACGAGGTCATTCTGGCTGATAGCTTGCGAAGAGTTCCAAGTGGCGACATCGCACAGGTCTACGGGCCGCGCTCCCTTCTTCCCAGGCTGACGATGCCCTATATCGCCACGTCGCATCCGCGGCGCCGGTTACGGTTCCGCGGCCCATCGATGCTCGTTTCGCCGGTCAAACGCGAAGGGTTCGAATACCTGCCGGAAGCAGTCGCGGAGGAGTGGTTCGAGCTGGGAGTGGCCACCCCAGGCCGCTCGACGGCGGGCGAGGACGCCCGCCGCTACACCATCGGAAGTTTCCTCCGCCCTTCCGTCAAGGCGATCGTAGAGCAGACGATTCCGCGACTGCATCGCACGCGCGAGGATGTCGAGTGGCTGCTGCTCGACCGGCCGCCCTCCCCGGCGGATCTCGCGCAGTTCGACGCGTGGATCGATCCCGTCGCCGACGAAGAAGACTTCGACGGATTTGTCGCCGAAGCGCTCGTCAGCGGCAAACCGGTGGTCGGGTCGCGCACGCCAATCAACATGCAGCGGCTGGAAAAGGGAAGAACAGGCTTCCTCGTTCCGCCGGACGACCCGAGCGAACTGACTCATGCGATACTAGCCGCCCTGTTCAAAACGGAGGTCGCGCAGCAGAGAACCGAGGCCGCCCGACAGACGATCTCGAAATTCCTTCCGCGTCAGAGGTTGCGTGTGCTGACGCACATGCTGGAAACCGTACGCCCATGATCCCCCTCGATGATCTCCCCGCCCCGCAGCGCCGTGCCGTCGATCTGGTCAAGGAAGTCGCCGCCGAGAAGGGCTGCCGGCCGTACCTGGTCGGCGGACCGGTACGCGATCTGCTCCTCGGCCGGCCGGCGATCGATCTCGACTTCACTGTCGAGGACGGAAGTTCCGCCCTCGCCCGCTCGCTGGCCCGGCGGATCAATGGCCGGGTGCGTTCGTATCCGCAATTCCTGACCTACAAAGTGACCGCAGACGATTTCCCGACGATCGATGTGGCCACGGCGCGCAGTGAGAGATATCGCGCGCCGGGCGCGCTTCCGGCGGTCACTCCGGGAACGCTGCAGGACGATCTTCTGCGCCGCGATTTCGCCATCAACGCCATCGCGCTGGACCTGCTTTCGCACGAGCTGCACGATCCGACCGGCGGACAGCGGGACATCGAGCAGAAGCGCATTCGCATCCTGCACGACCAGAGCTTCCTCGACGATCCGACGCGCATTTTCCGCGCCATTCGCCTCGCCGCGCGTCTCGGATTTTCGATCGAGCCGCGCACGCGGAAGCTGATGGAGAATGCCATTGGCGGCGGCGCGCTGGGGTCCGTGTCGAAAGAGCGCCTCTGGCACGAGCTGTCCCTGGCCTTCGAAGAAAACGAAGCGCCGCGTGTGCTCGAGTCGCTCAACGCGGCCGGCGCTCTGGAGATGCTCTTCGGCCGCCGGCAGATCGACCGCGCGAAACTCGAACAGGTGCAGCGTGTGCTGCGCTCCGACGTGACGCTCGATCGCGATGCCCTCTACGTCAGCGCGATTCTGTACGGCAACGCATCGCCGGTGGACCTCGAGGGCTCCGGACTGTCACAGCGGCGAGTCCGCAATGTGGTGCAGATCGCCAACGAGCTGTCGCGATTTACCGACTCGCTGTCGGAGGCAACATCCGACAGACAGCGGTTCCGCATTCTCAAACACGCCTCGCCGGAGCTCCTCGCAGTGATTGCCGCCGCCGTTCCGGACGACGGTCCGCACGTGGCTCGATTTCAGAACTACCAGCGATTCCGGCTCCCGCTTCGCGGGACCGAGCTCGAAGTGCCGCTCGGCCCCCACGTGGCCAAGGCGCTGGAGCGGACACGCGAGGCTGTGTTCATGGGGGAAATCGGCCCGGAGGAAGCGCGTTCCTTTGCGCGCCAGATGGCGATCAAGTATCTTAATCGGGAGCAGGTTACGAAACCGTCATCCTGATGACACGTCCCCTCATCCGCCCTTCGGGCACCTTCTCCCCGCAAGCGGGGCGAAGGTTCTTCGAGCCCCCTCGCCCCGCGCAGCGGGGAGAGGGTCGCGCGAAGCGCCAGGTGAGGGGGCGGGTCCCAGCGTGGCTCGGGATGACGCTTCTTGTGGCCGCCGTGCCTCTTCTCGCGCAGCAGCAGCCGACTCCGCCCCCGGCCGAACCGCCGCCGCACGACATCAGCATGGTCGATCCCGCCCCTCTCGGCGGAGCGATCGCCGTGCCGCTGTCGGAGGCGCAGCGCAAACAGCTCCGGAAATACGACGTTCCCGAGCTGGCCGGCAGCCGGCAGGCTCTCGGTTCGCAGCTCGTGGACGGCGCGCTGCCGCGGCCGCTCATCGATTACGTCGCGCGCGACTCCAACGTCGAGCAGCGGCTTTCGATCTTTCAAGGCGGGCTGGTGGTGGTCAGTCTGCGCGGTACCGGAGGTCCGATCCGGAAGAGACTGATCATTCCGGACGACGCGCTGCAAAGTTATCGGAAGAGGATCTCGCCCTCCGCGCTCGACGCCGTGCGGCCGGGCGATCTCGCGCGTCCGAGGGAGAACCGGAACGCGCTGCTGCGGGTGTACTCCGCCGACGGCAAGTACGTCGAACGCTCGTACGATCCGATGGCCGCGCTGCCGAAGGCGCTCAGCGATCAGATCGTGCCGCTGCGCGACCTCCTCCGCACGATCAGCGAGGATCGCACGGTGACGAACAGCGTCGCCAACTACATGCCGAAGCCGGGCGATCACCTTGTCGGCGACGACCGGAAGGTGTACCTGGTGAAGAGGGTGATCGACGATCGCATCGTCGAGTTGCGATGCATGACGCAACCGACGACCATCTATGTTGCGGTGAAAGACCTCTACAACTATTTCATCGGCACGACGGGAGCCGCTGAACAATAGTGGCCACCGTCCGCATCACCGCCGGCACGCTGCGCGGCCGCCGCATTCCCGTTCCACCTGCCGATGTGCGGCCGACGTCGGAGCGGGCGCGGCAGGCGTTCTTCAGCATCGTCGGCGCGCGGATCGACGCCGCGCGTTTCCTCGAGTTGTTTGCCGGGAGCGGCATCTTTTCGTTCGAAGCCGTTTCCCGCGGCGCCGTATCGGCGACCGCGGTGGAGCGCGACCACCGGCGGTCCGAGGCGATCGCAGTGCGGGCGAAGGAGTGGAGTGCTCCGATCACGGCCATCGGCGACGACGTTCTGGCCGTTCTTCCGCGCCTCGAGAAAGCGACCTTCGACGTCGTCTACGCCGATCCCCCGTACGACTATCGCGCCTACCACGATCTCCTGGCCGCCATGAATCGCCACCTGTCGCTCGGGCCGGAGCCGGTTGTGGCGATCGAGCACCGGAGGCGGACCGACCCTTTCGCCGGGGCGATGATGCGGCTGCGTCCTGTGCGGCGCGCCGAATACGGCGAAGTATGGATTACGTTCTTCGGAACTGACGCAGGACTTGCATAGGTGCAAAGAGAAGGCATGGAATTACGACTCGACGATCAAGGCACGCATACCCTGTTCGGCAATCACGATGAAAACCTCCGCATGCTGGAGGACGCATTCGGCGTCAAGATCTCTTCCCGCGGCAGCGAGATCTTCGTGCAGGGGAATGCGGACAGTGTCGCTCCCGTGGAAAGGCTCATCGATCAGATGCAGACGCTGATCGAGCAGGGCTATCCGCTCAAGAAATCGGATCTCTTCACCGGCGTCCGCGTGCTCCGCGACCGGCCGGAGACGAACCTCGTCGAATTCTTCACCGACGACGCCCTGCAGGCCGCGGTGCGGCGGGTGGTCACACCGCGCAACATGGCCCAAAAGCTCTACCTCCAGGCCATGCAGGACTTCGACATCACCGTCTCCATCGGGCCCGCGGGGACGGGCAAGACGTTCCTCGCCGTGGCCGCCGCGGCTGCCGCGCTCTCGGAAAAGGTCATCAAGCGCATTGTCCTCTGCCGGCCGGCGGTCGAAGCAGGCGAGCGGCTCGGATTCCTTCCGGGCGACATCGCCGAAAAAGTGAATCCGTATCTCCGCCCGCTGTACGACTCGCTTTACGACATCGTCGGATACGAGAAAGTCGACAAGCTGGTGGAGCGCGACGTGATCGAGATCGCGCCGCTGGCGTTCATGCGCGGACGCACGCTCAACGATGCCTTCATCATCCTCGACGAGGCGCAGAACACGACGCCCGAGCAGATGAAGATGTTCCTCACGCGCCTCGGATTCGGATCGAGAGCCGTCGTCACCGGCGACGTCACGCAGGTCGATCTGCCGGAAGGGAAGAAATCGGGGCTGCGCGAAGCACGCGAGATCCTGCGCAACGTCGAGGGCATCAAATTCTTCGAATTCAGCGACCGGGACGTGGTGCGGCACCCGCTGGTGGCCAAGATCGTGGTGGCCTACGATCGTGCCGAGCGCGAGCGCAAAGGCCAGCCCTCTTGAACGTGGAGGTCACTGGCGCCGCCGTGCCGCACGTCAGCCGGCGCGACATCGCTTCCTTCGCGCGCAAGGTCCTTCTGGCGGCCGATTCTGCTGAAAAACTCCGTGAAATCTCCCTGGCGATGGTCAACGACCGCACCATGCGCGGCCTCAACAGGAAGTTCCGCGCCAGGAACAAGACTACCGACGTGCTGACCTTTCCCGGCGAGCGGTCGTGCGAGATCGTCATCTCCGTCGATCGGGCACGGCGGCAGGCGGCGCTGGAGAAGCACTCGCTGGCCACCGAGCTTCACTACCTGATCCTGCACGGCGTCCTCCATGGCCTCGGCTACGACCACGAGACCGATGCTGGCGAGATGGACGCGCTGGAATTGCGCGTGCGCACGAAAGTCGGCCTAACATAGAGCCGACTCTCAGTTGGCTCGGAGCCGGCTAAGAGCCGGCTCTACGTTGGTTGCGTTTCACTCCCAGATGATGATCCCGTCCTTCCAGAGCTTGTAGAAGATCAGCATCGCGTCGGGCTCGCGGATCGGGCTGATCTTCATCAGCGAGCCGATGTCGTACTGCCCGTTGATGCGCGACAGGATGAATCCCTCGTTCGGGCTGAAGTTCATCTGGGTGATCTCGGCGACCGGCTTTGCGATCCGCGGAACCCTCGACTCGTTCAATCCCTGCCCGTGCAGGTCGGCAAGGATCACCGCCTCCGCCCCTTTGATCGCGCTGCGCACATGCGCCTGATTTGGATCGAGATTTTCGGCCGCCTTCAGCAGCCGCTGCGTCTTCTCGTAATCCTTGCTCTTCAGCGCCTGCTGCGCCCGCGTGAGCAGCGACGCCACCTCGCCCGATTCGGTCATCACTTCGGCGGGAGGTTTCTCCTCCACCATCGGCCCCTTTTCGGCTCCCGGCTCGACTAGTCTGACGAACCCCTCGCGCGCCAGGCGGTGCAGCGTGGAGCAGACCACGAACGATGACGACCGCGCCTCGAGCTCGAGTTCGGCGATCGTTCGGCGTCCGTCGATGGCATTGACGATGGTCCGCTCGACGTCCTCGAGCGTGCTTGGATCGATGGTCCGCGCCACGATCGGGATCATCACGTCGTGCGGAATCACCTCCCGGATGCGCGACCATTCGTCCACGCGCCGGCTCCCCTCCATGATGATGCCGGTGACGTCGATCTTCAGCGGGATCATCTCCATGGTCGGCAGTTCGTCGTCGAGGAAGTTGAATTCGCCGTCCGGCCAGAGGAAGACGTCGTAGATCTCCTCCTCCGCTTTCAGGCGCATCAGGCGCAACAGGTCGGGTTCAGTGATCACATCGATCATCACCAGAATCTTCCCCAGCAGAATGCCCGACTGTTGCTGGACCTCCATCGCTTTCATCAGCTCCGCCTCGGTGAGAAACCCGTGGCTGATGAGGAATTGCCCGAGGTATTCGCGGGGATCGTTGGAGGCGGAGGAGATGACCCGTCCATGGCGGAAGAAGATGCGTTTCTCGACCGACTTATTGGCGACGACGAGCTTACCGCTCTTCTGTCCCAGACTCAGCCATTGCAGCAGGTCGCCCGGGAGCATCGTCTTGAGATTGCCTGTGACGGCCATGAAGGGCTGAAAAGTATAACGGTTTGTCATCTCCGACCCCGCCGTCTGCGGGGCTGGGGATGACAAACCGTTGTACGCTCTACGCGTGGCCGACAAGCCGTACTACGACGAATCCGACCTCGCGGCACGCGGATTCGACCCCGACACAGACCTCGGCAAGCCGGGCAGCTTTCCATTCACGCGTGGCCCCCAGGCCTCGATGTATCGCGGGAAATTGTGGACCATGCGCCAGTATGCCGGCTTCTCGACCGCGGCGGAGTCGAACCGCCGCTATCGATACCTGCTCGAGCGCGGCACGACCGGGCTGTCGATCGCCTTCGACCTTCCGACGCAAATTGGCATGGACTCGGATGATCCGCGCGCCCGCGGCGAAGTGGGGAAAGTCGGCGTGGCCATCAACTCCATCGCCGACATGGAGACGCTTTTCGATCAGATTCCGCTCGATCGCGTGTCGATCTCCATGACTATCAACGCGCCGGCGTCGATTCTGCTCGCGCTGCTGCTGGTGGTCGCCGAGCGGCGCGGCCTGGCGTGGACGCAATTGAACGGAACGATCCAGAACGACATCCTGAAGGAGTACGTCGCGCGCGGAACGTACATCTTCCCGCCCGCGCCGTCACTGCGCATCGTCACCGACATCTTCGAGTTCTGCGCCCGCGAAGTGCCGCGCTGGAACACGATCTCCGTCTCCGGTTATCACATTCGTGAAGCCGGATCGACCGCGGTGCAGGAGGTAGCGTTCACGCTGGCCAACGGCCTGCAGTACGTGAAAGCGGCGACGGAGCGCGGGCTCGAGGTCGACGCCTTCGCACCGCGCATCTCCTTCTTCTTCAATGCCCATAACGATTTCGTCGAAGAGGTGGCGAAGTTCCGCGCGGCGCGGAAGCTGTGGGCCACGCTGATGCGGGAGCGCTACGATCCGAAGGATTCGCGCTCGGTCGCCCTCCGCTTCCACGCCCAGACCGCCGGCTCGACGCTCACGGCGCAGCAACCGGAGAACAACGTCGTCCGCGTCGCCTATCAGGCGATGGCCGCGGTCCTCGGCGGCTGCCAGTCGCTGCACACCAACAGCCGCGATGAGGCGCTGGCGTTGCCGACCGAGGAGTCGGCGACCATCGCCTTGCGCACCCAGCAGATCCTGGCGTTCGAGACTGGAGTGCCGTCGGTCGCCGATCCGCTCGCCGGCGCATACGCGGTGGAAGCCATGACCCTGGATATCGAACGAGAGGCGCGCGCGCTGATCGAGAAGATCGATTCCATGGGAGGGGCGCTGGCGGCAATCGAGTCGGGATTCGTGCAGCGCGCCATCGGCGACGCGGCGTACGCCGCGCAGCAGGCGATCGAGTCGAAGGCGGCGATCGTCGTGGGGGTCAACGAGTTCGTCGATGACCGCCCGTCGCTGCCGATCCTGACCGTCGACGAGAGCGTGGAGCGCGATCAGGTGGCGCAGCTGCGCCGTTTCCGCGAGGCCCGGCAGGGCGACGTCCGCGGCACGCTCGAGGCGCTCGACCGCGCCGCGCGTGGCGGCACGAACCTCATGCCGCCGATCGTCGACGCCGTCCGCAACAACTGCACGGTCGGCGAAATCGTCTCCACCCTTAAACGCACCTTCGGCGAGCACACCGACCAGGGATTCTAACTACGTAGAGCCGCCTCTCAGGCGGCTGGGCGCCGGCTGAGAGCCGGCGCTACGTCGGACGTCTCCTATAATGCCTGCAGATGCCCGCCGCCCGCCTGATCCTCGAAGACGGAACGGTCTACGAAGGCGAATCGTTCGGATCGACCGACAACGCCATCGGCGAAGTGGTCTTCAACACCTCACTCACCGGCTATCAGGAGATCGCTACCGATCCGTCCTACCGCTTTCAGATCGTGACCATGACCTATCCGCACATCGGCAACTACGGCGTGGAGAGAGCTGTCGAGCAGAGCGAGGGGCCGCAGGTCGCCGGATTCGTGGTGCGCGATGTGATCGCCGAGCCGTCGAGCGCACACGCGGAGATGTCCCTCGCCGAGTACTTCACGCGGCACAAGATCAGCGCCATTCACGGTGTCGACACGCGCGCCCTGACGCGGAAGATCCGCACCGAGGGTGCCATGCGCGGCATGATCACCAGCGACCACGAGCGCTCGGTGGAGCACGTCGTCTCCGAGGTGCGGCGCGCGCCGTCGATGAGCGGGCTCGATCTGGTAAAGCGCGTTTCGGCCCGGAAGCCCTACACCTTCGAGGAGCAGCCGGCGGAGGCGCGGCACCGCGTCGCCGTGTTCGATTTCGGCGTCAAACGCGACATCCTGCGGCAACTGACGCATCACGGCTGCGAAGTCACGGTGCTGCCCGCGCAGACCTCCGCAGCCGATGTTCTCGCCGGTCACTACGATGGTGTCGTTCTGTCGAACGGCCCCGGCGATCCGGAGCCGGTGACTTACGCGCAGGAGACAATCCGCAATCTCATCGGCAAGCTCCCGCTGTTCGGCATCTGCCTCGGCCACCAACTCCTCGGGCTGGCCCTCGGGGGCCGCACGTACAAATTGAAGTTCGGCCACCGCGGCGGCAATCATCCGGTGAAGGACCTGCGCAGCGGCCGGGTGGAGATCACTTCGCAGAACCACGGCTTCGCCGTCGATCCCGCCTCGCTCAAGGAGAGCGAGATCGAGCTCACGCACATCAATCTGAACGACCAGACGCTGGAGGGCTTCCGCCACCGCAGCGAGCCGATCGTGGCCGTCCAGTACCACCCCGAGGCCGCCCCGGGCCCACACGACTCGCTCTATCTCTTCGGTGATTTTGTGAAGATGATCGAGGAGTTTGGAGTTCGTCGTTCGTAGTTCGTGGTTCGCAGCCGGCGATTGATGTAGCGAATCAGGCCGCTGATCAAACGCGCAACTTCGCCAGTGCGCTGAAGCAACTCGTTTCGTGGCGGCGGACTATAGTTGTCATCCCGAGCCGCGAAGACGGCGATGGATCCCCGTCGCAGGAACGAGGGGATCCCTCGCTCCGCTCGGGATGACAACACCATGAACCTCGCCCGCCAGATCGCCTGGCGCTACCTGAAGCGGCCGACCGACACGCTGGTGTCGGCGGTCGGATTCGTCTCCGTCCTCGGCCTGGTGATCGGGGTGATGGCGCTGGTCATCTCCATGGCCCTGATGACCGGGTACCGCGGCGATCTGCAACGCAAGCTGCTGGCGGGAAACGCGGAGATCTTCGTCTACTCGGTCGGCGGCCCGATCGGTGACACGCAGCGCGTTCTGCAGACCGTGCGCACGACGCCCGGTGTCGCGGAGGCAGCCCCCGTTCTCTTTCAGCAGGCGCTGGTCACGACCGAGCGCAACAGAACCGGCAGCGAAGCGATGGTCAAGGGCATCGAGCCCTCGCGCCGGAAGGCGTCGCCGATGCTGGCGATGATCGTCGGGCCGCGTCCGACGTTCGATACGGCGGAGGGAGAAGCGGGCGTGGCGGTCGGGAAATATCTGGCGGCGAAGCTCGGCGTGGGCATCGGATCGTCGATCAGCGTCACCGTTCCGACGGAACACTCGGGAAGCCTGCTGCCGCGCAGCAGCTCGTTCGTGGTGACGAACATCTTCCAGACGGGATTTTACGAGTACGACGCGAAATGGCTGTTCATCGATCTGCGCGACGCCGAGCGGCTGTTCAACGCTCCGGGATCGGCGAATCTGATCGAGGTGAAGCTCGCGCGCGACGCCTCGCTCGACGCGGTGACGCGAGCGATCGAGACGCGCACCGAGCACCGCTTCGCGCTCAACGACTGGCGGGATATGAACCGCCAACTCTTCTCCATGCTGAAGATTCAGCAGCTCGTGCTGTTCATCGTCATCGGGCTGATCGTCTTCGTGTCGACGTTCAACATCGTCTCCACGCTGATCATGATGGTGCATGAGAAACGGAAGGAGATCGGCATCCTGGCGTCGATGGGAGCGGAGCCGCGAATGATCCGGCGCATTTTCATCTGGTACGGGTCGATGGTCGGCTTTTTCGGCACCGCTACCGGCGTGCTCCTCGGCGTGGTGATCTGCTGGGTGGTCACGCGATTTCAGCTCGTGTCGTTTCCGCCGGAGATCGCCCAGGTGTACTTCGTGTCGTCGATTCCGTTCGTCACACGGCCGATCGATCTCGCAGTCATCGCCGGCTTTTCGCTGACCGTCTCCGTCCTGGCGACCATCGTGCCGTCGATGCGTGCGGCGAGATTGAACCCGGTCGAGGCGATCAGGCACGAGTGAGTTAACGGTTAACAGTTAACGGCTAACAGAGTAGAATCCGCGCGTCGTACCCGCGCGGCCGCTTCCCGTTCACACCATTCACTGCATGAGTCATAGTTCCTATCGCGACTTGCTCGCTTGGAAAAAGGCTCGCCGTCTCGTACCGATTGTCTACAGGCTCACGGATCGCTTTCCAAAATGCGAACTCTATGTCTTGACTACGCAGATTCGACGAGCGGCGCATTCAATCCCGCTCAACATCGCGGAGGGAAGCGGCCGGCTTTCGAACGGGGAGTGGCAACAATTCCTCGGCCAGGCACGTGGTTCTGTGTTGGAGCTCGAGTCGGCAATGATCCAGAGCTACGACCTCGGCTACGCAACGCGAGAAATTCTCATCCAGCCGATGGAGCAAATCCGAGAAGTGGCAAAGCTGATCAATGGCCTGCTCCGCTCGAGCATGAACGGGCCGAAGCAAAAGAAGTTCAGCCGCCCCCTGTTAACCGTTAACCGTTAACCGTTAACTGTTAACTTCGTCGGCGCCCCCTCCCCCTCCCTCGCGCTTGATGTCGTACTGCTCGATCTTCTTGTAGAGATTCGATCGCGGGGTGTCGATCGCTTCGGCGGTCTTGGAGACGTTCCAGCCGTGCTCGCGGAGTTTGGCCAGGATGAAGGCTTTCTCCGCCTCGTCCTTGAAATCCTGCAGCGTGGACAGGTGCATCGCGCTGGTGATGATGTCGGTGGGTGCGCGGAAGAACTCCGCCGGCAGGTCGGTGACATCGACGCTGTCCGAGGGCACCATGATCACCAGCCGCTCGATCATGTTCCGCAGCTCGCGCACGTTGCCGCGCCACGAGGCATCCTGCAACGCGTGCAGCGCCGCCGGCGTGAACTTCTTCGGATGCTTGTTGTGCTCCTGGGCGAAGAACGCCGCGAAATGCTCGGCCAGGAGCGGAATGTC
>JBGPFD010000088.1:0-13194 GCA_041483175.1 Thermoanaerobaculia bacterium | reverse complement strand
GGACCACCGCGAATTCCACCGTCGCCAAAGTGCTGGCCGCGACCGCCGATCCCGGATCGATCGTCGATCAACTCTATCTGGCTACTCTGTCGCGCCGCGCGAGCGCCGCCGAACGGCAGGAGGCGATCACCTACCTCAAGGCAGGCAGCCTCGCGCAGCGCACCGAAGACCTGCAGTGGGTGCTGCTCAATTCACTCGAGTTTCTGTTCGACTGAGGCTTTTCATGCGCAGACCGAAGCTTCTGAAAAGCACCATCGAATGCCCGACCTGCAGCAAGGCCAGCGGATTTCCGCTCAACGAAGGTTTCTCCCGGCGGCGTTTTCTGCAGGTCGCGGGAACGGGCATCGTCGCCTCGTACTTTCTCGACGTCGTCAGTCCGCGCCTGTTGTACGGCGCCTCGGTCGCCCCGAAGGTCTACCTGCGCAACACGGCGAGCAACTGCATTTTCATCTTTCTCGCCGGCGCGCCGAGCAACATCGACACCTGGGATCTGAAAGAAGGGGCCTGGACGCCGGCGGACTTCAATCCGGCGACTTACAACGGCGGCAAACTCCGCTTCCCCCAGGGTCTGCTGCCGAAGACCTCGGAACACATCCAGAAACTGAGCTTTGTCCGCAGCGGGCTGGCGTGGGCGGCGGTGCATCAGCTCGGGCAGGCATGGGCGCAGATCGCGCGTAATCCGGGGGGAGCGACCGGGGCGATCGCGCCGCACATCGGATCGGTGGTCTCGCTCGAGGAGCAGGTTGCTCGTAAGACTGGCGACATTCTGCCGGGATTCATCGCACTCAACTCGACCGGGATCCCTTCATCGGGATATTTCCCGGCGACCTACGCGCCGTTCCAGGTCATACCCGCGTCGACAGGCCTGTCGACGATCAGCCATCCGGACGGCGCGGCGCGCTTCACCGATCGATGGAACTTCCTCCATCAACTCGATGCCAATCGGAACAGCGGCGCTCTCGGCAAAACGACGCTGGACATGAACGACTTCTACCAGCAGTCGAAGGCGCTCATGGACGCGCCGAACATCAACGCGCTCTTCAGCTTCTCGGCGGACGAGCACGCGAAGTACGGCAGCTCGAGTTTCGGCGACTCGCTGGTGATCGCACGGAACCTTCTCGCCGCGCGCAAAGGAACGCGCTTCGTCCAGTCGACGCTCGGCGGATGGGATCATCACAGCAACATCTACACGCCGCCCGCGACCGGCGTGAGTTCGCTCTACACGCAATGCAAGCAGTTCGATCCGGCATTCGGCGCTCTGTTGAGTGACCTCCAATCGATGCCTGGGGCGACGTCCGGACGGACGCTCCTCGACGAAACGCTCGTCGTCGTGGTGGCGGAGTTCGGACGGACCGTCGGCGTTTTGAACAACCAGCAGGGCCGCGATCACAATCTGCGGATGACCACCGTGTGGGCGGGAGGCGGAATTCGCGGCGGACAGATCATCGGCGCGACCGACGCGACCGGAAACAGCGTCACGGATTACGGATGGAGCCAGAATCGCGACGTTCGCCCGGAAGACGTGACCTGCACCATCTACTCGGCGCTGGGAATCGACTACACCACCGTGCGCCACGACGATCCGCTCAACCGCGGCTTCGAATACGTTCCCTTCGCCAAGGACGGGACGTACAAGCCAGTGGACGAGTTGTTCTAGCCTTCGGAGTGCGGCGGCTTGCCGCCGCCTTCAAGGCGGTGCCAGGGCACCGCACTCCAAAGGCAGGCGGAACCGCAAACGCTATGTCGCGCGCGTGAACAACTGCCGCTGGCTCACGTGGTAGGCGTTCGCCCGGATCAGCTCGCGAAGCGCGCGCGGGTCGTGCACGCCATGCAGCACGTAGTTCGGCGCGACCTTGTCCGATGACGTGATGGTCACGTTTCCGATGCCCAGGAGGCGTTCGATAAAGCGTTGCTGAAACTGCGTGTCATCGATCGTGCGCAGATCGATGTCTTCCACCTTCTTCGTGGTCAGGCCCGTTTCGATGATGACGCGCTGCGTGGTTACCTTGTAGATCGTCGCCTTGATGCGCGCGATGGCGATCCCGATGCCGCCGATCAGCCACAACAGGATCAGGGCGAGGATGATCCAGATCCAATGCGCGTACTGCGCGAGCTGGTCGTAGAAGAAGTAGAGGATCAATGGAATGACGATGGCGGCGACGATTACGCCGAAGATTTTTCCGGACACCAGCGCCAGCGACGGCGTCCCGCGCCACAGCGTCTCTTCCGCTCCGGCGGTGGCTTGCGGTGTCGGCGCGGCCACCGGCGCCATCGGCCGGCCGCAGTGAGGGCAGGCAGCGGCGGCGGTCGAGACTTCACTCCCGCAATCGGGGCAGGTGATCAGCGGCATGAAGGAGATTGTATCCTTCATGCCGCGTGACCACTGCTCAGCTTCTCCTGGCGCTGATCGCCATCTTCGCCGCTGCGAAGATCTGCGGCGAGTTGGCCGAGCGGATCGGACAGCCGGCCGTCCTCGGCGAGCTGCTCGGCGGCGTGATCGTCGGCGTGTCCGGGCTGCGCCTCGTGCAACCGCACGACACGACGATTCATCTGCTGTCGGAGCTCGGGGTCATCATCCTGTTGTTCATTATCGGCCTGGAGACCGATCTCGGCCGGCTCCTTTCCGTCGGCGGATCGGCAACCGCCGTCGCGGTGGTCGGGGTCGCCCTGCCGTTCGCCGCCGGCGCAGCGGTCGGCCAGGCGCTCGGGTTTCCGACGATGGTCGCGGTGTTCCTCGGCGCCTCGCTGACCGCCACGTCCGTGGGCATCACCGCGCGCGTCCTCTCCGATCTCGGCCACCTTCAGGATGACGAGTCGCAGATCATTCTCGGCGCCGCGGTCGTCGATGATGTGATCGGTCTCGTTCTGCTGACGCTGGTCGGCACGCTGGCGGAAGGGGGAGATCTTCGCGCGTGGTCCGTCGTGCGCGTGGTGGTCATCGCCTTCGGGTTCGTGATTCTGGCCATCGTGATCGGATCGCTCCTGGCGCCGCGTCTGATCCGGCTCATCGAGCGCATCGACATCGCCCGCGGCCTTTTCTTTGCTTCGATGATGTTCGCCTTTCTTCTGGCCTATCTGGCCCAGCGCGTCGGATCGGCGATGATCATCGGCTCGTTCGCCGCCGGTCTGGTTCTGGCGCGCTGCCGGCAGGCGAAGCAGATCGAGCGCGAGGTGCACGATATTGGACAGTTCTTCGTCCCGATTTTTTTCGTGGTTGTCGGCGCGGCGATCGACGTGACCTCACTCAATCCGTTGCATCCGGACAGCCGCCGTTATCTGCTGATCGGCCTCGTGCTGACCGCGGTGGCAGTGATCGGCAAGGTCATCGCCGGCTTCGTGACCCTGCGTCGCGGCGTCAAGCGCATCATCATCGGCGTGGGGATGATTCCCCGCGGCGAGGTCGGGCTGATCTTCGCGCAGATCGGGCTCTCTTCGCGTTTGCTCAACGAGGGCCTGTACAGCGCCGTGGCGATGATGGTCCTGCTCACGACGCTGATGACCCCGCCGCTGTTGCGCATTCTGCTCGTCCGGCGCGCAGCGGAACTCGCTGTCACGGGCGATCTGGTCATGGAAGCTCCCTCGGACGGCGAACGCCGGAGTGTGGACCGGCAGCCCGGCGAGCCACCCGCCAGCTCGAAACTCTAGGCTGCCTGTCGTAATGTGGCCTTGACCGCTAATGGTATCCACTTCATTCCGCTGGAGTTGCAGTCGCTCCTTTCCGCTTCGCGCGAGAAAAGGCGTTCGGTTTTTACTTACGGATGGACTTTGACTCGAGCGAAAGCGTAGACTGCCCCGCATCCTTGGCGATTCAACGCCTGAAACCCATTCAAGAGAGGAGATCGTGTGAGTCCGTTACCGACGAAACCCAACCGCGGGCGTCCGATCGTGCACACCGAACCATGGGCCAAGATTACCGTGGTGCTGCTCGACCGGCATGTGGCCTACCTCGATAGGCTGGCGATCGACATCCGGCTGAAACACGGACGTGCGATCAGCCGCGCGGAGATTATCCGCGGCCTGATCGAGGCGGCTTTCCAGAGCGGCATCGACCTGTCGCAGGCAGATTCGATCGATACTCTCGTCGAACTGCTGACCGGCTCGTTGCCGAAGCGCAAAGCACTTCGGTAGATCCCGCCCCGGCTCGAAGCCCCGCCGCTGCAAGACGGGCGATCTCTTCCTCGCTGCTCGCGGCAGTGAGGTCGATCCCGCTGCGCTCGATGCGCTCGATGATCGCCCGGATGGCGTGCGGCCAGGCGAAGGCTTGAGGCATCACCGGATTCAACTCGTGCGACATCTGCTCGAGATAGTTGAGCTGCGCCTCCGATAACACCACGGTTTCGGTGGCCGCATCCGAGAGAAAATCGCAGCTTGCGGGCTGAGAAGCGAGCTTTAGAGACATGTCGACACTAAAGGAGTGACGGAGAACGCACTTTCCCTACCCCCCGAATCAAAAATGTTGTTGCTTGCCGGAACGGATCGGCGAGTTGGGCGACAAACCCGCGGGGAATGGCCTCACGGAGCACCCCGAAGGCCTGTGGTTGCCGCCCGCCCGAAGCCCTACTCGAACAAGCCGAAGATGACACTGAGGACGAGCAGTCCGATGGCCAGCGAAACGACACTCGGATGATGTGCGGCCATAGTTTCGATACGGCGAATCAAACCTCTTGTTGAGAGGGAACGATCATCACCCGCGTGCCGATGTGCCGGATGATCTCGCGCTTGACGGCCCCGATCTCGCCATGGGCGTTGATGAATACCGCGTCGGCATTCGACTCGGCGGCGTAGCGGACGATCTCTCGATCGACGTCGTCGGCTTTGAGCACTACCCGCTTCGGAGTGATTCCGGCGAGCGACTGTGAGGCGACGGCGTCGAGCCGCGTCTCGGCCGCGTTCCGATCGCGGTCGGCGCAGAGGATCAGAAGGTGAATCTCGCTTCCCTCCTTCTGCGCGATCGCCGCGGCCAGCCTGACCGCCGCGTCGGAGGTCTGCTGCAGGTGGACCGGCACGACGATGCGGTGGAATCCGCGGCGCCTTGGAGTCCCGTAACGGATCGCCAGAACCGGCGCCGGCGGATCGTTGATCACCTGCATAGTCGTCGAGCCGATCAGCAGATGCGCGACGTGGTGCCGCGCGTGTGTGGCGATGACGATCAGATCGGTCGCTTCCGCGCGTGCGGAGCGGCAGATTTCTGCTCCCGGATCAGGCGCCTTCTTGACCACTAGTCGTGCCGCGACGCTGGCGTTGGCGCGGCGTGCGCGCTCGCGGAGCGTGTCGAGTTCCTGCTTCTCGGCGTACTCATAGAGCGCGTCGTCGGCCGGAAAGCGGAGTTCATCGGGATGCGAGCTGCGGGTGATGCGGATGTGCAGGACCACCAGCTCCGCTCCGGTGCTGCCGGCCAGTTGGATCGCGTCGTCGAATGCCCACTCCGAAGCCGTGGAGAAGTCGGTGGGAATCAGAATGCGGCGCCAAGGATACATATGGGTTGTCAGTTGTCGGTTGTCGGTTGTCGGTTGGGAGGGGACAACCAGCAGCCGACAACGGACAACTATTTTGCGGCGGCGACCTGCCGCCCGCCCGCGCTCGCGGCGGGCGTGATGATGTAGCGGATCACGGTCTTCGGTTCTGCTTCGGTTTCGGCGACCTGCAAAGTCACCTGTTTGTCGCTCAGATTCAGCGTGTCGCCGGGGATGAACGGGTCCTGCATGGCCTGATTCAACTGCACCTCCAGCGTGCGCCAGGTCTGTGCGGGCGGAAATGGCGGCGGCGGGGGGTAGGCGCGGAACTGCGCGAGGTAGGTCGTGTAGTAGTGGTAGACCTGCGGGAAGGAGTCGTCCGTGGCCAGCGTGAGCACCTGCGCCCCCGGGCCGTACTCATTGCGGATGGTGACCGAGTCGCGGCGCGTGAGATCGTCCCGATAGCGCGCGCCGGCGTAGATGGGAATCGCCGGGTTGATGGCCTTCAGCTCGTGTCTCGCATCGACGCGCGGCGCCGGCGGCGCCAGAGCCACGCCGGTGCTGATCGGGTTTCGCTTCGGAAGCTCTTCCTCGGCGGCACTTCCCTCCTGGCCGCCGGTGCAGCCGCTCAGGAGCCCCGTGGACACAATGATGGCGCCGGCCAACGCTCCTGGCCCCCACCGCTTCGTCATGCCTTTTTCAAACAGCAAGGGATGTGCCGCTCACTTCCTCAGTTGTTCTCCGCTCTGGGCGAACCCGGCAGCCGCCGCTTGCCGGTGCTGCGCAGACGCTCCAAGGCGGTCTCGCCGCCGTATCGCTTCACCAGTTTGTCGTCGTACTCGTCGGAAATGCTGGCCACCGCATCGAGCGAGGCGATGAATTGCTCGGGCGGCATCCGCCGCCCGAGAAACGAGTGCGAGAAAAAGACGTCGCCGCCGACCATGCTGAAGGCCCCGAGCGGCACTTCCGAATTGAGCCGGAGCAGCTCCTGCGTCATCTCGAAGGACGGATCGACGCCCTGCACACAAAACGCCAGCACCTCGATGACCGCGTCATCGTCCTCGTACGGATCGATGGAGATCTCCAGCACGGTCGATCCGTATTTGAGATAAAAATCGCAGTGCTCAGCATCGTCGAAGTGCTCGTCGACCAGTTCGTCGAGATACGACTTCACCTGCCGGTAGACCTCTTCCTGACACCGGGTGTGAAATCGTTTCTCTCGGCGGGCCCCCATGCAGTCATTATAGAGAATTGATGGACGATATTTTCGCCGTCGAGAGCCGAAAGCGCCTGACGCTCAAACGCGGGAAAGAGCGGGTGGTCGCCAACCGGCATCCGTGGGTCTTCGCCGGGGCTGTCGCCGCGGAGAGCGGGCCGGCCGATGCTGCCATCGGCGACCTTTTCGATGCGAACGGAAAGCGGCTGGCGTCCGGGCTCTACTCCGCGCGATCCGAGATCCGCCTTCGCGTGTTGACGTTCGGCGACGAAGAGCTGACGGCGGGGCTGATTTCCCGGCGCATCCAGGCGGCGATCGCGCGCCGGCGTGCTCTTCTCGCCGGGAGCACGAATGCGGTCCGCCTCATCAATGCCGAGGGGGACGAGCTCGGCGGGCTGGTAGTCGATCTTTATCACGATGTTGCCGTGCTCGAGGTCGCTAACGCCGGACTGGACCGGCTGAAACCGCTGCTGCGCGAGCAGTTGGACCGCGAGCTTCGCCCGCGGATGCTCTACTTCAATAACGATCTTCCGGCGCGTCGGATCGAGCAACTCCCGACGGAGCCCGAAGCGATCGGTGAAGGGGAGCCGGCGACCACGATTCTGGAGAACGGCCTGCGGTTCGAAGTCGACCCGGCGTCGGGCCAGAAGACCGGATTCTTTCTCGATCAGCGCGAAAATCGCGCCCTGGCGCGGTCTCTGGCCGCCGGACAGCGCGTGCTCAATCTTTTTTCGTACACCGGCGCATTCGGCGTCTACGCGGCGGCGGGCGGTGCGAACTTCATCGACAATGTCGATGGCTCTGGCGTCGCGCTGGCGCAGGCGCGCCGCAATCACGAGCTGAATGCGGGGCAGGCGGAGACACGATTCACGGCCGCCGATGCCTTCGGATATGTCCGCCAGCTGGCGAACGGCGGCGAGCGCTTCGGGTTGATCGTTTGTGATCCGCCCGCATTCGCCAAACGGCGCGTCGAAGTCGATCGCGCCGCGCGCGGCTACAAGGACGTCAACCTGTACGCCATGAAGCTGCTGGAGCGCGGCGGTCGCATGCTGACCTTCTCCTGCTCCGGGCACATCTCGCTCGACCTTTTCCAGAAGGTGATCTTCGCCGCGGCGCTCGATGCGGGGCGGCGGGTGTCCTTCCTCCGGCGCCTGACGGCCGGGCCGGATCATCCGGTATCGATCGATTGTCCGGAAGGGGAGTACCTGAAGGGATTTCTACTCGAAGCGCGGGAGTAGAATAGTTTAGGGTCCCGTTTCCCCGTAGACACGATGACCGTCACGTCCATTTCGTCGCATCGCAAGTCGCGCGAGATCACCGTCTCGTACCTGGGCGAGCTTCTGTTCAACGCCGGCTTCATCGACGAGAAGCAGCGGACGGAAGTCGAAGCCGTGGACCGCCAGGTTCGCACGCAATCGCGATCGTCCAAATCGCGCGGGGACGACGAGGCCAGCCCGTTCAAGGCTCTGATTGCCATGAACCTGACCGATGCCAGCGGGAACGGCACGCGGATCGACGACTTTCTGCTCGCGCGCCTCATCGCCGAGGATGCGCACGTCCCCTTCTTCAAGATCGATCCGCTCAAACTCGATGTGGAGATGATCGAGACCAAGATCTCCCGACCGTTCGCGCGGAAACACAGGATGGTTCCCGTGGCGGTGCGCGACGGAAAGCTGATCGTCTCGGTGGTCAGTCCGTTCGATACCGTCGGCATCGACACCTACCAGCAAATGGTGAATCAGGAGCTGGAAATCGTCGTCTCGTCCGAGAGCGACGTCATGGGAGTCATCACAGAGCAGTACGGATTCCGCGCCTCGGTGACCAAGGCCGAACGCGACCTCGGCCGCGGGGCCATCGATCTGAGCAACCTCGAGCAGTACGTGAAGCTCAAATCGGGCGCGGAGATCGAAACCTCCGACGCCCATATCGTCAATGCGGTCGACTTTCTGCTGCAGCACGCCTACGACTCCCGCGCGTCGGACATCCACATCGAGCCGAAGCGCGAGTCGGCCATGATCCGCTTCCGCATCGACGGCATTCTGCACGAGATCCAGCGCGTGCCGAAGCTGGTCAATCTGGCCATCACCTCCCGTCTGAAGACCATGTGCCGCATGGACATCGCCGAGAAGCGACGGCCGCAGGATGGCCGCATCAAGACGGAACACGGGGGAAAAGAGATCGAGCTCCGCGTCTCGACGCTGCCGACCGCGTTCGGCGAGAAGGTCGTCATGCGCATCTTCGATCCCGATGTGATGCTGCGCGACCTCTCGGGGCTCGGCTTCTACGACGACGAGCTGAAGATCTTCAACGAGTGGATCACCCGCCCGCACGGCATCATCCTGGTCACCGGCCCCACCGGATCGGGCAAGACGGTCACGCTCTACTCCGCGTTGAAATCGCTCGCTTCGCCGGAAATCAACATCACCACGATCGAGGACCCGATCGAAATGGTGCATGAGGATTTCAACCAGACATCGGTGCAGGTGAAAGTCGGCATCAGCTTCGGCGCGGCGCTGCGCACCATTCTGCGGCAGGATCCCGACATCATCATGGTCGGCGAAATCCGCGACGCCGAGACCGCCGAGAACGCCGTGCAGGCCGCGCTCACCGGCCATCTGGTCTTCTCCACGCTGCACACCAACGACGCCTCGACGTCAGTCACGCGGCTGATCGATCTCGGGATCCAGCCATTCCTGATTTCTTCGACGCTGATCGGCGCCATGGCCCAGCGCCTGGTGCGCAGGATCTGCGACGACTGCAAGCGGAACCGCCCGCTCACAATGGAGGAAGCGGGCATGCTCAATCTGCAGGCCCCTGCTGGCAAGCGGATCATCGTAAAGGAAGGGGCGGGCTGTATCCGCTGCCGGAATACCGGATACTTCGGGCGCACAGGGATATTCGAGATCCTGACGATTGACAACGCGATCCGCGATCTGGTCGATCGCTCGGAGGATTTCCTCAAGATCAAGGAGATGGCCACCAAACGCGGCATGCGCACCCTGCGCCAGTCCGCGCTGCGCAAGCTCGCCGAGGGGACGACAAGCTTCGAGGAAGTCATTCGGGTGACGGGGATCTAGGCCGGGCGTTAGGTGTCAGGCGCTAGGCGTTAGGTGTCAGGCGCTAGGCGTTAGGTGTCAGGCGCTAGGCGTTAGGCGTTAGATAGTGGAGAAGGCCGTTCAGCATTCGTCCAATTTCATCTGCCTGGCTGCGCAGATCGTTCGCGACTCGTTCCTCGATGTAGCGTAGCCTCTCGCAGATGACGATCTGCGTCTGGATTTCCAACAAAGATCCACGTGCGTGTAGCACGAAACGGCGGTAATCGTTTGTCGTTGACCGGCCCTGGCCTTCCGCCAGATTGCTTGGGATCGACACTGCCGCACGTCTCATTTGCAGACGGAGACCAAAGATTTCGTCACGCGGAAACGATGACGTGGCAGAGTAGATCTCTACGACGAAGTCGACAGACCTTTGCCACACAAGAAGCTCGTTGTAGTTGCCCATAAGCGTGGGATGAGAGCGAACCCGGGATCGGGGCCTCGGCTCGGGCGGGCACTTCAATTTTACCTCGGGATCCATCTAACGCCTGACGCGAGAGCCGGCCGTTTTCGATCTGAAAGATTCCGAACCAGGGCCAGAGCGGCTGCCTCGCGGCCTGCCTGGCGATGTCGTGGGGCAGGATCTTGTCGAGCCAGAGGCTCGGCAAGCCGATTCCCGACAGGCGCAGCCACGCGCCGACAAGGACGACCGCGGAAAGAAAGAGGGTGTCCAGCGGCCGCTGTCGAGTGATCATGAGGCGTTAGTTTCAGGCGCCAGGCGTTAAGGGTGTCACCTGAGACCCAACGCCTGAGACCCAACGCCTCAGGCAAAATGCTATTCTTTTCCAACAGTTCCGCCGGAATCGGGAGACGCGACGTATGACCGTTCAAGCCACATCCTCCTCAGTTGAGCGCGAGCTCGAGTACCGCAAGAAGCTTTCGGCGATCACCAACCAGCTCAACTCCGCCGAGTCGATCTCGCACATCCTGCTGACGTTGAAGGACAAGATCCTCGAGCTGCTCGATGCGGAGCGCCTGACGATCTACGCCGTGGACACAAAGAACCAGGAGATCTACTCGCTCCAGAAGGTCGGCGATGTGCCGAAGGAGATCCGGGTTCCGAAGTCGTTCGCCTCGATCACCGGCTTCTCGGCGCTGGCGCGGAAGACCATCAACATCAAAGACGCGTACGACGCGGTCGAGCTGACGAAATTCCATCCGAACCTCCGGTTCGACGTCCGCTGGGACAAGCAGTCGGGCTTCCGCACCAAGTCGGTTCTCGCCGTGCCCGTCGTTTTCGAGAAATACCTGCTCGGCGTCATTCAGCTCATCAACAAGCGCCACGGGCCGGTGTTCACATCGCAGGACGAGGATGCGGCCGAGGAGATCGCGCGGATCCTGGGAATCGCGTTTTACAACCAGCATCGTGCGGCACGGCAGTCGAAGCCGTCGAAGTTCGGCGCTCTGGTCGACAAGGGGATCGTCTCCGAGAAAGACCTCGATCAGGCGGTCAGCAGCGCGCGCGTGAACAACACCACGGTCGAAAAGGTGCTCATCGAAGACTTCAACGTCCCCAAGGAGGAGATGGGGAAGTCGCTGGCATCGTTCTACAACACGCAGTTCTTCAGCTACGACGGCTCGCAGACCATCACGCAGGATCTGCGCGAACGCGTCGGCTCCGACATGTGGAAGAAGTACACCTGCGCGCCGGTGGAGCGGCGGCCGGGCGTACTGATCGTGGCGGTCGACGACCCGCAGGACCTCACGCGCCTCGACGGCATCCGGGCCATGAATCTCTCGCCGCGCTACGAATTCTGGGTCGGCCTGCGGCACGAGATCCTTGCCTACATCGCCGCATCGTATGGTGAGGCCGCCGAGCTTGCCACCGACAGCGCGGACCTCGCCAAGATCATCGATTCCCTTGGAGACGGAGAAGCGGAAGTCGAGGAAGAGAAGAAGGACGATGCTCCGGAGATCGACGAGACCGACTCCGGGATCGTGAAGCTGGCGAACCAGCTGATCATCGAGGCGTACGCGCGCGGGGCCTCCGACATCCACGTGGAGCCGGAGGGATCGAAGAACCCCTGTCTGATCCGGCTGCGGATCGATGGCGATTGCGAGAAGTTCATGGAAGTTCCGGGCGTCCACCGCAACGCGCTGGTGCAGCGCCTGAAGATCATGGCCAAGCTCGACATCTCCGAGAGGCGGAAACCGCAGGACGGGAAGATTCGATTCAAGTACTCGAAAGGGACGATCGAGCTCCGCGTGGCGACGATCCCCACGGCGAACTCGAACGAAGACGTGGTCATGCGTATCCTCGCGGCCTCGAAGCCGCTGCCGCTCGATAAGATGGGTTTCAGCGAATACAACCTGACGAAGTTCAAGGAAATCGTCCAGAAGCCTTATGGGATCTGCCTGGTGGTGGGACCCACCGGCTCGGGCAAGACGACCACGCTGCACTCCGCCCTCGGCTTCATCAATACCGAGGACATGAAAATCTGGACCGCCGAAGACCCCGTGGAAATCACGCAGAGGGGTCTGCGGCAGGTGCAGGTGCAGCCGAAGATCGACTTCACCTTCGCCGCGGCGATGCGCTCGTTCCTGCGCGCCGATCCGGACGTGATCATGGTCGGTGAGATGCGCGACCACGAGACGGCGGCGATCGGCATCGAAGCGTCGCTCACGGGGCACCTGGTCTTCTCCACCCTGCACACCAACTCGGCGCCGGAGACCATCACCCGTCTGCTGGACATGAACATCGACCCGTTCAACTTCGCCGACGCGCTTCTCGGCATCATGGCCCAGCGTCTGGTCCGTACGCTCTGCGCGAAATGCAAGGAGCCATACAACCCGACCGAAGAGGAGTTCGACGAGATCATGGAGGTATACGGCCGCGAATATTTCCCGCGCGCCGGGGTCAAGTACTCCAAGAATCTCATGCTGTACAAGCCGAAGGGATGTCAGTTCTGCAACGGAAGCGGATTCAAGGGCCGCATGGGCGTTCACGAACTCCTGGTCGGCACCGATGAGATCAAGAGGGCCGTGCAGCGCCGCGCACCCATCGACGACCTTCGCCGGATGGCGCAGGAGCAGGGGATGCGTACGCTGCTGCAGGATGCGTTGGAGAAGATGTTCGCCGGCATCATCGACTACAAACAGGCGCGGGCCATCGCGGTCAAGTAACGTCCTCGCAGTAGAGCGCCACGATCGCTTCGTGAACTCGTCGACGCCGTTCTCGTCTTGCCGCATGAGGCGCGATGGGTGAGCGTGGCCAGATCTGCCAATGTTTCGTTACGTCCCCGTGAACGCGCTAACTTCGGCCGCCGCGGTCCGTCTGACCATGCAAGATGAGACGGCCTGCTGCGATCGTGATTCTCCTTCTGCTGACAAGCTGCCGCTTCTATGACACGGAAAAGCGCGCCGTGGCCGCCGCCCTGCTCCACATGGCCGTGTCGACGCAGGCGCGCGCACCGCTGACCCAGAGCACGGT
>JBGPFD010000087.1:0-13206 GCA_041483175.1 Thermoanaerobaculia bacterium | reverse complement strand
TCGCACGCGCAGCCACCACGGGGAGACATGGAACACGCTGCGGCAGGGGATTCAGGCGGTCGACAACGCCATGAACATCTGGAACGTCGAAGCCATCGAGCACGGGCTCAGCCTGGGCATCAACCCGAATTTCTATTTTCACGGCCTGCTGCAGAACATGTTGCGAGCCAACCGGCACAGCCAGGCGGTGCGCGCCGGAAGCCGTGAGCACGCCGAGCTGATGGACATGGACTGGAGCGAGCGGGGAGAGATCCGCGACAAGCTGCTGCGTGGCGAGCCGCTCAACGAATCAGAAGCGACGCTGGCGACCAAGACGAAGTTCCATCATGCGCGCGAGGTCGAGCGTTACCAGCACGACGTGCTCAACCGGATGATCGACAAGCGTCTGACGCTGGTCTCGCTTCCGTCGTCGAACAAGAAGCTCACCGGCGCGCTCGCCGAGTACGGCGATCATCCCTTTTCGTGGTGGGAGAAGAAGGGGTTAAGCCTCGGCGTCGGGACCGACAACGACATCACGCTCAACACCAGCTTCGTCCGGGAAATGCTGATCCTGCTCTACACCGACCCGCTGGAGCTAAAGATCACGAAATTGCTGATCGTCACCACCGGCGACTCGCGGCGCGATCACCTGAGCCATCTGTTGTGGCAGATGCGGAAAGCACTGTAGGGCACGGCTGCGCCGTGCCGTTTCACCGGGATACGGCACGCCGCAGGCGTGCCCTACAGCTGGCGGCCGTTCAGTGCGCGGCAGTGGCGGCGGCGGTCTGCGCGGGCGTGTCGCTGATGGCGAACGACTGGAAGAGGCCGTCGACCGAAGGATTGGAGCGTTGTTCGGCGGAGCGGCCGACGTAGAGGAGCTGATAGAGCGAGTCGCCCTTCACGGACAGGCGCGCGCGCAAAAACGCGTTGCCGCTGTGAAAGTCGACGCGCATTCCAGGGGCCGAACCGTCGATCTTCTGCTGGGAATCGATCGTGCCGTTGACGCTCTTGACGAGCGAGTCGCGGCTGTTGGCCATTTGCTGGTCCGGATTCTCGATTCTCGCCCACAACTTCGTGACGCTGACGACGACAGCCTCGGTCGTCGGCGACTTCGAGACCCAGGTAGTCACCTGGATGTTCTTGCCACTCGGCGATTTCGCAGTCTGTGTCTGCGCGGCAAAGGCGCTGAATCCGGTGGGAAGCGTGATCTGAAACGGCTGCGCCTCCGCCGCATTCGCGATTTGCGCGAGGCTCGCGGTCACCAGGAGCATGGCTGCCAAAGCACCTGTCTTCTTCATTCCGTCCCCTTTTTGTCCTGTAATGGTACTTCGGGCAGAACCACGGCCCGGCACAATCTGTTCCATTTCTGTAAAAGATCGCCGAGCCCGGGTCAAAGTCTTGACATCGTCGAAGTCGCTGGCTCCGCGTTCGACGGCACGTGGGGAATGAAGACGGAGTATTGCGGCATCCGGCCCGCAACGTAGAGCCGACTCTCAGTCGGCTCGGCGCCGGCTAAGAGCCGGCGCTACGCGAGGACAGGCTCGGCGCCGGCTAAGAGCCGGCGCTACGTGAGGACAGGCTTGGCGCCGGCTAAGAGCCGACACTACCCGAGGGCAAAGGTTTGCATGATACTGGCGCCGTGTTCGGCGCGCGATTGACGCTTTTCAAGCTGTTCGGCTTCGCCGTGCGCGCCGATTTGAGCTGGCTGATCGTCGTCGTGCTGGTGGTGGCCTCGCTTTCCACCGGCGTCTTTCCGCACATGGTTCCCGGCCTCGCGGCGGGCATGTACTGGGCGATGGGCGTGGCGGGGGCGATCATTTTTTTCCTCTCCATTGTGGCGCACGAATTCGCGCACGCCATGGTCGCGCGGCGATTCGGAATTCCGATGCGCGGGATCACGCTGTTCGTGTTCGGCGGCGTCGCGGAGATGGACGACGAGCCGCCGAACGCGCGCGCCGAGCTGCTGATGTCGGCCGCCGGGCCGGCGACGAGCGTGGGCATCGGCATCCTCTTCTTCATCGCTGACGCGGTGGCCACGATCACGCACGCATCGACGATGATCACCAGCGTGCTCCTGTACATCGGCAGCACGAACATCATTCTGGCGATCTTCAATATGATCCCCGCATTTCCGCTCGACGGCGGGCGTGTTCTACGCTCGATTCTCTGGTGGCGCAGCGGCAACGTGCGCACGGCCACCCGCTACGCGTCGCAGGCCGGCTCGATCCTCGGATTCATCCTGGTGATCATCGGCATCATCAGCGCGTTCAGCGGAAACCTGATCACCGGAATCTGGTGGTTTCTGATCGGCATGTTTATCCGCAACGCCGCGCTCGCGTCGTATCAGCAGCTCGTCGTGAGGCAGACGCTGGAAGGCGAGCCGGTGAGTAAGTTCATGAAACCCGATCCGATCACCGTGCCGCGCTGGATTTCCATCGAAGATCTGGTGAACGACTACGTGTACCGCTATCACTTCGCGCTTTATCCGGTCGTCGACGGAGACCGGCTGGTCGGCTGCATCACCACGCAGAAGATCCGCGAGGTTCCGCGCGAGGAGTGGGGCCGGCAGACCGTCGGTTCGATCGCCGAACCCTGCTCCGATGAGAACACCATCGCGCCGCAAACCGAGGTCGTCGATGCATTGCGCCGGATGCATCGGAACAAGCAGTCGCGTCTGATCGTCGTCTCGGACGGAAAACCGGTCGGCATTCTGACGCTGAAGGATCTGCTGCGCTTCGTCGCCGTGAAAATGGAGCTCGATCAGGCGGCCTAATATCCTTCTCCCCGTCGCACGGGGAGAAGGTGGCCGAAGGCTTTCCTCTTCGCTCCGCCCAGGGTCAGGATGACGATGCGGATCACGCGTTCGCGATCTTGCGCACCGTATGCTGCAGGTCGTCGACCTTGTCCATGACCCGGTCGGTCGCGTCGGCGACTTTCTTCTGCATCTTCTTGCCGGTGATCGGAGCGTAGAGCAACCCGATCGCGACACCGGTAATCAGGCCCGTGCCGAAAGTGAACACGAATCTTTTGAACGACGTCTTCTGTCCGAACATGATGGTCTCCTTCGAAGCCCGATCATCGTCGTCGCTCGCGGTGGGCGACAGAGCCTCAGTCACCCCTGTGGTGTGGCGGACATCACTCCGGCGCTGACCGCCAGTCACAGCCGGCACCGCGCGATGGGACCATCCTGAAAGCGGAATGTACGCAACGATCGACCCCAATGGACCCCTGAGTCATGTCGTGGGGGTGGCGGCCAACGCCGAGGATCTCTTCGAAGAGGAAGGGATCGACTACTGGTTCGGATGGACGCGGCCGCTGCGTGCGGCATGCGAAGTGGCGCATGTCTGCCCTGAGGACATCGCCTTCCGGCTGTTGGCGCGCGATCGCGGCCTGAAAGATCCGGCGAAGGAAAGTCTGGTCACGCTGCTTTCCGATCTCGACCAGCATTTCGATCTGCGCCTCGAGCCGGCGCTGGTGAAGGCGCGCAACGCCGCTGCGAAGCTTGAGAAGGGCGCGCGAGCGCGTTGCAGCAGCACGATCGACACCATCGATCGCGTGATTCAAACGCACGAGGCGACCGTTCGGTGCACGCTGGGCCCCATCGCCGCAGCGCTCGACGTCGGCGCCGAGGTGAACGTCGACGAAAAGATCGTGCGCCATCTGGCGATGGACCATTCGATTCTCGCGCTCCGGGCGAACGATCTGCGGGCCGACGCGGATCAATCGCAGGGGACGGAATTCGAGGCCGCGGCGCGCACGCTCATCCGCGAGATTCACCAGCACATCAAGGTTTCCTACAACTTCATTCTTCCGCGGCTGGTGGCCGCGGGGCGTCCTGCCGCCGGGCATGAGGCGTGGTGAGCGATCGCCGCGCGATGGCTTTCTGGATTTCCACGACGATGATCGGCGCGAACACGGCGACCGCGAACGCGGTCGCGCCGGCGGATCCGACCGCGACGAGTCCGAGGATCCGCGCCAGCGGCTGAAACGTGACGGCCAGCGCCTGCAGCGCGATCACCATCGCCGTCGATATCCAGACATACGGATTGCTGAAGAGGCGATCGAACGCCGACCGAATTCGCGAACGGCAGTTGAAGGTATGCCCCACCTGCACGCCGACCAGCGCGAGAAGGGCGATCGTTCGCGCGTGCGCGCCCGGACCGTACGCGGAGAGCGCCCAGCCATAGGCGGATAGGGAGATTGTCGCCAGCATCGCCCCCTGCCACCCGATGGTGGTCAGCAGGGTGACCGAAAAAATCGGGCGGTTCGGATCGCGCGGCGGCTGGCGCATCGCCTCCGGCGAGCCCGGTTCGAGCGCCAGCGCGAATGCGGGAAAGACATCGGTCACCAGGTTCAACCAGAGGATCTGCAGCGGTAGCAGCGGGAGCGGCCATCCGATCAGCAGCGCCACGAAGATGGTCAGGACCTCGTTCAGATTGTGCGAGAACATCATGTGCACGAATCGGATGATGTTCGCGTAAATCGTACGGCCGCCTTCGATCGCTTTCACGATCGTGGCGAAATTGTCGTCGGCGAGCACGATGTCCGACGCTTCCTTCGCCACCTCGGTGCCGCGCATTCCCATCGCCACGCCGACGTCCGCTTTCTTCAACGCCGGCGCGTCGTTGACGCCGTCGCCAGTGACCGCCACGACGTCTCCGTCCTTTTGCAGCGACTCGACGATCCGATACTTTTCTTCGGGCGAAACGCGGGCGAAGACGTTCTTCTCCTCGAGTCCCAGCTCCCGGCCGATCGCCCGCGCGGTGTGCAACTGATCGCCGGTCAGCATGATCACGCGGATGCCCGCCAGACGCGTCGTGCGGATCGCTTCCCGAACGCCGGGACGGGGCGGGTCGGCGAGGCCGACGAGGCCGAGAAACGTGAAGGGCTCATCGTTCTCGGGTGTCGGCGCGCGCTTCTCCGCCAGCGCGAGGACGCGTAGCCCGCGGTCCGCCATCGCCTCGTTGAGGCCGCGAAACCGTTCGCGGTCGGCTTCGGACAATGATGACGCCGCGATCACGACGGACGGCGCTCCCTTGAGCGCCCAGAGATAATGCTCGCCATCGCGATGCACGGTGGTCATTCGCTTCGTTCGCGGGTCAAAGGGAAACTCGGCCACGCGCGGATGGTCGAGCCGGACGCGCTCGGTATCGACGCCCATCCGCTCCGCCCATTCGAGTAGAGCGACCTCGGTTGGGTCGCCGATGCGGCCGGTCGCTTCGTTGCACAATGCGGCGACGATCGGCCCGTCGGGCTCTGTATTCGCATCGATCACTGTCATCTGATTGAGCGTCAGCGTCCCGGTCTTATCGGAGCAGATCACGGTCGTGCTGCCGAGCGTTTCCACGGCGGAGAGGCGGCGCACGATCGCGTGCTGCCGCGCCATCCGCAGCACGCCGAAGGCCAGGATGAACGTGGTCACCGCGGGCAGAGCCTCAGGAACGGCAGCGACGGCGAGGCTGATCCCGACTTCCACCATCTCCCACAGCGGATCGCCGCGCAGCCAGCCGGTGATGGTGACGATTGCGGCAATGATCAGGACGATGTAGACCAGACGTCGTCCGAGCTGCTGCAGCTTTTGTTGCAGGCGCGTCGGCTCCTCGTCGATTTCCATCACCAGCCGGCCGATGCGGCCGAGCTCCGTCTCGCCACCGGTGGCCACGACGACGCCGACGCCTCTGCCGGCGGTGATGATCGTGCCGAGGTAGAGCATCGAGGTGCGGTCGGCGAGCGGCGCCTCGATCGATACCGGCTCGACCGTCTTCGTCACGCTGTGGCTCTCGCCGGTCAGCGCGGCCTCCTGCGACTGCAGCCCGGCCGCCTCGAGCACGCGCAAATCGGCGGGGACGCGATCGCCCGCCGAGAGAAGGACGATGTCGCCGACGGTCAACTCTTCGGCGGGAACGGTGACGATCCGGCCGTCGCGCCGGACGGAGACCGTCATGCGGGTCTGCTTCCGTAGCGCGTCGAGGGCCCGGCCCGACTGCCATTCGGTGATGAAACCAACGACCGCGTTGAGGATCAGCACCACGACGATCGCCGCCCCCTGCGCGCGGTCGCCGGTAAACCAACTGATCGCCGCTGCGACGGCCAGGAGCACGACGATGATGTTTGCGAACTGCTCGACGATCATCGCCGAGAGCCGTCGCGGGCGGACGCGCGGCAAGACGTTCGCGCCATGACGTGCACGCCGCTCCAGAACGTGGTGCGGCGCGAGCCCGGTCGCCGGATCGACGCCGAGCCGGCGCTTGACCTCGTGCGCGTCAAGGGAATGCGCGCCGTGCGTCATCGGAGCGAGACGCGAATCCCGTCGCGAAGTTGCTCCGAGGGATGCGTGACGACCAGTTGCCCTGGTTGCAGGCCTCCAGTGATCTCGGTCTCGGTCGCGCTCTGGTGTCCGATGTTGACCCGTCGAGTGCGTGCGCGACTGCCGTCGATCACGAAGACCGACCACTGGTCGCCGTCTCGGAAGAGCGCCGTCGCCGCCACTTTCAATACCTCACCGCGCCAGATCACGATCCGCGCATGCACGCGGTAGGCGTCGCCGAGCTGCTGCGGCCGATCGGTGAAGTCGGCGATGACGTTCACCCGTTGCTCGTCGACGCCGAGCGCCGACACCTTCGTGAACGCCGACGGTTCGATCAGGCGGACCGTTCCGGCTAGCGGCCGATCGCCGCCCCAGTGCTCGAACAGCACGGCATCGCCGGGGCGAACCCGGACTGCATCGGAGGAGAGAACGTCGATCACTGCCTCAATCGTACCGGTATCTCCGATTTCCAGTAGCGGTGCGCCGGCGGCGACCACTCCCTCACTTTCGTGCATGACGCGCAACACGCGGCCGTGAATCGGCGAGCGGATCGCGAATTGCGGCGCGCTGGTCGACTCCGAGCCGGCTGCGAGCAGCGCAGCGCGCGCCGTTTCCACATCGAATGACGCCGCCTCGGCGCGGAAACGAGCGGCTTCGGCGTCGCGTGCGGTTTGCAGTTCGTTCGTGCGCGCCTGCTCCAGCGCCCCACTGGCAGTAATCCCTTCCCGTGACAGCCGCTCGAGGCGCGCGTGATCGCGTTTGGTCTGCGCGGAAAGTGCCTCGGCGCGATGCGCGGCAGCCGACGCTTCGGCTGCGGTGCGCTTTGCGCTGTCGACGCGTGACGTCAGCTCAGCGATCGTTCTGGCGTCGAGCGGCACCGGATCGATGCGTACGAGGACCCCTCCCGGTTCGATGGCATCGCCGGCATGGAGATCGATGCGCGCGTGGCGTCCGGCAACCGGGGAGGCGACGACATAGCGCTCGCGCACGCGCGTGATTCCCTGCTCGTCGATGGTGGTAACGATCGGGCCGCGGCCGCTGCGCACCGCGTCCACGACCACCGGCCGCGGACGGAATGCAAAAGCGGTGGCGAGGAGGACCACGGCCACTGCGATGATCAGCCCCAGGCGCCGTTTCGTGACACGCATGATTTACTCCCGGCTCTTCAGCACTTCGACCAGATCGAGCGTGGCGATTCGATGGCGCACGGCCGCCGCCGATGCGATCGACGCCGCGGCAACCACTAGAAACGCAAAGGCATAGCTCTTCGCACTAATCACCTCCGGAAGACGATAGAGATCGGTCTCCAGCGCCACGGCCAGCACGTGCGCGATCAAACGGCCAAAGAGAAATCCGAGCGGAATGGCGATGCCTGTCAGCAGGGCCTGCTCCGCGAACAGCATCGTGGCCACCTCGCGCTGCGAGAAGCCGAGCACGCGAAGGCTCGCCAGATCGCGGCCGCGCTCGGAGAGCGCGACGCGGGCGCTGTTGTAGATGACGCCGAAGGCGATAACGCAGGCGAACATGATCAGCAGGGTCATGGAAAGGTTCAGGTTCTGCGCCACGGTGGCGCGAAAGCTGGCCAGCATTGCCTCACGAAACGTCGCCACCTGGAGATTCGGTAGCCGCTTGAGCGCTTGGTGCAGCAGGGCTTCGGAGGAACGCTCGACGGCGAGATAGGCGCCGCTGATGGCATCGGTCTCGCCGAGGTAGTCGTGCATCGTATCGAGGCTGACGTAGGCATTGGTGCCGATGAGCTCATCGACGATATCCACGACCGGCAACTCCATCGTCACGCGGCGCCCTTCCAACAACTCGATGCGTACTCGATTGCCGCGCTCGGCTCCAATCAGCCGGGCGAGTTTTCGCGTGATCATCACCCCGGAAGACGGAATGATGTGGTGCCGCCCGTCCGCGCCGGTGACCTGTCGCAGAGTTGCGGTGGGCGGAAGGCCGAGCAGCGCGATGCGGCGGGAGCGGTGGCCGAACGAGATGCGGACCGGCGCGGCGCGAAACGGTTCGGCGATTTGTACGCCATCGAGACGGCGAAGCTCGCTGACCGCGATCATCGGCTGCGGCTTGATGAACGTGACCGTCGCATCATCGCGCTGCGCGCCGCGAAACTCGGTCTCCACGATCGCGTCGAGCGCGTCGAATGAGTAGCGCCCGACGACCAGGATCATCGCCGCCGAGGCGATGCCGATGATGGTGAGCAGGGCTCGCCACGGACGGCGCTCGATCGTGCGCAGCACCATCCGCCCCGCGGAGGAGAAGACTTTGTGCAGCGGCTCCAGTGGCGTGCGTGTGTACAGCGGCGGCGGCTCGCCGCGCATCCCTTCCGCCGGCGGCACGGCGATCGCGCGACGCACGGAGAGGATGGCGGCCGCGGCGGCCGTGGCCGCCGTGACACCGATCGCAAACGCGATCGAGCTTGCGCTGACCACGAATCGGAGCGCCGGGAAGGAAAAGAACTCACGATAGAGCAGCGTCAGCTTCATGCCGAGGAAGATTCCCAGCGGAACACCGGCGAGCGAACCGGCGAGAACCGTCAGCAGGGCGAATTTTACATAGTGTGCGGCGATTGGCGGACTGCGATAGCCGAACGCCTTCAGTACGGCAATCTGCGCGCGTTCGCCCGCAACCAGGCGCGACATGACGATGTGAATGAGCATCGCCGCGACCATGAGAAAAATCGCCGGAATCGTCGTGGCGGTCACTTGATCCTGCGCGATCTCGTCACGGATGAAGCGATGCGAGAACTGATCGTCGCGACCGTATGCATGGAGCCCGCCGTAACGTCCCAGTATGCGATCGACGGCCGAGATGACGTCGGCCTCTCTTGCGCCTGGCGCCAGCACGATAGAGACGTCGTTGAACGCGCCGTCCATCGAGAATGCCGGCGCTAGCGCGTCGCGTCGCATCCAGAGGATACCGAAGCGACGGTAGTCGGGAAACGTCGCGTCGCCGCGCACTTCGTTGATGTACTCGGGCGAGACGCCGACGCCGACGATGCGCAATTGCTTCCAGCGTCCGTTGATCACCGCGGAAAGTGTGCCCCCCGGGAGTATGGAGTTTGCTTTCGAGAAACGTTCGCTGCTGACCACTTCGTCGTCCCGCCCCCGTTCGGGAAGGCGGCCGGCGCGGAGATGGATTCGATTCAGCATTGTCGATGGTTCCGACGGAATGGAGATCAGCCGGCCCGTTGCCGGCTCGTCGAGTCCCGGCACGTCGAGGTTCACGTCGCTGACCACGCGGGTCTCGACGGCGGCGACACCATGGAGATCGCGAATCCGTGCGGCCACCGCCTCCGGAGCGCGTACGAGCGGCGCGAAGACATGCGGGAAGCGGTACTCCGCGTAAAAGGCGGTCTGCGCGCGGCCGAGTGCCTCGTAATTTCCCCGCATGCTGACCCACGTGGCGACGGCCGAGGCGACGATCAGGGCGATGGCGCCGAGTTGCCCGCGCATGCGGACCACGTCTCGCAGTAGCTTGCGGTCGAGAGCGCGCATCTCACCACTCCAGTTCCTGCGGCCGCTTCCGCGCCGGATTGCTGTGCGCTTCCACGATCGTGCCGCTGCCCATGCGCAGCACGCGATCGGCCATGTTGGCGATCGCGGCGTTGTGCGTGATCACTGCTGTGGTCGTGCCGAGCTCGCGGTTGATGTCGTCGAGAACGCGCAGAACGACGCGCCCCGTGGTCACATCGAGCGCGCCCGTCGGCTCGTCGCACAGCAGAACGTCGGGGCGCTTAGCAACAGCACGGGCGATGGCGATCCGCTGCTGCTCGCCGCCCGAGAGCTGGGCCGGAAAATGATCGAGGCGATCGCTGAGATCGACGAGCCGGAGAGCCTCTCGCGGATCGAGCGGCCGGTCAGCGATCTCCGTCACCAGTTCGACATTTTCCAATGCCGTGAGACTGGGAATGAGGTTGTAGAACTGAAAAACGAACCCGACGTGCTCGCGGCGGAATCGTGTGAGTTCGCGATCGTCGGCGCCGGTGAGCATGTGATCGCGAAAGCGCACGTCACCGCCGGTCGGGACATCAAGTCCGCCGAGGATGTTCAGCAACGTCGATTTTCCGCTGCCGGACGGACCGAGGATGACAATCAGCTCGCCGGCGTAGAGGTCGAGATCGACGGAGCGAAGGGCGTGAACTTCCACCTCTCCCATGTGGTACGTCTTGGAGAGATTTCGCGCGTGGAACACGACGTCGCGCGGAGATGCATCTGCCAGCGCAACCATGCCTCTGCATCATCGGTCGCGGCGCACAAAACGGCGAGGAGGGGCCACACCACAACCATGTGACAGCGATTACATGGGGGGATCGAGCATCCGATCGAGACCCGGGGTGACACGGATCACCAGGCATCCGTGGCAGGGGACCGTGCGATTTGTGCAGTTACCGGCACACAATCAACGGAGGTCATGCCGATGTTCGCAGAGTGATGAAGGTGGCGATCACGCCATAGCCATGCCATTGACCAAAGAGCAGTTTTTTCAGGTATTCGCGGAGTATAACCAGGCGATCTGGCCGTTGCAGGCCGCGCTGTTTCTTCTGGCGATTGTCACCGTTGCGGGGGCGCTTTGGAACAACCGTGTGGCCTCCACGATCCTCGCCGCGCTCTGGGCCTGGTGCGGAGTGGTTTACCACGCCGTGCACTTCGCGCGCGTGAACCCGGCGGCGTGGTTGTTCGGATTGCTTTTCCTGAGTGCCGCCGTTCTGATGCTGCGGAATGCGGCGGCGTTGCAGTTCGGCGATGTCCCGTCGCGGCGACTCGGAATCGGCAGCGCATTCATCGCCTACGCGCTGCTGATTTATCCGGCGGTCGGGTACCTCGCCGGACATCTCTATCCGGAGGCAGCCACGTTCGGTGCCCCGTGCCCGCTGACGATCTTCACCCTCGGACTGCTTCTGATCGCCAGGCCGCCGGTACCCGTCTCCGTCGCCGTGGCGCCGATTCTGTGGTCCCTGATCGGGACGACCGCGGTCTTCCAATTCGGGATGATCGAAGACCTTGCGCTTCCCGTGGCCGGTCTGACGTGCTTTGCCTTCCTGCTGAACGATCGGATCGCTCATCCGGAGAGTGAGCCATCTCACGCACACGCGTGACCGCGGTACTCGCCGATGGGGACACCGAGGCCTATGTAAGGAGTGGGGGGGTCTGCTATGCACGACTTCGAGATCAAGCGGATTCTCGTTCCGACCGACACCAGCGAGGCATCCCGCGTGTCGCTCGACTACGCGCGCCTTTTCGCAGAGAAGTTTGCGGCCGAGCTGATCATCCTTTACGCAGACCCGCTGGCATTTCCGATCGACGCGCTTACCGGCGTGCCGGCGCCGTTCGTCAGCACCGGCGAGGATCTCGTCCTGCTGGAGAAAGAGGTTCGGGCCTACGCGGACGCTTCGCTCGCGGGAAAGTCGTATCAGGTGGTGGTCATCGGGGGGCAGGCGATTCCGATGATCCTGCACCACGCGCACGAGTGCGCCGCCGACCTGATCGTCATGGCCACGCATGGCCTGCGCGGCTGGCGGCGCACGATCCTCGGATCGGTAACCGAGGGGGTGCTGCATGGCGCCCGTTGCCCGGTGCTGAGCATCAGCCGCACCGATCGTCAGCCGCACCTTGGAAAAGCGAGCGTCACGAAAATTGTCTGCCCGGTCAATTTCACCGACGTGGCCCGCGATGCCCTCCGGACGGCAACCCAGCTCGCGGAGAGGTTCGGCTGTGAGTTGGTGATCGCACACGTGATCGAAGGAGAAGCCGTCAGCAACAAGGAAGACGACGAGCAACGCATCCGGCGCTGGATCGCGCCGGAGGTGCAGAAGAACTGTACATATCGCGAGATCGTTCTTCGCGGTGGCGCCGCGGAGCGCATCCTCGACTGCGTTGAGGACGTGGGTGCGGATTTTCTGGTCATCGGTGCGCAACACAAGCTGCTGCGCGAGACCACGGTCATCGGCACAACGACGGAACGGCTCATCCGCTTTGCGCGCTGTCCGGTGCTCACCGTGGTTCGGGAAGTCGCTGTCGCGGAGAAAGTCGCATAACGGATCATGGATATCGACCGGAATACGCATATTGCCGAGGTCGTGGCGACTCTGCCCGGCGCGGGCGGCGTGCTGGACGCGATGGGGATCGACTACTCCTCGCCGGGCGAGCGGTCGATCGCCGAGGCTGCCGGACTGGAGGGCGTCGACCCCGATGCCGTGGTCCTACAGCTCCGCAGGTTGCCGCCGAGTCATCAGGCATCGTGGCTCGATCGCTCTCTGGCCGAGCTGGTCGAGTTCCTGATCGAGCAGCATTACCACCTCACGCGTAACGATCTGGCGCGCATTGCGGAGGAGCTCGCCGAATTGTGCAGCGAGTCGCCGGGCGACGAGACGCTGCAACGGATGCGGGAGGAGTTCAAGGCTCTCACGAACGAGCTGTTGCCGCACATTCATCGCGAGCAGGAGGAGGTTTTTCCGCTCATTCAGCGGCTCGAGGCGCTCTGGCAATCGAAGGCCGCGCCGCGAGCACGCGAGAACGAGATGACACAAACGATCAAGGAACTGCTCATCGAGCACGGCTCGATCGGCGCTCGTGTGCGCCTCATGCGCGAACTTCGCATGGCCATCGAATCGCATGACCTTTCTCCGCGCTGCCGCGCCATCCTGCAAAGCCTTTCGAGACTGGAGGCCGATCTCTGCCACTCCATGTTTCTCGAAAACTGCGTCCTCTTTCCACGGGCGCTGGCGCTGCAGGAATCACTCTCGGGGTCGCCGGTCACAAGAGCAGGGTGACGCGGTCTACAGCGCCGATCCCTCCCCAGGCCCAGATTGGATATTGCCTTCGGGGTGGGGCGAGGCATCGAAGCGATCCCCGCAAAGTCCTCTAGGACCGTTACACTCGACCGATCCTGCCAACGCATCCTCAGCC